>CAYSIG010000001.1:0-250168 GCA_964430995.1 uncultured Flavipsychrobacter sp.
TCGTCGGCGAGCAGCGCCCGGGTCGAGGTGGCGGGGACCAGCCCGTGGCTGCCGATGAGGTCGGCGCGCAGCAGCGTGGCCCGCCGTCGGAAGTCGGGCCAGCTGTCCTCCTGGACGTGGGCCACCGCCACCAGCGGCCACAATAATTCTGTCAGTCAACGCAGTTCCTCCTAAACGATTATCTGACGCTCCGCCACCACCACCACCGGCATAGCTCGTACCGGATATCTGTCCCACTGCACCACCATTTGCGCCACCTGTACCGGCCACACCTGAAGCGCCATTTGCTCCGGCACCTCCCACATACACATTCAGCACCTGCCCCGCTGTTACGGCAAGAGTACACTGCGTTCTTCCCCCATAGCCACCTCTGTGTGTTGCAGGATATGAACTACCCCCTACACCTCCGGCCATATCCACAACAACAGAAGTCACGCCACAGGGCACGGTATAACTATACGGGCCGCCAGCTGTGGTAAACATCGCAGCCCCGGGCACGGCAGGCGTAATAGAAACATACCCCGACCCACTTTGGTAATCTTGTGTAGTACTTGCTCCTGTTACACCTGTGCCGGCAATATATGACGACCCGCCGCCACCGCCACCATAAGCTCCCGATCCGCCACCATAATAGCCGGCGCCACCACCACCTGCATAACAATAGGATGTTGACGCACTACCCCCGGCACCCGCAGTGCCTGCAGGCGTGCTATAAGAAGATGCTCCTGCTCCCCCTGCTGTTTGGGTGCCCCCAGACCCTCCATGAGTGGCACTTGGTGCTCCTGGGCTTCCCATATATCCAACTCCACCGGTCAAACCACCGCCATACCCACCAATCTCGGTAATTGTCGCATAGTTATATCCACCGCCACCACCTCCTGCTGCTACTAAATATTCATTGGTGAGTGAAAATGCACCAGAAGCTTTGCGTATTTCCGACATACCTCCTCCTCCCCCGCCATACCCATAGCCATTTCCTCCGCCATTACTGCCACCTGTTTTAGATGAACAGGTAGAATTTCCAGCAGTGCCGGCACCACCAACATAAACATACAGCACTTGCCCCGGCGTCACCGCCAACGTAGCCTGCACACGTCCACCCTTACCTCCCGGTGCGCTTGCGCCTGATGACCCACCCTGAGCCCCTGCCATATCAATTGACAATGACACAATTCCTGAACCAACAGTATACGTGTACGACCCGACGGTGCTATACGTCGTAGTTTGTGCAGAAGCACATACACTCAATCCTGCTAAGATTACTATTACACCGGTAAGCCTTGAAATGTAGTTACGTATCATACGCTAATGATTGTTTAATATTCGCTTTTAAAAAGGGTTCTATATTCTTTTAAAAAGTAATTCACTCCTTCAGTTAGCATCATTGCTAACTGTTAATATTTTCAACTAAAAGGGTGTTTCAGGGAGGGGGTACTTGTTCGAGAAAAGACAGAGTAGGTGGGGTATTAGCAATCATTAGTTAACAAATGACCTGATCATTATTTTAACCAATACTTACTAAACCATTTTAAAAGTATACTAATTAGGTAAATTTTAACAAAATAAAATGTTAATTAGTGTATAACTTAACCTACATATTGCTGGTAGATTTATTTTGTAATTTTAACTTCTAGCAATTATAATAAATGTAAATAATAAAACATTAATTTTATCAATCTATTTAAAGTCAACTCTTTTCGGATTGCTTAACGGTAATGATACAGGCATAAAAACAAAAAAGGGTAGCTGATAGCTACCCTTTTTCAGAAAACAATTTACGCAATGAAACTAACGCTCAACCACTATATGGAATACTTTGCTGCCCGACTCAGAACGTAAGGTCAGTATATACATTCCATTAGCAATATCGCCGCTTAATTGCACACTTTCATTTATTTCTCCATTACGAACATCCACTTTCCTTACCAGGATGCTTTGTCCCAGCATATTCGTAACCTCCATCGATACTTCCTCGTTCGTATTCGTACTTAATGTACCCCTAACATTGAACGTACCTTTATTTGGGTTAGGTATGAGCTGAATATCATTACCAATAGATGCTATGTTGTTAACACCTACGCCTACTACCCTTATCGTTACAGTACCTGTACCGGCAGATCCAGCACAACCTCCGCCACTGGTAACCGTACAGGTTACTATATCCAGGTTAGCAAAATTATCGCTTGTAAACTGGGGCATGGTAGCACCTGTTACCGGTACACCGTTTACAGACCATTGATACGATGGCAATGTTACTGCATTAGTGATATCCGCAGTAAGTGTTAATGGTAATCCTGCCGAGATATTCAGGCCGGGGCTGGCAAGGATATTCACTATCGGTGTCACAGGGTCGTTCACTATCATATTGAAGCTGCTCGACACTGTACGATGTGATACACACCTATTGCTTGATGTCATGATACAGGTAATCTCATCGCCGTTAGCAGGAATAGTGCTGTACGCAGCAGATGAACCTACCACTACCCCATTCTTCTTCCACTCAAATACCGGAGAGAGGCCACCGTTAGCATATGACGCAGTATAATTCACTACTGTACCAGCACATACAATCGCACCCGGAATCGCAGACACTGACACTGACGGAGTAACCATCGGCAACACTGTTATTGCCATGGAAGCATTTACTGTTGCAGGCATAGCGCAAACCGCACTGCTGGTAAGCGATACACTCACAATATCACCATCAGCCGGCACATAACTATACGCACTGCCGGTACCAACATTAACGCCATTCACAGCCCATTGATAAAGAGGAGCAGAACCTCCATTCACAACCGCAGCTGAGAAGTTACCAATGTTGCCCGCACATGTAGTATCACCCGTCGCGCTTACTATCGACACAGATGGAACAACAGTCGGATTTACTGTTACCGCTGTGCTGCCCGACATGCTGTTCGAACACATAGTGGTACTGTTCATTGCCACAACGGTGTAGATTCCAGTTGCTGTCTGCAGACCAAAATCTATAGGCAAACCGGTGCCTGTCATTGTTAAAACAGAAGAACCATCTTTACGTAACTCGTAAGAAACACCTGCACTTGAACTGCTTAAACCAACATGAATACCACCCGTTCCGGAGCAATAAGCCCCTCCGCCTACTACGCTGAATGCTGTAGGCAATGGATTGATACCTATACCTACGCTACCCGTCATGTTTGAAGTACAAAGTGTGGACAAATTCTTTGCCACAACAGTATAGCTGCCGGTAGCGGTAAATACGCCAAAGTCAATTGATGTACCCGTTCCTGTTACAGGGGCTCCGGCTGTTGCTGTTCCGTTATACAGCTGGTAGCTTATACCGGCATCTGAATTGCTTAAACCAATATGCATTCCCGCGCCACCCGCACAGTAATTGCCACCACCTGTTACAACATACGCGGTTGGCAACACGTTTATGGCCACATTCGCGGCACCGGTCATGTTGCTTGTGCATGATGTACTCACATCTGTAGCCCTCACCGTATACGAACCGGCTGTGGTTTGCAATCCAAAGTTGAGTGCCAACCCTGTACCAGCCACAGCACCGCCCAACGCCGTACTTCCGTAATACAATTGGTAATTAGTACCCGTGATAGATCCGTTCAGGCCTACACTCACACCAACGCCACCTGAACAGTAACCACCACCACCTGTTACCGTAAATGCTACTGGCAGCGGGTTCAACCCAATGGTTGCACTTCCTGTCATATTGCTGGTACAACCCGTTATAGAGTTAGAAGCTATAACGGTATACGTGCCTGTAGTAGTCAGTACCCCAAAATCAATTGCTGCACCTGTTCCGGTTACCATCGGGCCTACTGGGCCTCCATTATACAATTGATATTTAATACCTGTATTTGAACTGCTTAACCCCACATGCACGCCTGTGCCACCAGGGCAATAATTACCGCCACCGGTTACACTGTATACGTTAGGTAAAGGATCTATTGATACAGACACCAGACCGGTCATATTGCTCATGCATCCGGTCGCGGTATTGTTGGCAACTACTGTATAAGTGCCTGCTACAGTCTGTGGCCCGAAATCAAGTGGCGTGCCGCTACCGGCCACCGCAGTGCCCACTGGTGCTGTACCTCTCAGCAGTTGGTAGTTTACTCCTGTCTGTGAACCGCTGATATATACTGAAACACCAGTCCCGCCTGCACAATAGCTGGAGCCACTGCCGGTCACCGTATACGCAGTCGGTAGCGGGTTGATCGCAACAGACACGGTACCAGCCATATCGTTTGAACACAGTGTGGTACTGTTAGTTGCTACAACTTTGTATACACCTGGTGCCGTGTGCATACCAAAACTGATAGATGCACCTGTACCATTCACTGGCAAACCAACTGCGGTTGTACCTATAAATAACTGGTATTTAACGCCCGTAGCGGAACCACTCAACCCAATACTTACGCCGCTTCCTCCTGTACAGTAACTTCCTCCACCGGTCACCGTATATGCTGTTGGCAATACATTAATGCCTACGGTCACACTTCCGGTCATGTTTTTAGTACACAATGTCGATGCATTAGTAGCTACCACGGTATAAATACCGGGGCTGGTTTGCAGCCCAAATGTAATCAGGCCGCCAGTTCCGCCAACCAGTGAGCTCACTGGTGCGCTACCCATGAATAATTGATAATTAACACCGCTTTGCGAGTTGCTCAGCCCTATATTCACGCCTGCTCCACCCGAGCAATAGTTACCGCCACCTGTTACGGTATATGCAGTTGGTAGCGGGCTTATGCTGATAGTAACACTACCCGCCATATTAGATGTGCATAACGTAGTTACGTTGGTAGCAGTGATTGTATAAGTTCCTGTAGTTGTATGTAATCCGAAATCCAACCCGAAACCTGTACCCGCAAGCGGACTGCCTACAGGCGTCGTACCATTATATAATTGATATAAAACCCCTGTCTCTGAGCTCGTCATGGAAACACCCGCACCGGCACCTCCTGCACAGTAACTGCCACCGCCCGTAAGCGTCTGTGCTATAGGCAATGGATTGGTAATTACGTTGGCACTGCCATACATTGTATCCGTACATGTTGTTACCGGATTTATGGCCATTACCGTATAATTACCTATCGCAGTCTGCATACCAAAACTGATCGGACTGCCTGTACCGGCAACCACCGGGCCTACAGTCGTAGTACCCATCCAGAGTTGATAATCAACACCCGCCTGAGAACCATTTAGTGACACAGGCACGCCTGCACCACCGGCACAATAGGTACCGCCACCCGTCACCGTGTAAAGTGTTGGTAATGGATAATGGGCAACTGTCGTACTGCCGGTCATATTGTTCAGGCAACCGGCACCGCTTACAGCTAAAACTGTGTATGTTCCTGTTCCTGTGAATATCCCGAAATCAAATGCTGCACCTATGCCGCTAACCGGTGCTACTTCAGGCACACCATCTCTGAGGAGTTGATAAGTAATTCCTACATCAGAATTACTTAAACCTACAGTCACACCTGCACCATCAGGGCAAAGACTGCCACCGCCTGTCACAGTATACATTGTTGGCAGTGGGTCTATGCTCACTGTAGCACTCAGTGCCATTAGCGATGTGCAACCTGTTACTACATCCGTTCCCTGCACCGTATATACACCGGCAAGCGTCTGTGGACCGAAATCAAGTGTTCCACCGGTGCCTGGCATCAGGCTGCCGATTGGCGAACTGCCTATAAATAATTGATAATTAACGCCTGGCGCAGAACCTAACAGATAGATATTCGTACCTGTGCCACCGGCACAATAGTTACCGCCTCCTGTTACTATATATAATCCCGGAGGGGCATCAATAGATACATTTGCTGTGCCGGTCATTGTGGATGTACAACCCGTCGCCGGATTTGACGCAAGCACACTATATACACCTGCACCTGTTACCAGCCCAAAATCAATCGGAAGTCCGGTACCGGTAATAGGGGCACCTACAGGAGACCCGTCAAATAACTGGTACTCGATACCTGCTGTCGAACCGCCCAACCCTATATGAACACCTGTACCACCCAAACAATAACTGCCACCGCCGGTTACAGCATATATAACAGGAAGTGGATTTATAGTAATTGCAGCAAAGCCCGCCATATTTTCAGTACATCCCGTTCCACCCGTAGCAACTACAGTATATGCACCCGCTGCCGTTTGTGGACCAAAGCTTATAGGGAAACCGGTACCGCTAACAATTGCGCCAACCGGCACACCATCTTTATATAACTGGTAACTGGCACCAGCTTCAGAATTGTCCAGGTCAATATTCATTCCTGTACCACCAGCACAGTAAGCACCACCGCCTGTTACATTATATATTACAGGTAGCGCATCCGTACCCACAGTAGCACTTCCTGCCATATCGTTAACACAGCCTGTAGTCAAATCAGTTGCCACAACGGTATAAGTACCTACCGCAGCTAACATACCATAATCCAATGCCGCACCTGTACCCGCTAACGGGCCACCAACCGCCACTGCGGTCGCGTCATATAGCTGGTAGCTGAACCCGATATTAGACCCGCTAAGGCCAACATGAACACCTGCACCACCCACGCAATAATTACCACCACCGGTTACAAAGTAAACAACCGGCAATGGATTAATCGCTACTGTAGCGCTGCCTGTCATATTGTTCGTACAAGTTGTTGTTGGATTGTCCGCTTCCACGGTATATATACCGGCAGTTGTCTGCATACCGAAACTAATAGCGATACCTGTACCCGGAACTATTGTGCCTGTTGGTATACCATCTATATATAGCTCATAATCTACACCTGCCTGAGAGCTGCTGAGGCCTACAAGCACCCCGGCTCCACCCGAACAATAATTACCGCCACCGGTTACAGTATAAGCTACAGGTAGAGGGTCAATTGTTACTGCTGCACTTCCAGACATTACAGACACGCAGCCGGTAACCATATCAGTAGAATGAATTGTATAAGTACCTGCCGCTGTTTGAGCACCAAATGATAACAAAGAACCTGTTCCAGTCAGTGGAGCCCCTATCGGAGTAATCCCATTATACAACTGATAATCGAAACCAAGATCAGAGGTTAGCAGTTCAACGTTTACGCCTGTGCCGCCAACGCAATACGCGCCGCCACCCAATACTGGGTAAACATTTGGCAGTGGATCAATTGTCACTGTTGCGCTGCCGCTCATATTGCTCACACAACCCGTAGTGGCATTCGTTGCTACTACTGTATAAGTTGATGCTGGCGTGAGCAAACCAAAATCCAGTGCCACACCCGTACCCGCTATAGGTCCGCCTATAGCCACGGCACCTGCATCATACAACTGATACGAAACACCGATACTTGAATTGCTTAACCCTACACTTACACCGGTACCGCCGGAACAATAAGAACCGCCACCGGTTACACTGAATACCGTAGGCAACGGATTAATGGTTAATACCGGACTACCCGACATTGTATTCACACAAGTAGTTACTGAATTAGTAGCAATAATCGTATATGTACCGGCAGAAGTAAACGCACCAAAATTGAGAGCAGAACCTGTGCCCGCTAATGAAACACCCGTGGAAACACCATTTAGATACACGAGATAATTTACACCTATTTCAGATCCGCTCAACAAAACATCTACACCTGTGCCGCCTGCACAATAGCTGCCGCCACCCGATAAAGTAACAGAATAAACTGTTGGCAGCGGGTTGATTGTAATCACAGCACTACCTGTCATGCTGTTGATACATGACGTAGCGCTGTTTGTACTTACTACAGTATAAGTACCTGCTGCTGTCTGGTATCCGAAGTTTAATGCCGAACCTGTACCGGGCAATGGAGCCCCCACAGGCGTACCGCTATTAAATAATTGATAACTAAATCCTATTGCCGATGAAGCAAGCCCCACCTGCTGGCCAATGCCACCCGCACAATATGCGCCACTGCCTGTCACTGTCACTGCATATGCCGTAGGTAATGGATTGATTGATATTACCGCACTACCCAGCATTGTATTTGTACAACCCGTAGCAGTATTTGTTGCCA
The DNA here is from genome assembly GCA_964430995.1 of uncultured Flavipsychrobacter sp. Classification (GTDB taxonomy): domain Bacteria; phylum Bacteroidota; class Bacteroidia; order Chitinophagales; family Chitinophagaceae; genus Nemorincola. The sequence continues at coordinate 8,025 of CAYSIG010000001.1, forward strand.
CAACAGTATAAGTACCTGCAGTACTATGCAGCCCGAAATCAAGCATCACACCGGTTCCTGCAATCGGCAGGCCTACCGGGGTTGTGCCACCTATATATAATTGGTAAGTAAACCCGAATGCGGCAGAACCCATAAGTCGGATATTCAGCCCAGATCCGCCGGAACAATAAGCACCGCCGCCCGCTACCACATACGTGAAAGGCAACGGATTGATTGTTACCGTAGCCGTACCACTCATACCCACAAAACATCCGGTAGTAGTGTTCGTCGCCACTACTGTATAGGTACCTGCTACTGTCTGCAGGCCGAAACTGATTGCAGATCCGGTGCCGCTAACAGGGCTGCCTACTGCCACAGTCCCCCTGTATAGCTGGTAATTGATGCCGGTATTTGAGTTGCTCACCCCTATAGCTACGCCTGTGCCACCTGCACAATAAGCGCCTCCACCGGTTACTGCGTAAACCGTTGGCAATGCATTTACAGTCATTGTTGCTATAGAGAAGCAACCCGCCGGCAATGTATAAGAAATAACAGGGTTACCTGCCGACACTCCGGTTACAATGCCGGAAGACGAACCTACTGTGGCAAGCGATGTATTACTGCTGCTCCAGGTGCCGCCAAAAGTTGCGGAACTCAAAGTTGTTGTTGCGTTCACACACACTATTGCTGTGCCTGTTACCACTGCTGGCTGAGGGTTAACTGTGATCTGCTGGATCGAATTACATCCGCCCGGCAATGTATAAGTAATATTAGGTATCCCTGCCGATACGCCTGTCACAACACCTGTGGTTGAGCCAACGCTCGCTTGTCCACTGTTACTGCTTGTCCAAAGACCACCGCTCGAAGTATTACCTAAAGTAGTTGTCAGTGTTTCACATACTATGAAGCTACCTGTTATTGCTGCAGGCTGGTTATTAACTGTTGTCAGCATTGTAGCGAAACAACCGCCGGGTAATGTATAAGTGATTACCGGGTTGCCCAAAGCGATACCCGTTGCAACACCAGATGAAGAACCAATGCTTGCCAGTGATGAATTACTGCTGGTCCAAACACCGCCTCCTATAGAGTTACTCAGCGGCGTAGGCACACCAATACAAAGATTGCTGCTGCCCACTATAGCCGGTGGAGTTTGATTCACTGTCATGGCCCATGTCACAAAACATGATCCCGGATTAGTAGTATAAGTTATGTTTAAAGTTCCCGAAGCAACACCTGTTACAACACCCGTTCCCGATACTGTCGATAACGCAGTATTGCTGCTGCTCCATGTGCCGCCCGCTGTAGCACTGCTCAGTGTAGTTGTCTGGCCCGTACATACAGTTGAAGCACCTGTTATTGCTGCCGGAGTTGAATTAACAGTCATTGCCGTTACAGCTATACAGCCGGTTGGCATAGCATAAGTCACGTTTACAGTACCGGCAGTCACACCCGTTACCACACCTGTCGAGGAACCAACACTTACATTCGCATTGCTTGCGCTCCAGCTTCCGCCACCGGCACTGTTAGCAAGTGTAATCGAAGAACCCACACATACATTATTACCACCTGTGTTTGCTGATGGTGTTGCATTAACTGTGAATGCTAGCGTAGCAGAACAATTTCCTGCAGTAGTGTAACTAAAGATAACACTGCCTGCCGATATGCCGGTCACCAAACCCGTAGTAGAACCAATTGTAGCGATTGCTGGGTTGCTACTCGACCAAACACCTCCCGGTGTTGCATTTGACAACAATACATTAGAGCCGACACAAACACTGGTAACAGCTACTATATATGATATCGTCACACTACCGTTACCTGTTTGCGATCCGTTGGTATAGCTGACACCACTGGTTCCCGCTCCCGCATATGAAGAACCGCCCGCACCGGAAGCCTCGCCGCTGCCAGCACCGCCGTAGTAGCCGCCACCACCACCGCCGCCCCAGAACGTGGCACCGCCGCCGTTACCGAAACCACCGTTTGTACCGCAATTTCCTGAATAACATGTTGCATTACCTCCAGCCACCTGGCTGCCTCCCGTTGGAGGTACACTGCATGAAGCCAATCCGTTTCCACCTGCTGGGAAACCGCCAACACCTCCATTCAGACGTGGACTACAACTGAAATTGCCGCCACCGCCGCCACCGCCAACAAATACGCGGCTACTAAGAGATGCGAAACTGGTAGCTCCACCTGTAATACTGGTGCGCACGTCACTGGCAGCACCGCCACCGGCACCACCATTACTTGATCCACCAACACCACCATCTTCTCCACCACCGAAACTGTTGCCTCCGGCAGCACCGGTCGAAACATAATTTGCTCCTTGACTTCCTACAAAAACAAACAGTTGTTGTCCGGGAGACACACTAAGACTCCCCTGCACTCTACCACCATTCCCACCAAGTCCGGAACCATTTGAGCCTCCCTGCGCACCGTTTACTGTAACATCCACAGAAGTTACCCCTGCAGGCACCACGTAGGTATAAGCCCCGGGAGTGTAGCTGGAAACAATACTAGACCCTATCGCTCCGGGCATAACGTTCACCGTAAATGGCAGCACGCTGAAGCAACCCGCAGGCAAAGTATAGGTGATGTTCAAAGTACCAGCCGAAACGCCGGTAACTACACCCGAAGTAGAATTAACAGTAGCGCTGGCGTTGCTTGCACTCCATGTACCACCACTGGTCGAATTAGTAAGCGTTCTCGTTGAACCCACGCACACATTCGGCGTACCTGCACTGGCAGCAGGTGTGGGGTTAACTGTAAATGGCATTGTTACAAAACAACCCGTTGGCAGGGTAAAAGAAATATTCAGCGCACCTGCTGCCACACCGGTAACTATACCTGTACCCGAACCCACAGTTGCAAGCGAAGCATTGCTGCTGCTCCACGTGCTGCTGCCGGAACCATTGGTTAATGTTGTGGTCAATCCAACGCACACATTCGGTGTGCCGCCAATTGCAGAAGGTGTTGGATTTACAGTGGATGTAACCGTGCTGATACACCCGGTAGCCATAGTATATGTACAAACCCATACGCCGTTCGATACCCCTGTAGCTATCCCGGTCACCGCACCTATTGTGGCTATACCCGTGTTGCTGCTGCTCCATGTCCCGCCACCGGTTGCGCTGGCAAACGTTGTTGTTGAACCGGTACATAATGTTGGCGTACCGGTAATCGCTGCTGGGTTAGGATTAATGGTCACTACCGCTGTCATTATACAGCCGGTAGGTAACGTATAAGTTATCGTCGATGTACCTGCTGCTACGCCTGTCACGATACCTGTACCCGACCCTATGGTAGCAACTGATGTGTTATTACTTGTCCATGCACCTCCTACTGAAGTGTTGCTTAAAGTTGTTGTTGTTCCGGGGCAAGCCGTGAGCACACCCGTTATTGCCGCAGGCAATGGATTTACAGTTTGTATCCTTGTCCCTATACAACCTGTTGGCAATGTATAAGTAATAGTAGGCGTACCTGCCAAAACACCTGTTACGATACCTGATGAAGTCCCAATAGTAGCCTCGGCAGGATTACTGCTGCTCCATACGCCTGTTCCGGTTGTGTTGGTCAGCATTACATTTGAACCCACACATACCGTAGCAGAACCTGTGATGGCAGCCGGTAATGGGTTAACTGTAAATGGTGTTGTTACATAGCAACCGGTTGAAAGCAGATATGTAATAACAGGGTTACCAGCCGAAACACCCGTAACTACACCTGTAGCAGAGCCTATGGATGCCTGAAATAAATTACTGCTACTCCAGGTACCACCCGATGTAGCATTTGATAACGTAGTTGTTAAGCCCACACACACATTGGTGGTACCTGTTATCGCCGCCGGATTAGGATTAACAGTGAATGGCATTACACTATAACAACCTGTTGCTGTTATTGTATATGATATATTAGTTGTCCCTGCTGTTATGCCGGTCACCATACCGGTGCCGCCACCTATAGTAGCAACTCCCGTAGAACTGCTGCTGAACAAACCACTTGGTGTAGCATTACTTAACGTAACGTTACCACCCACACAAACATTATCCGTTCCTGTTATCGAGGCAGGATTAGTATTAACTGTTACCTGCTGGGTAACAAAACAGTTACCCGGCAACGTATAAGTAATTGTTGAATTACCACCGGAAACTCCGGTAACAACACCTGATGCCGAGCCTACTGTGGCAACACCTGTATTGCTGCTGGTCCATACACCGCTGCCATATCCGTTGCTCAGGGTTGTTGTCAGTCCCACACATACACTGAATGTGCCGCTGATACCCGTAGGTGTTTGGTTAACTGTCACAGGTGTAGTCACATAACATCCTGTTGACACCGTATAAGATATAGTAACCACACCTGTAGTAAGGCCCGATACAATACCGGTACCCGAGCCCACAGTTGCTACTACTGCATTGCTGGTGCTCCATGTGCCGCCGCTTGTGGCGCTGCTTAATGGAGTGGTTGCTCCTGTACATACACTGGTAGTGCCGGTTATCGCCGATGGCAACGCCATAACAGTAACTGTTACTACTACTATATTACCTGTAAATGATGGGCCTGCTGTTCCTGCATAAGTAATATTAGCACTACCTAATGCCACACCCGATACAATACCTGTACCGGAACCCACAGTAGCCACCGCCGGGTTGCTGCTGCTCCATGCGCCGCCTGTTGTGGCATTGCTTAATATTGTTGTCGTGCCTGGGCAAACGGTAAGAGTGCCGGTAATAGGCTGCAACGGTTTATTCCTTAATATAGAAAATGTATTAGCACTTTGATTATCCGTTGCTAAGTCAGATTTGCCATCGCCATCAATATCTACTACGAAAACCCCACCTGGTCCTGCACCTGTGATAAAATTAACGGCCCCAAAAGTAAAAACACCGGTTCCTGTACTTGTATTACGGTAAACAGATGCGTTGGAAGAAGATATATTAGACACCACAACGTCCGTTTTGCCATCTCCGTTGAAGTCACCATAACTTATACCATGAGCCGTAGGCCCTGCGGCAAAATCAATTCTACTGCCTGTAGCAATAGTACCAGGTGTGCTCGTATTAGGAAACACGGAAAAATTTGCACTGGTCTGATTTACATCAACAATATCAAGTTTACCATCCCCATCCAAATCCGCCATGCCAACCTGAACCGGAGTAGTACCCGTGGTTAAATCAATCCTTGCCGCAAAACTGACAGAACCAATTGTACTTGTATTTCGGAAAACAGAAATAGTACCATTAGACGTGTTAGCCGATAATATGTCAGACTTGCCATCACCGTCCACATCCCCGGCAAATGCATAAGTCGGATTAGACCCTGCACCTGTAGAAAAGTCTAAATGGGTTGCAAAACTTAATGAACCGAGACTACCGGTATTTCTTAATACAGAAACGGTAGTACCTTGATTTGCCGTAACGATATCAGGCCTTCCATCCATATCAATATCAGCTATGTTCGCTGAATTACAGCCAGCAACAGTCGTAAATGCCACTCCACTTGCAAAGCTAAAAGTACCGGGTGTACTCGTATTGCGAAGAACCGTTACACTGGCTGTGCCACTAACCGGGACGATGATTTCCGGCTTCCCATCTCCGTCAATTTCACCAATAGTAACAAAGCCAATATTACCTCCTGAAAAAACCGTTGTACCTGAAGCAAAACTTACACTTCCTGGTGTGCTGGTATTTCTGAACGCAACAACTGAATTACTGCTGAAGTTAACAAAAACAACATCCGTTTTACCGTCGCCGTCTATATCCCCTGCATATATATGATTAGGAAAAGATCCTCCGGATGAGTTATCAACTTTTACATCAAAATTTACCGTGTTTGCAACAAAGCCGCTATTATTATAAGTTGGAAGGAAAGAGTTAGATGAATATCCCGTATATGGGCAAGTAGTATTAGTAACCGATACTGGAGCGTAAGTTCCATTATCAGGCACAGTTACCGTAAGCGATGTATTACTTGCCGATGTCACCACTGCACGCGTCGCGCCGAAGTAAACAATATTGTTTGTAGTGCTTGTATTAAAATCATTACCGCTTATCGTTATCGAAGCTCCGGGTGCAGCCACATAACTGCTCAGGCTGCTTACTACCGGTGTACCAATTACAGTCACAGTAGTTGTCGTGATACAACTGCCCAATGTATAAGTAATGTTGGCCGTACCCGATGCAACACCTGTCACAATGCCCGTGCCGCCGCCCACAGTAGCCACTGCCGGGTTGCCCGATGTCCATGTACCACCCGATGGTGTGCTGTTTAATGTGGTGGTGAGCCCGCGGCATACTGTCGTAGTACCGGTAATGGTTGTTGGGGCTGGGTTTACTGTTACAATGATAGTAGTTGAAGCAAACCCACCTGCACCATCCGCTATTTGAATTGAAAATGCATCAGACCCTGCAAAGCCGGGAAGCGGTGAGTAACTGTAACCTGCTGGGGTAACATTACCACCTGTAGATGTTGCTGTACCTCCCATAGTTACAGTACCGTTTGTAGCAGGTACTGTCAGGGTCCAGGTGAGGGTTTGCCCTGCATCTGCATCGCTTACCTGCAGTAAAGAGTTGATAGCATTAGCACTTGAGTTTTGGCACACACTAAGGTATTGGGGGTTGCCACCGGTATAACTGGGTACCGCATTGGGAGGTGGTGCATTCCTCAACACAGAAATACTGCTGGGTCCGTTGTTTGCGGTCACAATGTCGGCCCGCCCATCTCCGTCAAGGTCGCCGGCTGCTACTGAATATGATCCGGCTCCGCTGGTGAAATTAAGAAAAGGAGAAAACGATGCAGCGTTGATAACGCCGCTTGTAGCGGTGTTCCGGAGTACAACAGCATTAGCAGCCGAAAAGTTGCTTAACGCAACATCAGGCTTGCCATCTGCATCAAAGTCAGCCACAGCAACTGCAAAGAATGGAGTTGATCCCGCAGAAAAATTAACACCGGACGCCATAGTAATTGAACCGACAGACGATGTGTTCCTTAATACAGTTAAGCTATTGCTAATATTGGCCGTAAGTATATCCAATGCTCCATCCCCGTCAATGTCTGCAAGTGCCACACCTACAGGGTTACCTGCGGTAGAAAAATCGACTTTGCCGGCAAAAGTTATAGTTCCCGGAGATGAAAGGTTACGGAAAACAGATACATTAGCAGAGCCACGGTTCGAAACAACAACATCAGCAAGACCATTGCCGTCAATATCTCCTATTGCTATACCTTCAGGATTAGAGTTGACAGCGAAATCAACTTTTGCAGCAAAAGAACCAACGGTAATAGAACCGGCACTTCCTATATTGCGGTACACCGAAATGTTGCTAGAAAGAAAATTGACAACAACCACCTCGGATTTCCCATCAGCATCAAGGTCCTGAATATAAACGTTTGTGGGGTTGGCGTTTGTAGCAATGTCTACCCTCGCTGCCATGGATATTGAACCAATGGTAGATGTGTTGTGAAATAACGCAACCTGCGACGCAACATCTTTAGTAACAGCTATATCTAACTTACCATCACCGTCAATATCTCCTATAGACAGTCCTACACAACTACCACCCAAAGAAAAAGTAACACCTGCAGCAAACGAACTGAGGGTTATAGAACCACTGCTACTGATATTCCTGTAAACAGTTAGATTTGAAGAGCCATTATTTACAACAACAATGTCTGATTTTCCATCGCCATCTATGTCACCTAAAGCAATCCCCCAGGGAGCAGATGTTCCACCGGTAGTAAAATCCACCTTTGACGCAAAGCCAATTGTGACGGGACCACCACTAAATGTGGGCAAGAAATGCCTTTGAGAAAAAGCAACCAGATTGGTAGCAGCATTATTTACGGTTAAAGGCCCAAAAATGCTACCTACAGGCACAGTTACGTTAAGCGATGTTGTAGTCGCGGAGTTAACAGTTGCCCGTGTTGCACCGAAATAAACAATGTTGTTAGTTGTTGTAGCATTAAAGTTTGTACCGGATATACTCACAGCCGCACCATTGTTTGCTATAACCGGGCTCACCGCAGTAATTGTAGGCGTTTGGGCACATACAGGTTTAGCAAACAGCAAAATGCCGGTTACGAATGCCCGTCCCAAAGGACTGAGATCCTTCACTTTGTTTACAACATTCCGCAGGCCTGAGCGTAAAAATCCTTTTCTCATATCTATTGCTTTATAGCTAAAAAATAACCTTAATTGCATACAGTTAAAACATACCTTTTCCTCGCTGATACCACAGCAGGGAATAGACATATTTTAACAATTCGTTTTATCAATTGTAAACATAACGCTTTATTGCAAAAAAAAGAAATTATAGCATTTGAAAAAATATATGCACAACCGTGATTTTCATTAGTCAAATATGCATTTTAAGCAACTGTCCTGCACCTTGCATCCTGATGAGGTCTTCATTTGGGAACCCGCGTCGCCCCCCTGTCAGAACCACTAATATTTTTACATATACATTTTCAAACATCATATTGCAATCAAACAATTACACAACAAATATATTAATATACAAAGACAACGAAAAGACAATTGTAATCCCGGTTCTTAAATGCAAAAACTCAAACTTTTATCTAAATCATTTGTTTTTGAATTTTTAATTTTTACTTTTAAGAAAAATAGCCGCATGAAAAAAGCTAATCTACTGATGGCGCTCGCTGTCCTTCTATTCTCAAGCGTTTCTTACTCCGCTGCTGCCCAGGGCAGTGGTGCTAAAGCAAAATATATTGAAGCGTTTGACGAAGGCCGTGCACTGAACTCAACCGACATAAAATTTCTCAACCTCATCTCTGATGGCAATGGCGACAGGGACGCAATCGTAAACGGGAAAAAATATTCTGTGGGCCAAAGATTGGCCGTAGAGGAGGCATCTGCACTCAATTATGCTAAGAGTAAATTCAGAAAAGGCCACCCGATGGAAAAAGCCAGCGACGCAAAACCAATCAACAAAACAGTGACACACGAAAATTGCTTCTGGTATTCTTATTGTGGTGGCAACGGTAATTGTTATTACGTTTGGTATTGCGATTAACTCATCTCAAAAAGCAAAGAACATAAGCCCCTTTATTTGGGGCTTTTTTATTCCCGCTATTCTTCAAAAAAGTTCAGGTCTTTACCAAACGTCTCTTCTGTCATGAAAACAGCGATGCAACTGATGGTCATCACAACAGTACCGGTAATGGCCCCGGCGGCAATGAAACCGAAACCGGGTATCAGGAATTTGAAAAGATAGGTGATTAGGGGCAGTGCGCCGCGTACCATATTAGGCACAGTGGTAGCGGCTGTTGCACGTAGGTTGGTACCAAAATGTTCTGCAGCCATCGTTACAAAGAGTGCCCAAAACCCGGTGCCAAAACCAAGTATGGCGCATATGGCATACATCCCGTTTACCGATCCGTTGTCCTGGTTAAAGTAGAGAATGATACCTCCTATCGTGATCATGTAAAAAATATACAGCGCCTTCTTCCGGCTCTTCAGCCATTGGCTCACCAGCCCTATCAGTATATCCGCTATTGCAATGGCCACGTATGCAAACATCACCGATTTGCCCGGTATGATATCTCCCTTCACCCCCATCTCTTTACCAAACTTGTCCGATATCTGCACCAGCAATCCTATCACATACCACGTAGGCAACCCAATCAGTATCGCAAGTATATATTTCTTAAACCTTTTGCCACTTGAAAAGAACATCATGAAGTTCCCCTTCTGCACATTGGCCGTCTTCTTCAGGTTGGCATACATACCCGACTCATACACGCTCACTCGCAGCAGCAATAACATGATACCCAGGCCCCCGCCTATATAAAAACATATACGCCAGTCATTCACAGCCCTCGATATAAAATAAGCCGCAACTGCTCCGGTCAGCCCCACCCCCGCTACAAACGAAGTAGCAATTCCTCTTTTCTCTTTTGAAATTAGTTCACTCACCAGCGTTATGCCGGCGCCAAGTTCGCCCGCAAGCCCTATACCCGCTATAAACCGGCACAACTTATACTGAGGTATGGTGGTCACAAAACCATTGGCTGCATTCGCCAGCGAATAAATAATGATGGAACCAAACAACACACTCAGCCTGCCCTTCTTATCGCCCATTATGCCCCAGCCTATTCCTCCTATCAGCAGACCGAACATCTGTATGCCCATTATGTCCAGGCCCACGCTCACTGCTTCATCCCAGCCCAGGCCAAGGTCGCGCAAACTGCTATCGCGTATCATCCCGAAAAGCAGCAGGTCATAGATATCCACAAAGTAGCCAAGCGCGGCCACAAGTACCGGAATGCTGAATACCCCTATGGTCTGGTTTTGCTTCATAGATTACTGCCCGCTCACACCACCGTCATTAGGTGCGGGCTTCTTTTTGCCAAAGATCATTTTCAGTAATACCGGCCCGGTGGTGATAACAATAACTGCAATCACGATCTTCTCCAGGTTCTCTTTCACCCACACATTCTCTCCCAGCAAATAACCTATCGATGTCATGCTGATGACCCACGCCAGGCAACCGACAATATTGTAGGTAACAAATTTCTTGTAGTTCATATCCACCATGCCCCCAACTATAGGAGCAAAAGTGCGGACAATGGGCAGAAAGCGCGCCAGAAGGATAGCCACCCCACCCTTCCTTTCATAAAAGTCATGTGCCTGTATCAGGTGCTTTTTCTTGAACAATAGCGAGTCCTTTCGCTTCATCAGCAGATGTCCTGATTTGTTGCCAAACCAATACCCCACAAAATTGCCCAATACACCCGCTATGGATATAAGCACGATCCAATATATTAAATTCATCAAGGGGTTCTCAAACGGCGAATGGGATTCAGATATGATCATACCGCTCACAAACAACAGGGAATCCCCAGGCAGGAAAAAGCCGACAAACAAGCCTGTTTCGGCAAATATGATAAACATTACTAAATACAACCCATAGTGTGCATTTATCCACTCAGCATTGGTAAGGTTCCGGAATAATTCTAATAACTCGTGCATTTTCTTGAACTTGAAGCGGTGAAAATACAAAAAAAGGTGGACTCTGCCCCCTGTCACCTAAAGGGGTGTACCAAAATCAAGACCATAGTATATTTAGTCCTTTTTGTGGCTTCTGCATATGCAGAATTAAAAGCAAATGCCATAACCTCAAAGGTCTCCTCTTTAAAGGCTGGAGGATTCCCTGTTGTCCATAAATTTCACCTGCTTCCTGCTGTTGGCCGGAAACTGCATCTGCTGCATAGTAGCCGCAGAATGAAATTGCAGCAAAGGCATTACCCTCAATCTTGATTGGAGTACAGGGCGCAATTTATGCTCACATTCATCCACAGGCAATGGTGTATTCAGGTGAAGCCTCAGCTCATCCAGCGAAAGCTCGTTAGTGAACACCTCCACCATATACTCTTTTATGAATGGGATATTATTGAGAATATCAAAGATAGCAGGTGGGTATAATGTAGTGCCTTTATACTTGATCATCTGTTGCCTGCGGCCCAGCACAGGGCTTAGCCTTCGCGAATGCCGCCCGCAGCTGCAGTGCGATTCATAATAGGCGCATATATCACCCGTCCTGTATCGGAGCAAGGGCATCCCTTCTACACCAAGCGTAGTTATCGTCACCTCGCCATATTCCCCTGCCGGCAAAGCATCACCATGCTCATTTAGTATTTCCAGTATTATCAGGTCTGGCTGTTGGTGTCCGCCAAGGCCCGCACCACATTCAGTAAAAGCAGTCTGCATCTCTGTAGATGCATAAGTGGAATACAGTTTCAGTGGCCACTCATTATAAATCTGCTGCCCAAGGGCGTTTAGTTCAAAGTCTCCGCCACGCAGGCTCTCACCTATGCATATTGCTTTTTGCACCGGTGCATGTTTCAGATCAATATTATGCTCTTGCGCCCACTCTATCAGCTTCAACATAAAAGATGGCACGGCAACAATGCTGTTTGCCTGCAGCCTGTTTATAGTGTCCCATTGCATGGCAGGCAGCCCTGGCCCCGTACGTATGAGGGCAGCACCCAATTGCCTTATACCCATATAATAGGCCATCCCGGCCATGAATTGCCTGTCAAGCGTAAGCATTAGCTGGTATATATCCCCCACTTTGCCATCCGCACACAAGAACGATTGCTGCTCATTATACGCAAGGCGTTGCAGGTCATGCTCGGTCAGTGCTATCGTCACCGGCCTGCCCATAGTGCCCGATGTGGCTGTGTACTCCTTTATCTGTGCATCAGGCACACAAAGGAATTCCCAGTTGTGTTCCTGCATATCGCTCTTCGAAGTGGTCGGAATAAATTTCAGATCAGCAACCGACCTGATGTTGTGAATATCTATGTGATGCTGTGCAAACAGTTTTTTATAGTAAGGCGAATGTTGGTGCAAATATTCCAACTGCTTTTTTAAAGCTTCGTTCTGGAATGCATGTTGCTCAGCTATTGGCTCAAAAGCTAATCTTGTATTGAATTGCATAAGGCCCAAAAGTAAAAAGTAATGCCCATATATACGCTGATTTAAAACATCTGATATTAATCTGGCATTAATTTAACCGCTCAGGCAGCCCACCTTCTCTTTAAAACAAATTCAACTGCCCGTTCTTCACCCGCCTGAAATCTTTGGTATTCATTTCCATATGTGTTTCATTCAGGTGAAATTTCTTGCAGTATATCCGGAACTGTGCCTTTATCACTTCAGCAAATTTGCCATCTCCCACTATCCGGTTGCCCCAGCGGCTGTCGTTCACCTTACCGTCATGACATTCACTTATCTGGTGCCATACCTTGTCCGCCCTGTCAGGAAAACTTTTATACAGCCAATCCTTGAATATGCCGCCTATCGCGCCATTCAGCCGCACTACTGTATAACCCGCCCATTTAGCGCCCGCTTCGCTGGCAGCCTTCAGCACATCGTGCATATGCATATCGTTAAGACCGGGTATCAGTGGCGCATTCATAATACCCGTAGGCACCCCTGCCTTACTCAGGGTCTCCACCACTTTGAGACGGCTTCTGTATGATGCAGTCCTCGGCTCCATTACTTTCCTCAGGTCCTCATCAAGCGATGTGATGGACGAGAATACCCGCACCAGGTTCATCTTCGCCAGTTCCTGTATAATATCGAGGTCGCGCAGCACCAATGCATTCTTAGTGAGCACACCCACGGGATTGCGGTACTCAAGGCATATCTCCAGCAGCGCCCTTGTTATTTTCATCTTGCGCTCTATGGGTTGGTAGCAATCCGTATTCCCGCTGAGCGATATCGTAGCCGGCACCCAATTCTTGTTATCAAAAAATTTGCGCAGCAGCGCAGGCGCATTTTTCTTCACCACTATACGGCTTTCAAAGTCTACTCCCGCACTATATCCCCAATACTCATGACTGTTGCGCGCATAACAATAAATGCAACCATGCTCACAACCCTGGTACGGATTGGCGGAGTACATCATGCCCACATCAGGGCTGGTCACGGTGTTCACCAGGGTGCGGCTGTCGTCCACTATATATTCCGTTTCGCGGTCTTCCTGCTCCCAGCTATCAATAGCTTCAGGGTGTTCCTGCACATACTCCCCTTTCAGAAATTTATTCTTCGGGTTGTACTGTGCCCCCCTCCCTTTTTCAAATCTGTCGTTTGCTACCTGGTTGATCATTTTGTTATCGTATGTAGTCGTTAGTAAAAAGTAGATAGTTTTCCACCACATCCCCCGGCGCATTCCATCACATTTTCACATTTTCAAATGCTCACATTTTCAAATTCCTCCGGCCATATATCATGGTATTCCTCCTCTTCCTTCGGCGGTGGCGGTGCTGCTTTTTTCTTTATCACTATTTTTCTTGGCTCCCCCTCTTTTGCATCTTCCTCCAGCAGGTGCCGGTTCTTCACCTCACCGTCTTTATTCAGCATCATATCCCGCACCGAGCCAAATCCTATCGCATCCTTCATCACATGCGGGCTGAGCAACTCACTACCCTTGCGCACTATATTTTTCTGGTCATAGTCTTCTTTTATCTTGTACACCACCTTGCGCAGCAGGTCACGCTTTATGCGGTTGTCAAACAGGCTGTACTGCATCACCTTGTCCGACACAAACGATTGTATCCCCACCGTCAGGTTCGTTACCTTATCTGTGAACAGTGTAGCCAGCCCCCTGCTGCGCTCAAAGTCGGCTATACGGTCTTTTATGTATGCGCGCATCTCCATTGCATCCTGCAATGGGTCGGCCAGCTTTATGGCAGTGTCCCAACTGGTGTGGTCACGATACCTGATAGAAAACGATACCTCCCTGCAAAACAGCCCGCTCTTCACCATGCGCTGCTCCAGCCGCGTGCAGAGAGATATAAGCATACTCTCTAATTGCTGCCTGTCCCTGCTCTGTTGGCTGCTCATAGTCCGCGTGGCGCTCATGGTGCGGTTCTCCACCTTGTTATACATATCCACCTCACCAAAGTTGAGACGGCGGTGCCAGTAGTCGCCCACTACCCCGCCGAAAGCCTTGCGCAGCAGCGCAGGCGATGAGTGCCGCATCTGCAATGGGTTCTGAATACCTATCATGCGCAGGCGGCGTTCATTGGCGCTGGCTATGCCCGGCAGGTCCTGCAATTTCATTTTGGCCAGGTAGCTGTCTATATTGTCTTCATTTATTACTATCAGGCCATCCGGTTTTTGTAGCTCGGTGCCCACCTTGGCAAGGAAACTATTCGGCGCTATCCCTATGGAGCAGGTGAGGTAGTCGTATTTCGCAGCTATATCAGCTTTTATTTGTTTGGCTATTACCGTCAGGTCGCTGTACACAAACTTATAAGAATGGAAGTTGCACACCGCCTCATCTATGCTCTTGGGTATCACGTCATCACAATACTTGTGCAGCACCGCCATCACATCCACATGTATCTGCCGGTACCATGCCGGGTTTGTGCTGATGGTGAGCATTTGAGGGCACAGCTCCAGGCAATCGCGCAGCCTCATACCGCTTTTTATGCCAAATCTTTTGGCCTCTATAGATGCCGCTATCACCGCCGCGTTCGGACTATCATACGTGAGCACCCCCAGCGGCTTGCCCCTGAGATGATGGTGGCGTTGCTGCTCGCAACTGGCAAAGTAGCTGTTCATGTCAAGGAACATGACCCACGGCTCCTTATTCACCCCAACTGAGTTCCTGAAATAGTCTTCCCGGTGTTTCACCAACTAAAGGTAAATCTATTTTGCCAATTTTATTGGAAATTGTCATTTTTTTTGGAAATATCAACCCGCCTTAGCAAACAGCAAAAAACAAGGCAACAAAATGTATATAATCTATTTTTCAATAAAAACAATTTCGTATATTGCATTATTCTGTTTTTATAAACTACCCGATATGAAAAAGACACTCTACCTTATTCTTGCCCTACTCTACGCAACAACCAACACAGCACTTGCCCAGGCGGGTGGACTGATATACACTCTAGCTGGCGGAGGCTCAGGCGGCGGAGAGGGTGTACCTGCCACGTCGGTATTTCTGACCTGTGTTCACGGGCTAACGACAGATGCGACAGGCAATTTATATATCACCCATACAGACCAGAATAAAATACAAAAAGTAGATGCTTCATCCGGCTTGATTAACACGGTAGTAGGGGGTTTCGGTGGCTCATTCGGTTTTAGTGGCGATGGTGGGCCGGCAACAACGGCAACACTTGATGAGCCATGGAGTTCGTGCATCGATGCTACCGGCAATATGTACATAGCAGATAAAGGCAACAACAGAATAAGAAAAGTAGATGCCGCTACTAAAATAATCACCACTATAGCGGGTGGTGGCACATCAACTGCCGATGGAATACCGGCTATTACTGCCAGTATTACCCCATGGGCCGTAGTGACGGATGCCACCGGCAATCTGTATATAGGTGCTACCAATAAAGTACACAAGATCAACCTCTCAACAGGCATTATTACCACCTATGCCGGCACCGGCACGGCAGGAGATAGCGGCGATGGCGGGCCTGCAACTGCGGCCGCTATAAAAGGTCCCAAAAGTATGGCTATAGACACTCACGGGAACCTCTACATTGCTTGCAGCACTAAAGTAAAAATGATTAATACTACAACCGGAATCATCACCACTATTGCCGGTGGTGGCACATCACTATTAGATGCCATCCCACCTACAAGCGCTAAGCTAACCGATGTCCGCAGTATTTGTTTAGATACTTCCGGGAATATCTATATTGGCGATATTGGAGGTTCTTCAAATAATTGCATACGCATGATAGATGCCGCATCAGGGTTAATTTACAAAATAGCAGGAGGCGGAACCGGTTGGGCTGATGGCACACCTGCACTATCTGCCGGACTATACCCCGAGGCGATATGTGTCAATAATTTCGACAGAAGCATTTACTATGTTGCATGCACATCAAGGGTTTCGAAATTTTCATACCCTAAGGTTGGTACATCTTCGGCAGGGGGTCTCTTTGGCATATCCCATACCGATTTGTGCTATGCAACCAGTTTCAATATATCGATGCCTACCTACACATCTGGGTACGGGGTTAAAACCTATTTTGGCGATGGCACATCTGATTCAGGCGCTATTATTCCGGGCATTATTATTGGATACCGCTACATGCCTCATACCTTTAACAGCACAGGTGTGTACACCATAAAACACTTGTTATATAATGGCGCAACATTAATAGATAGCTTGTCCTACCCATTCAATTACCTCTTCTGTCGCACGCTACCGGTTGGTATGTATTTTGATGAGAATGCAAATTGCATAAAGGATATAACAGAACCAACGAACCATGTTCCCCAAAGAGTTGTGGTGGATTCAAACGGTGTAGTACTCGATACCCTTTCATGTACCGCCGGGCTACAATATTACGCCTATGGGATTCCTGGTGATGTCTACAATTTCAGGGCTTTACCTACACCCTTAATAACAGCTTTGTGCCCGTCTGGCGGTACAATTACCTATACATTATTGACATCTGCCACCCACCCTACAACATATTTCGGGCTTGGCTGCGCTACAGGCACAACTTTCGACCTCAGTATTTACACTTCACCCTTTCGACGGGGACCACATCGATATAGAGGTACTATATTAGTTGATAATGCATATTGCCATGGTGTTCCCGGCACACTCACTATGCAGGTTAGTCCAAAAATCAATTTTTATTCACCCTCCCCTGTAGCAGCCTCCATATCTGGTGGCTCCATAACATGGAATACCAGTAGCTTATCCTTACTGTCCAGATCCCCATACAGGGTTGATTTTGACGGCGGCACTCCTAACTATCTTCCGGGAGATACGCTGCTAGCAATTTTTAATATAGCTCCAACCACAGGCGATGTAAATACTTCAAACAATATGGTCATTCGTGTAGACACAGTAAACTCATCATACGACCCGAACATGGTAGAAGTAACCCCCACCTGCATACCCGCTGCCACAAACATAGCCCAGTTGCAATACACCGTTCATTTTGAGAACATGGGCAATGATACCGCCCACAATATTTATGTACTCGATACGCTGTCCGGCCTGCTCGATGCCTCATCACTCGAAATGGTGATCAGTTCAGCAGAAATGTATATCTCCACAATGAAAGACCTGCAGGGCCGCACTATAGTTAAATTCAATTTCCCCAATATCAAACTATTAGACAGCTCTTATCATGGACTATGCAATGGCATGTTCGTTTTCAAAATAAAGACAAAAGCAGGTATCGCCGCCGGCACGCAGATACCCCACCGCGTTGGCATTTACTTCGACGAAAACCCTGTTGTAATGACCAATACCGCCTATACAACCAAAGGCTGCCCCACCCTTTCTATACAATCCCTGTCTGCAGCAGACCAACCCAACGTAAGTATCTACCCTAACCCCACGACCAACGAACTGACTATAAAAATGGAGGACGGCGCTTATAACAACTACAACATCACTAATACTGTAGGCCAGGATATTTTAACGCAGCAAATTACCGGCGCGCAAACGAAGCTCAATATATCTACATTACCCGCAGGTATTTATTTTATCTCCTTCTCCGGAGACAAAGGCACCCAGGTAAAAAAGTTTGTGAAAATGTAAGCCAGCCTCTGAATAGACATCTTTATAATGTCCTCGCACTCCAACAGCGAGGACATTTTTTATACCAATTCGACCAATGTCATTAACTTAAGGATTAATTAAAAATACAAATGCCCTGAAAGGGTATAAATATAATAGCCGGGGGTGTAGCCCCCGGTATAAAAATGAATAACACATAGTCCTGAATGGGCGAAATATTATTTCCCGCCGTGGCAGGTCTTGCCTGCCACGGCGGGTTCAGACAATCACTCGCGCTTCCCCGTAAATTCCTAAATCTAAAAATCCCCCTCAAACCCGCGCCCCGCCTGCACCCAAAAACCATGACGGTACAGTTACTGTACCATCACGTTTTTTTTATTTTGCAGCTAATCCCTCCTTCGCGAACTTTACCTGCTTCACCCGCCGTTTTCAGTAGCCGTAATTTTAACGAAGGCTAAAGCGAAGGGGGGAGCAAAAGTGGTTTGTTCTTTGAAATATTGTTTTGTAAACTCTGTCGTGGCAGCTATTCTAACCCATGAGTGTAACCTGCAAACCGAACTACGAGGCACACCTTTCAGGATTAACAAACTCTCTGTAAAGCACAATCAGGACTAATAAAATCTTATGCTAAAAGCAGGATTATCTAACCAGGGTGTAAGGTAATATCAGGACGAGGCAGTTTGGCTATAAATATACCTTTGGGGGTATAATTATACATTTTCCGGGTATAAGTATACCTTTTAGGGTATAATTATACCCCTTTATACCTGAAAATAAAACACATAATATGCACCCACAAAGGATCACACCCACATCTCAAAAAAAAATATTTATCAAAAACGTCAAAATCCCGGAAATTATACCTTTCACCCCTGTTTTTCCCCGCGAAAGTGTAGCACAGATTTGCCCCCCTGCACCTCTCACCCAACCAACTTATCAACCTTAAGCGTATCTTTGCAACCCTTTAAAATATTTAAAAATGTCATCGACCTGGTTTCGCAGAAGCAAGAAAGGTATACTTACCACTACCGAGGAAAAGAAGGAGACACCAGACGGACTGTGGCACAAATGCTCACAATGCAAGGCCACTGTTACCGTAAAAGAATTGCACGACAATCTCTACATCTGCCATAAATGCAACTACCACAACCGCATCAACGCAAAGGAGTACTTCGAAATACTATTTGACGAAAACGAGTACGAGCTGCTGTTCGAGAACATAGTGCCGAAAGATTTCCTGGGCTTTGTAGATATGAAACCATACTCCGCCCGCATTGATGAAGCGCAGAAAAGCACCGGCCTCAAAGACGCCATGACCGTGGGCCATGGCAAGATGAACGGGCGCGACTTTGTAGTGGCCTGTATGAACTTCAACTTTATCGGCGGCTCCATGGGTTCAGTAGTTGGCGAAAAAATAAGCCGTTCCATAGACTATTGCATACTGCATAAGCTGCCGCTTATGGTCATTTCCAAATCAGGTGGCGCACGCATGATGGAAAGCGCCTTCTCGCTCATGCAGATGGCCAAGACTGCTGCAAAGCTCACACAGCTTGCAAAAGCACAGTTACCCTATATTTCAATGATGACCGACCCTACCACAGGTGGTGTCACCGCCTCATACGCCATGCTCGGAGACATAAATATAGCAGAGCCAAACGCGCTCATCTGTTTTGCCGGCCCGCGTGTCATCAAGGAAACCATAAAGAAAGACCTGCCCGCTGGCTTCCAGCGCTCAGAGTTCCTGCTGGAGCATGGCTTCCTCGATTTCATCGCCGACCGTAAAGTATTAAAGCAAAAACTCACCACCACCCTCGAGTGGTTTATGAAAGAACCTGTAGGGGTTCATTAATTGCAGCATTTTGCAAGAGAAAGTTTACATAAAGAACCGCCCCGCCACTTTTGAATATGCCATTGAAGACAGGCTGGAAGCCGGAATCATGCTCACCGGCTCCGAAATAAAGTCGGTGCGCAATAACAAGGTCAGCTTCAACGATAGCTACTGTTTCTTCGATCACGGCGAGCTGTGGATAAAGAGCCTGCATATAGCCGAATACGTGAACGCTGGCTATGCCGGCCACGCACCCACCCGCGATCGCAAATTGCTCCTTAACCGAAAGGAACTCAACAAATGGCAGGCAAAAGTGAAAGAGAAAGGACTGACCATTGTCCCACTCGCTATGTTCGTCAACGACAAAGGGTATGCCAAATTAGAAATTGGCCTGGGCCGCGGCAAAAAACTCCACGATAAGCGGGAAAGTATAAAATCTAGGGATGTGGAAAGGGAAATAAAACGATACCTGAAGTAATGCGTATACAGAGCATGTAACTGCTCATATTCCATTACATTACCGCATTATTCCACTTCTTCTTTAAACACAATACCATAGTGTGCAAGCTCCGTAAGCACAGGTCTGTAAACAGATGGCATCACGGGCATAACCACACCTTTTGGCGGCACTATCTTATTCCCCAGCACCAGCCTTGCAAGTATACCTATAGGTAGCCCCACTGTCTTAGCCATTGCAGAATGCTCCCGGTTCTCCCCTTCTATCACCATAGAGCTGGACAATTTTGTTTTCCTGCCCTTGTGCGTGTATTCAAATTCATGCAGCATCACCACCATGTCCTTATCTTCAGGTGCCATCTGCCATTTATCTAATAGTATCTGCAGCAATATATCAGCCGATGACCTTTTGCCGGCGGGTAATGGCTGTTCTTCAAACAGGCCTAACCATGCCAGCATAGGCAGCACCTTTTCATCATCTATCTTTAACTTCTGGGTAATAAACTGCTGTAGCGATGCTTTACCCGTATGGCCGCATTTGCTCTTCACCCACGATGCATAAGTATTGTCCTTGGCATCAATCATATCATCCTGCGTTGTAAGGCCCAATTCTATCAAGGCCTGCCATCCTTTACTGAAAGACGGATGACGAAGCGTAGCGCGCAAAAACGTTTTTATATCAGGCACTTCGTAAATATCTAAGTACCTTAATGAATCGCGGTTAGGGTAATAGGACAAAGTACCGGCACCCGGAACCTGCACCTTTTTGTTGCCAGCAAACATTTGTTCGTAAGGCACATCCTCCTCCTTGCCCTTATTCAGGAACCGCGCACCACCCATGCCTGCAGCCACCACGTTCTTAGGGTTCCAGCTGAACTTATAATGCCAGGGATTGTTATCGCTTCCGGGCGCAATTAGCCCGCCACAATATGACTTAAAGCTGGTGATGCTCCCTGCTACACGATGTATGCCATGAATTATCTTACTGGCGGTCATATGGTCTATACCCGGATCCAGGCCCATTTCACACATGAACATCAGGCCGGCCTTTTTTACCTCCTCATCCATTTCCTTCATCTCGTCAGAGATGTACGATGAAGTGATAAGATGCTTCTTGTGCTTTAGGCAGTCCTTGGCAAGGTGTATGTGCAAATGCGGTGGCATAAGCGAGATAACGATATCCGCCCGTTTCACCAATGGCTCCCGTTGGGCAGCACTGGTAATATCAATAGCAGCGACCTCAGCAAAAGTGCTTCTTCCTACTTTTTCTTTAATTAATTTCGCATCGCTGTCTGCGATGATTACCTTCCATTTATTGCGGGGAGCATAGGTTAAGATGTACTGAATTAGATAAATGGATGATTTACCAGCTCCGGCAATCAGGATTGTCTGCATATTTCAAATTCTCGGTCATCGTTTAAACCATTGCAAATATAATATTAATGCTTAAACATTTTATAATCGCCTTTTACCTATATTTTTGATACATACATAAAAAACAAAATAAGTAGATATGTTATGGAATAATATGCATATGGATGTTGGTACATTAAATAATCATGCCACCGAGACAATGGCCCAATTTCTTGAGATAAAATTTACAGAGATCGCGCAGGGATATTTAAAAGCAACAATGCCTGTAGGCCCAAAGACACACCAGCCATATGGGCTGCTGCACGGCGGTGCATCCGCTGTTCTGGCCGAGACTGTGGGCAGTGTGGCGTCATCACTGGTTATAGACCAAACCAAACAAATGTGCGTAGGCATTGAGATAAATTGCAATCATGTTCGTGCAAAAAAAGATGGAATAGTGACGGCTACTGCGGAGCCATTACACATAGGCGCAACAACTCATGTGTGGGATATAAAAATAAAAGACGAAAAAGAACGCCTGATATGTGTGAGTCGCCTTACAGTAGCCATATTAAAGAAAAAACAGCATTAAACATGCTTTTTAGGGAAGTTAAATAGGGAGCAGGTCAGTACCGGAATAAAGAATATGCCTAGTGTAAGTGCTGACGTAACCCAATCCGCGGCTTCGCTTTTTAGTAGCACCGATAAAGGTGCATGTTCGTAATAATGCTCATAAAGGGATAGGGAAAGCTTCACACCCAGCAAGCCGATGACCGCAAATGCACACCCCTCAAGGAATGGGTATTTCTCTATCAGCTGCACAAAATACTGCGCCACAAACCGCATGGCCAGTATGCCTATAAACACACCCATAAGAATGATGAGGATGTTATCAGAAAAAGCTACAGCGGCAAACACATTGTCGAGAGAGAACGCAATATCCATCAGCTCTACGGATATAACGGTAGCCCAGAATTTGCCAACCTTGCCAACGGTCATTTTGTAAAGCCTGTTCTCTTTTTTTAGTACTTCCTCTTCCTGTGCTTTTTTACTTTTCTTCTTCTTCAACCACCAATCAAAGGCCAGGAATAACAGGTAGAAACCTCCGAGGCTCTTAAGCCACCATATCCTGATGAGGTATGATGCCAGCAAGAGACAGATGCCCCTGAACACATAGGCACCTATTATGCCATACTTTAATGCCTTTTTCCGCTGCTGTGGCGGCAACTTCAGTACCATGGTCGCCAGTACTGCCGCATTATCCACAGATAAAAGGCTCTCGATAAGTATCAGGTTACCTACTATCAGCAAACTCGCTAGTGGTTCATTAAGTATTTCCTGTAAAAGGGTATTCATGCCTGTGCGCTCAAAAACTTGTTCAAACCCTAAAAGTAAAAATAAATTGCCTGCAATCGTCCGATTTTCCGTTTATACTATTAATTACATTTACAGCGGAGATGCCGTTAAATAATGATACCATACAATACGATATAATTATCGTTGGCTCAGGGCCTGCGGGCAGCGCCTGCGCCATGGCGCTGAAGGGTAAAGGGCTTAGGGTAGCCATTATTGATAAAGCGACCTTTCCCCGTGACAAAGTATGCGGCGATGCCATACCAGGCCGTGCTATAAGGGTGCTGAAGAATATAAATGCTGCATATGGCGAAGCCTTCAGGAAATTTCCCGCAAAATATGACACCAAAAAAACTACGGTATTTTACAAGGGGCGACAGGTAACTTTTAATTGGGTGCTGGAAGCCTATACATGCACCCGCATGGAGTTTGACAACTTCCTGCACTCATTGGTAAAAGACGATACGACGACCGATATATACACTGATGTACAGCCTGGAACAATAAATATATCCGGCAACACTGTATCGGTACCAGTGTCAGGTAGCAATAAGATACTTGAAGCTAAAATGATAGTAGGCGCCGACGGGGCTCATTCAACAGTAGCGAAACAACTGACCAAAAACTCCGTAGACCGCAACCATTACGTAGGCTCAGTAAGAGCTTACTTCTCAAACGTGACAACGGAGAGCAACGACACTATTGAGGTGTATTTTGATAAGCAATTCCTGCCCAGCTATCTGTGGGTATTCCCCCTGCCCGGCAATATGACGAATGTAGGTTTCGGAATGCTCTCCAGTGAAATATCAAAAAGAAAGGTCAACCTGAAAAAAACATTTCATGAATTCATTGAACACAACCCTGTGCTGAGCAACAAATTCAGAAATGCTACTCAGGTGGGTGATCTGGAGGGGTTCGGACTGCCGCTTGGATCACGCATAGAAACTATATCGGGCAGTAATTTCTTACTTGCCGGAGACGCGGCCTCATTGATAGACCCTATTTCAGGCGATGGTATTGGCAATGCAATGCTGAGCGGAAAACTTGCAGCAGAACAGGCCATCCGTTGTTTTGAGCAGGATAATTTCACCGAAATCTTCATGAAGGGATACGACACTGCCCTGATGAACGCATTGGGTAAAGAATTGCGTGTGCGGCACAAAATGCAAAAGACCATCTCACAAATGCCTTTTCTGCTAGATGCATTGTTCCTGGCAAGCAAAAGCAAACTACTGAAAAAGATAATTCAGAAAGCCTTATAATGTACAATGCCGGCTGAAAGCCGGCATTGTAAAATAAACTTACTTAGTTAGTGACCACTACCGATGAAGTCATTAAGTTCCTGTCTGCTGGCGTCAAAGCTGAAAATATTCCCGACTTTAAAATAGTTATTTGCGTCTACTGTTCTGCTATAGGCGTATTTAGCAAAGTCCAATTTAGAATTATCAAAAGAAAACAATTTGCATAATTCTATCACCTGGTTGGTGGTCACATAGTTGGCATCCAATATCGTTTTGGCTGTGGACAGACGGGTATTATCAAATGAAGCATTAGCTATGGTCCTTTTCGCATCATTAAACGTCGCATTGTTCATGGCTACCGGGCCCCGGGGCGGAGGTGGCGGTGTAATTGTTTCCTGCACATAGGTTCTTCTGGGTTGCCCGTAAGTCATACAATATTCGTCCTGTGGTGCCCTGTAATCACGCTCCACTTCTATACACTTATGAAACCTTAGTCTCGGGTATCCATCGCGGTTCCTGTTAATTTTCAAGGTCATATTCACTGCCTTACCATCTACCGGGTCGGCTATGTTCACTCTTTTGCGGATCGACTGTGTACGGTTGTCCGAAAAAATAATCTCAATATCATTTCCATATTGCGGCAGCCCCTCGATCCTTATCCTCGATGCCGGCATATTGTTCTGGTTAACACCATTCAGCACCACAAAAAAAAGCTCCCCATTCTCTGAAAATATGGATAAAGTACTCTGATCATTATCGCGATAATAGCCCCCTCCATTATGCCGACCGCTGCCGGGCTGAGCAAATGACAATACAGGAAATAACAAAAATGCAAAAAGCAGTGTGTGTAATCTCATATAAAACGATTTTGGTTGCAAGATTAATAAAAATATTCAAGATTGATATTTGCTGTAAACCAACTAATGTGCCAAATAATATACGGTCACGTCATTTTCCGTATTACCCTACCCGATTTACATTTTGTTTAACACTCAAAACCTGCCAGCCGCTCCGTTTCGTACCTTTGTAAAATGAAGGAGATGGGAACAAACGAGCTGATAAAACAAGAACTCAGAAAGATCTCCCGTCATGCCCGGAAATTAAACAAGGATTTTGAAAAAGACGCTATTCATGATTTCAGGGTATCCGTAAAATCACTGCGCTCATTTCTTCGGCTAATTGAAAACCATACTCCTGAACTAAAGCTGAAGTTATCAAAGAAATTTAAACAGCTATACCATACTGCCGGAGCCATAAGGGAAGCCCAATTGGAACTGGAGGTAATATCAGAAAATGAAACTCCCCTACCCGCATATACAGCACACCTCCGTGATATAATCAACACAAAAAAGGAGGAATGGGCAATACTTTTTTCAAAGAAACTATTGGATGAACTGAAAGCAAAACTGACCAGCAATTGCGATATAAAAGCACCTCAGACAGCGCTGGAGGACTTTACTATGAAAAAGCTCACGGCCGTACGCAAATTGATGAAAATTAAACATCCCGGAACAGTCCACCTGCACCAGGTGCGCAAGGAGGTGAAAGACATAATTTACATTACCTCCATAGCCGAAAAAAACTGGCATATTCCGAAAAAGTTCATCAAAGATCTGCAGCTTGAGAAAATGAAAAAAATTGCCGGCACAATAGGTGACTACCATGACAAGAAAGTGATGCAATCGCACCTGGATGCCTTCTGCTTGAAGATTACTGATGGAGAGGAGAAAAAAACAATACAGAACTACAACCTCAAGAACAAAGCGAAACTCAAACAGGAAAAAACCAACCTACTGGCAGCTATACACGCAATGATATAATTCACCGGGGCAGAGGGGGAATCATAGTTCCAGTATCCGGTTAAGCGTCATCCAGTTACGGGTAGTGGCTGTAACCCCGAATTTCTTTTCTATCAGCGAATTAGGGAAACATGTCTTGCCGTAATTGCTGCTGAGTATATAGACCTCACGTTTTAACAAACGCGCATCTTCAGCATCATTAGAATATACTTCCAGAGCCCCTCTTACAGAAGGGGGCGGCACCTCAGATAAAAAGGTAACATACAGGTTTCTTTCCTGTGTGTTCATGTTATGGTACGGGTTGTTCTTAATCACATTCTTTATTTCATGCACCATTCTGATGATGGCCTTTACCTCATACCCTAACGCCTGCTTCAATTGCTTCTCAATCTTCTGGCCTATAGCTGCTTCGTCCGTATCATCTGTCTCAAACACTACATTATCATTCTGAATGTAGGTCTTCACATTCTGGAAACCGCAAAGGGCAAACTGTTCATTCAACTCCTCCATACTTACCAGGCCGCTGACATTAAGCCCACGCAAAAAAGCAACATATCTGATCATACACGAAATTAATCTGCCGCTAAAGTATTTATTTGAAGGGAAATTTTACGTTAACGCAATGATAATGAAAGAAATTATACTATGATTATGCCATTAACTTTTACTACAGGGTTACAACCTTGTTCACCGTAGCCCAGTTACGGGCAGTTGCGGTTACGCCCAGCTTCTTCTCTATCACAGAATTCGTCAGCTTCGTATTTCCGAAACCGGGGGCGAGAAAGTACATTTCCCTGCCAACGATCTTAATTTCTTCCTGGTCGCTTTTATAACGATCCAAAGACCCGTGCAGCAACTTTTCCGGCACTCCTGACAAAAAGTGGACATACAACTTCCTCACGCTATCCGCCGGCTCATCCTTAAAAGGGTTTCTCCCGATAACCGCTCTCATCTCATCTATTGACCGCAAGACGACAGGCACCTCATACCCTAATTGTTTTACCAGCTGCTTCTCAATCTTAGTGAGTAATTTAGCTTCGTCCACTTCTTTACTGTCAAAAAGCACATTGCCACTTTGTATATAGGTAACAATGTTTTTAAAACCCGGCAGTTCAAAATACTGCCTCAGCACCTCCATCTTTATCAACTTCTGGCCGCTTACATTTATCCCCCTCAAAAAAGCAACATAACGCATCATATCAACCTTTAAGCATTTATAAAATACATCTTCATCACCCCCTTGCCCTTTGCTTCCACTTCACCCCTGTACTCACAATTAAATTTATCCTTCACCAAATCATACGTTGTTTGTGAAATATTTATCCGGCCTGGTTCACCGTGCTGCTCCATGCGTGCCGCTGTGTTCACGGTATCACCCCATATATCATAAGCATACTTCTTTACGCCTACTATGCCGGCCACTACACTACCGCTGTGTACGCCAATGCGTATGCGAAATGTACGTTCGCTCCCCATTTTATTGTGACGGTCAACCATAAAGGCACATATCTCTGTGGCTGCCCGTACTACATTCTCTGCGTGTTTCGCATCGGGAGATGGGAGACCACATACAGCTAAATAAGCATCCCCAATAGTTTTTATTTTTTCAATGTTGTACCTGCCTGTTATTTCGTCAAATGTTTTAAAGCACATATGAAGTTCATCTATCAAACCCTGCGGGCTCATTTGCTCCCCTGCTTGCGTAAAGTTTACAAAGTCAGTAAACAGAACTGTCACATTATCAAAGTGGCGCGCGTCGGCAATGCCTTTTTCTTTCAATTCATCAGCCACTTCAGCAGGCAGAATATTCAGTAGCAGGTCTTCTGATTTCTGTTTTTCCCTGCCCAGCAATTTGTTACTCCTCGCTACATACACCACTATACCCAGTAGCCCTATAATACCCGCTATATAAAATCCACGCTCATTACGTTTCTTGGCTACCGCCAGTTTATCAATTTCAATCTGTTTGTCTTTCAGGTCTATTTCCCGCTGTGTTTCCAGGTTAGCGATCTTTACTTTACTCTCTACACTAAAAACAGAATCCTTAGTGGCAGCATGTAATTTATAAAGTTCTATTGCCTTCTTATAATTACCTGCGGCCTCATATGCTTCCGACAAATGTTCCGAAAAATCCTGTATACCCTCCATGAAACCGATCTTTGAACTTAGCGTAATCGCGCTGTCCATGAAAGCGATTGCTTTGTGTAATGCAAGCATCTTATTTGATGGAATAATGCTGTCAGCCCTGTAAACAACAGTATCCTTCGCATAGTCTAGGTAATAAGATCCGATAAAACCCAGGCATATCGCCACGTTGTTATAGTCATCCAACTCCCTGGCGTAACCAAGCGCCTTAAAATAGGATGCAATGGCCGCATAATAATTTCGCTCTGCCCGGTAAATATCTCCCATTATCTCCAGGTAAAACGGCATACCTTCTTTATCGCCCAATTCTTCGGTTATCCTCAGCGCTTCCTTATTATATTCTAGCGCCTTGCCATATTGCTTCTCGTGAAAATATATAGTAGCAATATTACCTGATGAAATAGCCACACCACTGGTATTACCCAGCTCTTTCTGTAGCTTCATTCCCTTCAGAAAGTATTCCAACGCTTTATTATAATTGCCCTGATCTTCGTATACGATACCAATGTTGTTCAGGCTACTGGCAATACCAACCTTATCATTTGTCTCTTCCTCTATCTTTAATGCTTTAAACAGATACTCAAGCACCTTCACACGGTCTGATTTTGCATTGTAGTTAGCCGCTATTGAGCTATAGGCAGAGGAAATGCCCTTCTTCCAGGCCAGTTTAGTGGCAAGTTGCAGTGCCTCCTCTGCATATTGTATCCCTACATCAGGTTTTATGGGTGGGTATTGCAGAGCTATGTTTGCCAGCAGCTTTGCTTTTATGGTATCATCACTCATTTTTGATGCCGCCCCTATCAGAGAGTCAATACGCGCCTGTCCTTGTTTCTGGGCATAAGAAACATTATGTACCAATCCGGTAAAACCCAAAAGAACAACCGCAATAATTTTTAAACGCATATACATGTTTCTGATTCTTTATCAAATCTTCAAATTCAAAAATTGCATTTGTTCAAATATAATACAATATGAAAATACTATCCCATTTTTATGAAATGATAATAAAAATTTGAGTTAAAAGGGCATTTACACGGTGTTATATCTAAACAATACCTAACTTTTCAATTATCTTTGGCAACATCTAATTTTCTATCCACAGCTCCAATGAAAAAAAACATTGCCTTAATAGCAGGCGGGTATTCCGGCGAATATGTCATATCCATACAAACAGCCGAAACCATTGAAAAAAACCTGGATGATACGCGCTACAATGTCTATAAAATTATTGTTACCCGCGATGAGTGGTACCACGAAGCAGAAGGCAAGCATATACTGATAGACAAAAACGACTTTTCACTTACAATTGCCGGCGAGAAAATCACTTTCGATTGTGTGTTCATAGGCATTCACGGCTCACCGGGCGAAGATGGCCGCATTCAGGGATACCTCGATATGCTGCGCATACCATACACTACCTGCAATTCTATAGTATCTGCCCTTACATTCAACAAAAGTTATTGTAATAAAGTAGTAAAATCATTCAATGTGGTGAACATCGCCAATTCCGTTCACCTCATTAAAGGCGAGCCCTACTCGATGGGGGCAATACTCGATCAGCTTAAACTTCCTGTATTTGTTAAGCCCAATGAAAGCGGCAGCAGCCTTGGGGTAAGCAAGGTAAAATCGGTGGAAGAACTCCTACCTGCTATCGAAAAAGCGTTCAAAGAAGATGACCAGGTATTGATTGAAGATTTCATTGAAGGCAGGGAACTGACCATTGGCGTTTACAAAGCCAACGGATACCTCATTGCCCTGCCAGCCACCGAAATTGTGAGCAAGAACGAATTTTTCGATTACGAGGCAAAGTATACGCCGGGCGTAACAAATGAAATTACACCCGCCCGTATAGACAATAACCTTAAAGAACAACTGGAAACCAAGGCAATGAACATATACCGGCACCTTAATTGCAGGGGTATCGTGCGCATGGATTTTATACTGCAGCGCACCACAAATAAGCTTTTCTTCCTGGAAGTGAACACTATGCCAGGCCAAAGCGAGAACAGCATTGTGCCGCAGCAGGTAAGGGCTTCGGGCCGGTCGTTAAAAGACTTTTACGGTGAAATACTGGAAGATTGCATGAAAAATTTTTCGTCACCCTCAAATTAATAAATCAGCTAACGTAAAATATTTTACTTTTAGATGTAGTAGCAATCTATGAAGGGAAAACTAAAAGATTCATTTCTATTTCACTTGGGCATCGTACTGGCAATTTTTACATTGCTGTATATTGCTTTTTTTGCAAGCCTGCATTGTTTTACCAAGCATGGCGAAGAACTCATCATACCTAATGTTACTGGAAAAGATGTTAAAGCTGCTGTAGCTGAATTGACAGCTATGAAATTTGAAGTGGATATTGATTCTACTTACGAACCTGACCACACTCCGCTCATTGTCCTGAAACAGGTGCCCGATACTGCATCCATTGTTAAGGAAGGACGCACAGTGTTCCTCACTGTAAATATGGTAAACCCTCCCCATATCCAGATGCCGAACCTTGTGAATCTATCTTATCGGAGTGCTATAATGCTGTTAAAAAACAACAAGCTGAAATTAGGCGACACTACCTACAAACCGGATATAGCCGCAGGTGCCATTCTGGAGCAGATATACAAGGGTACCCCCATACGGTCTGGAGAAATGATACCTCAGGGCAGCAAAATAGACCTCATAATAGGCGACGGGCTTGGCAATACCGAATTCAACGTGCCCAACCTTACAAATATGACAGTTGATGAAGCAATGACCACGCTAAACCAATATAACTTAATCCCCATATTAACGCCTGCCAATCAAATGTCGAAAATTACAGATACGGCAACTGCAATGGTGGTAGACCAGAATCCACGGGAGCTGAATGATGCAGGTGCCCCTAACCGGATTACAGCCGGAGACGTTATAGACTTGATAATCATGCAAAATCCAACCCCTATGGAGATTCATGGCAATACAAATGCCACCAAAGACGTTAATGAGGAAAATAAAAAGAAGAAGAAGTGAACAAGCCCTTATTATTAAAATATACATTTTTAATATTTTTATTATTTTCCATGTTTTTTGTTTTTGGACAAGAATATGCCCGGCCTATACGCTGGAACCCCTTTCAGAAAAGCAGCAATAACTCCTTCCTCCACACCGCAAGGACCACAGCCGCAATAATCAACCTTCCCTTCTTTGAAGATTTTACCGGCTACAGCGCCTCGCCCGACAGTAATAAATGGAAAGATTATCAGGTATACATCAATAATACTATGGGTGCCAGCCCTATAAGCAGGGGTGTGGCCACATTTGATGCGCTCAATGCCAATGGCATACCCTACGATTCGTTCAGCAACACAAACAGAGCCTACGCCGATAGCCTCACATCGCAGGATATTGATCTCAGCCCATACAATCCCGCAGACAGCGTTTATCTCAGTTTTTTCTACCAGCCACAGGGCAATGGCTTCCATCCGCTGCTGCCCGACTCGCTGATACTTTATATGAAAAACCATTTTGACGACTTTGTAAAAGTGTGGGCGGTAAGTGGTACGGCTATCAAGCCATTTCAGCAGGTAATGATCCCTATCACAGACTCATTCTATTTTCATGGCACATTCCAGTTCCGGTTTGTTAACATTGCAGCCCTCTACTGGGCAGATGCAGTATGGAATGTAGATTATATACGCCTTGATGCCCATCGCTCCGCAGGCGATACTGTTGTCTCCGACATCGCCTTTTCCTCTACGCCTACCTTCCTTCTTAACGACTACACCTCCATGCCTTACAGTCAGTTCAAGGCAAATCCCTCATCCGAGATTGTCCCGCAGGTATCTGATAGCATCCGGAACAATGCACCCAGCTCAGAGTCTGTTGATTATGGAATGGTTGTGCGGGATATGGGCAGCGGGGCGGTATTGGCCACTTCTCCCCTTGATAATACCCTGGCCAACAAATACAGGACAATGCAAGTAACCGAACCATTGGCTATAGCCAGCTACCCCACCTACCCTGCCAACATACCCGTGACCTTTGAAACCAAATACTATTTACGCACTTTGTTGCCGTTTGGCCCCACAGTAAACGATACCGCTATACGCTACCAGCATTTCGATAACTATCTTTCTTATGATGACGGCACCGCCGAAAAAAGCTACTACCTCAACCTCTTCCCTTCGCTGCCAGGCAAGATAGGCATAGAGTATCATTTGAATAAACCCGACACCCTGCGCGGCATGGCTATCTACTTTGGCCGCCAGATCCCTTTCTCCAGCTCCAAGTTGTTCGCTATCTATGTTTATTCCGCACTTTCCGGAATAAACGGCGCGCTGAATGATGTTAAGATCGACTCTACAGACCTGCTTGCGCCTGCCTATGCCGATTCTGTAAATCATTTCTGGTATTACACTTTCGATAAACCGATATTATTGCCCGCAGGCACTTTTTATGCCGGCACCCTGCAACCCTTGGGAGGCATCAGCGATAGCCTTTACTTTGGGCTCGATGTGAACAGGATCGGCAGCAACCATGCATATTTTAATGTAACAGGCAGGTGGGAACCCTCACTCATCAGCGGGGCCATAATGATGCGCCCGCTGCTGGGCCGCAGCGTTTCCGGCAGTTACGTTGATGATATTTTCGTCGCAGGCAACTCATGGGATGTTTTTCCTAACCCCGCACAAAACAAGATACGGTTCCGGTTCAAAGGCGATGAGAACGCCAGGTACCGCATTACTGATTTGCAGGGCAGGTTGCTGTTGTCCGGAACTATAACTAATGGCTCCGAAGCCGATATATCGGAGTTAGCACAGGGAATGTATTTCGTGTCGCTCATCAGCGATGGATTACCCGCATCAACCCAAAAGATTATTAAGTTGTAGAAAAGAAGGATATCGTAAATTTGGGCCTGCCACTATATATTTTTAACTTCATTCAAAACAAATCATGAATACTATTACTGTCGAAGAACTGAAAAGCAGGATAGATGCCGGTGAAAAACTGCATATTATCGATGTGCGCGAACCATCTGAATATCAGGAATATAATATTGGTGCTAAACTCATACCATTAGGTAAGATCATGGGCATGGAGCTGGATGAGATCGACGACCTGAGAAATGAAGAGTTGATTATCCATTGCAAAGCAGGCTCACGCAGTATGCAGGCCTGCATGATGCTCGAGCAGGCCGGCTTTACTAACGTTGTAAACGTAACAGGCGGAATGTTGGCTTGGCAGCAAAAATTTGGATAAATTGTCAACAGGTTAAAAGCTAATCGGGTAAAATTGAGATGAACATTTTTACACCCTGCCATGTAACCAGTTAACCTTTTAACCTTTTAACCTATTACCGAATTCACTAAGCCAATGCATGAAATAGAACCATATTACAACTGGAGGCACCTGTATATAGCCGAGGAAGATGAGCAGTCGCCGTTTTACGGGCAGGAGCACAGTGAGTTTGAATACTCCAATACAGTCTACAATTATTACATACACCCCCAGTGGGACGAATTCGGCTCAAGGACACTTTACCTGAAGGTGCTCTTTGCAGACTACGAGCTCAACTACGCCATAATAGAGATGATAGGCGAATGGAACGACGCCGTGGAGAACGACATCATGCAGCTGAAACGCTCGGTAATAGACCTCATGGTGGCAAAGGGAATAAATAAGTTTATCCTCATCACAGAGAACGTACTCAATTTTCACAGCAGCGATACAGATTATTACGAAGAGTGGAGCGATGACATAAAAGATGATGGCGGCTGGATAGCAAGTATCAACATGCCCGAACAGACTCAATACGATTTTCACCGCTCACATATCGACTACTATATCAAGCTGCTCGAAAGTCCCAACTGGCGCACCTTTCAGCCACACGATTTCTTTTCCTCAGTAGATAATCAAATGCTTAGACTGCTTTATTAGCACTACATCCCCGATAGCTTCCTCATATTATTCACGCCACCTTTCTTCGTGCTGCTCACGCTTGCCTTTACATTTTTCCCATTCTTTGCTCCTCCTGGTTGGTTGGAGAAAACAATTTGCTTTGAAGGTAATTTGGTTGCTTTTTTTGGCTTTTGCGTACTCATGATTTCGATTATTATTATCCTGCAATGTAAAGATATTTTCACAAAAAAACGGGCGGGAAATGCTCCCGCCCGGTACAATTTTGTTAAAACGAACTAACGCATGGTTATTATATGCGTGCGTGTACCTATTGTCAGTTGCGCTTTGTCATCACATCCTCCCGGTGTCATACCCGATGGGCTGTATCCGTAATTGAGCGTGCGGGAGCCTCCGGTAAAAGAAGAACTGGAGATAGTCACCGTACCTGCCTTTATCCACCTGCAGGCCAGCGCCACTTTCAGCGGGTCGGTTGCAGAAATGGTATGCGTAAACACATTGCCATTAGCTCGGCGCAGCGATGTTGTTCCGCCTATCAGGTACTCGTCGTCGCTGCGGGTAGGCGTACTGTAACCGGCAAGCCATGTGCGCGTGCGGCTCCCTGTCCAGCTGATAAAGCTATCTGTGCTGATGATAATAGTATCGTTTACTGATACCGTGTACCATACCTGCCCCGAGGTGTTCAGCCCCTCATTGGTCACCGTCTTATGCACTATTACCTTATACCCGTCCACATAATAATTGTTTGTGGTTATGGTATGCACACTGCCCGAATCTTTGTAGCGGCCGGTATAGGTCACTATTATTTTGCCGCTGCGCACCCTTCCGTCAAGGCTGGTACAGGTCCCTGTGCCAAAATCAACGATTATCCTTCTTATTGATCCCGTTGTATCACGTGTCACCGTGGCACACCCTCCAAGCGTTGTTGCCGTTGTCCGCAGGTTGGCGCCACCTGTTTCATCCGCCGCATCCGCTATCGATATAATGTCATTACTGTTCCTGTCCATCTTGGCTGCATCCGTTGCGTAGCCACCATTGTCATCGGCGCTGGCCGGTGTAGTGGTCACATCATCCTTTGTGCGCCTGCACGCTGTTAGCGTCAGCACGGAGGCTATTATGATAATAGCGCTGTTCCTTAAAAATGTTTGGTATGACATAGTTCTGTGTTTTTATGTTACTCTGACAACCCTCATTAACAAAGGTTTAATACAACAGAAAAAAAATAACATTAAACCCCTACCCTTCACTTATCGGCACCTGTATTCTACGCCTTTTCTATATTATTCTTCGATGTGCCATATACCAGCAGGTACAGAATAGCGTGAACTATCGCGAATACTATTGAAAAATACACCAGTATCTCCTCACTGGCCCCTTCCGGGCTCACATGCAGCAGCATGGCCACTACCAGTAATAAAATAACCAGGCCTACACCCGTCATAGCTACTATACGGTAGCTCTTTTTGGTAAAGTTCATCTTATTCAGGAAACTGTTCTTCATACCATAAAACAGGTAAAGATCTATCCCCACCATCATCCATACGATAAGGCGTATCCATGTGTCCAACGGCAGGAACACCATCATGAACAGGCAGGTGAAAATACCCAGTATCGGCACCAGCGGCACCAGCGGCGTTCTGAACGCGCGCGGGGCTTCAGGCATTTTCATGCGCATCAGTATCACACCTATACACACCAATATGAATGCGAACAAGGTACCAATGCTGGTCATTTCGCCCACTATCCTTGCCGGCACAAAGGCAGCAAACAGGCTCACAAACAGCATGAAAAGGAAATTATTCTTCGCAGGGGTGCGGAACTTTGAATGCAGTTTAGAGAACACCGATGGCAGCAACCCGTCATGGCTCATAGAATAGAATACGCGCGACTGGCCCATCAGCATCACCAATATTACCGACGCATAACCACCAAGTATGGCCATGATGATTGCCTTGTTCAGCCACGGATAATCAGGCACTATTATGCCGTCTGCACCTGCTTTACCCATATTGTCTATAGCTACAGCTACCGGGGCTATACCGTCCTTACCGGCAAACTGCTGGTAGTTGGCCACACCCGTCATCACATGCGCAAACAGAATGTACAATACAGTGCATATACCCAGCGACAACAGTATCCCTATAGGCATGTCCCGTTTCGGGTTTTTCGCCTCCTGCGCCGCGGTTGATACGGCATCAAAACCAATATAGGCAAAGAACACAATGGCAGCAGCCCTCACAATACCACTGAACCCAAACTCACCAAACGTACCCGTATTAACGGGTATATACGGCGTGTAGTTCTCCGGGTGTATATATTGCCAGCCCAGCGCTATGAATATCAGCACTACGGCAACTTTCAGCGCCACAATGATCCCGTTCACCCATGCCGATTCCTTAGTGCCGCGCATCAGCAGCAGCGACATAAGTATGATGATAAAAACAGCCGGCAGGTTAATGATGCCCCCGTCAAACGGCGACAACGTGAACGCCGGGCTGAGATGTATATCAAAATACCCGAGAAACTTCACCAGGTACCTCGACCAACTGATAGATACGGTTGCCGCACCCACAGCATATTCCAGCACCAGGTCCCAGCCTATTATCCAGGCTATGAACTCACCCATCGTGGCATACGAATACGTATAGGCGCTGCCCGCCACAGGTATCATAGATGCAAACTCAGCATAACAAAGCCCGGCAAAAGCACAGCCCAGCGCCGCCACTATGAACGAAATGGTAATGGCCGGCCCTGCATTATTGGCCGCTGCCCCGCCGGTAATCGAAAACAGGCCCGCGCCTATGATGGCGCCGATACCCAATGCCACCAGCGCGGGTGCGGTCAAAGTTTTCTTAAGCCCCTTATCAGATGCTGCCGCTTCGGCAAAAAGCCGGTCTAAAGGTTTCCTGGAAAATAATCCCATACTATAAATTTGAAATTCCTGTGAAAGGCTAAGATAATTAAATAGTTGATTAGTAGTTAAGGAACGTTGACACAATTAAGTACGCTAAGTTAAATAGTTATTTTTCTTTTGTGCAAGGCGCAAAATCTGCGAATAGTGACCTATTTAAAGACTTTTGCAACGCAGCAGAAATGGAAAAGAACAGTTAAATTGGTGTACTTAATTGTGTCATCGTTCCTTAACCTATTAAGGGGGATTATTTTTCCGACCTTTACAGGTCCTGTGTGACAACACAAAGCCTTGAAAAGGCGAAATATATTAGCTTGGGGTATTAGCCCTCGGTACAATATATCACAACACAAAGCCTTGAAAAGGCGAAATATACTAGCCGGGGGTATTTGCCCTTGGCACAATAGCAATTGTCATTCCGACGATAGGAGGAATCCCCTGAAGTTCCCCACGAAGCCGATAAGCATTCCTTCATCCTTATTGCGGTAGCAAATAATATTCCAACCATCTCGCTTACGACTCCCCACTCCCTCGAATATTTCCTACCATGTACACGCAAGTATTTTGTTATAATAAGTTATGCCCCATCGGGGCTATCGCTTTGTAGCATTATAGAATAAAAGGTGATTTTGCCCTGTATGGGGCTACCCCATTTCCCGCCTGATCTTATTTCTGACCGACCACTCGCGCCGGGCACTCGCTCATGTTGCTAAACAGAAACTTTCGTACCTTCATTAATAACGCTATGCGGGCTGGCTTTAAAGATATTGTTATGAGAACGCTATGTTTTGTGCTTTTTTCTTTAGTAGCAACTATTAGTCATGGTCAGGTCATTTCCACTATTGCTGGCACTGGGGTGTCGGGCTTTAGTGGAGAGGGTGGGTTAGCAATTCATGCCCGGTTTGCACATCCGGTAGGAGTGACTTCTGACAAAACGGGTAATATTTATATAGCTGATAGAGAAAATAATGTCATACAGAAAATTGATATCCATGGAGTGTTAACAAGGTTTGCAGGTAATGGTTTTTCTGGCAACAATGGTGATGGCGGGCCGGCCACTGCGGCCTCTTTATCCTTAGGTCTTGAAGTTGGCATGGTGACCGACAGTGCAGGCTATGTATATATATCAAGCGGAGGCCAAGTGAGGAAAGTTAGCCCATCAGGTATTATTAGTACGGTAGCTGGTAATGGGTCATATGGTTATTCAGGTGACGGTGGGCCTGCCACGGCAGCTCAGCTTAAAGCACCAACAGGTCTTTGTTTCGATAAGGCCGGCAATCTCTATATTGCCGATGAGCAGAGCCATACTGTGCGGGTAGTAAATACTTCAGGTATTATTTCCACTATTGCAGGCACAGGTATAGCGGGCTTCAGTGGTGATGGCGGCCTGGCTACAAACGCGCAATTAACTACGCCTATTGGGATAGCTGTAGATGATTTAAGTAATCTGTATATTGCGGCTGTCGATAATCACAGAGTAAGGAAAGTGAATACTGCAGGCGTTATGACTACCATAGCAGGTATAGGTATAGATCCCGGTCCTAAGTTTTGCAACGGCTGCATAGCAACAAGTTTACAGTTAAGTGGCCCTTTGGGATTAGCGGTTGATGGTTTAGGTAATGTGTATGTAGCTGTTATTGGCAATGACGCAGTCTATAAAATAACCCCTGATGGTAAGGCATATACTATAGCTGGAACAGGTGATGAAGGATTTAGTGGAGATGGTGGGCCTGCCACTGCGGCTGAGATTAAACACCCCAAAATGATATGCCTTGATAATCAGGGCAATTTGCTGATAACTGATAAAGGAAACATACGGTACAGAAAAGTATGGCTGGGCACTACTTATATCCCATACATCCCGCATGGGGCTGCTCATTTATCTGTTTATCCCAGCCTTGCTGTCGGTGGCAGCTTCACCTGCTACCTTCAGTCCGATACCAATGAAAGTGCCCATCTGTTCATTACCAATACCCTGGGCCGTGTGGTGTATACAACTGCCTGCACCACAAACGTAGATGTCCCGCTTTCCCTCCCCTTCCCTTCCGGCATGTACTTCATTTCCGCCACCACAGCCAGCGGCCTTAAAACGTTAGCAAAAGTTGTTGTGCAGTAAATCCGCTCAAACCCTCACCCACACTCGTCCACGAATGTTTCGCGAATGCACCGGAACAGCGTATGAAACGCGTTTAAGTGCAAAGCACAATACAGCACTACAGATGAGTACATGATGGCGCCTTTTTAATCCCGTAGATGGCAATTCCGGCAGCAAAAAAGAAGATATGCCGTCATAAAAATCGAGTAAGCACAATCAAGGTTCCGGATAGGGAGAAAAACCAGCGCCATGTGGCTGATTAGCGACCTGCGTAATACAACACAACAGCGTAGAGCCCTTTTTTTCCGGCGGAGCCTTTGGAAAAAAATCGCCTTTTCTTTTGCTACTTTTCTTTTCGGCGAAGCAAAAGAAAAGTAGACTCGCGCGGGATGCGGCACACATTGTAATTGTTTCCCGGCTTACATAAACAACAATATCCCGTAAATTCTAAAATCCAAAAATCGCCCTCACCCCCCACCCACACTACACCCAAAAACCATGACGGTACAGTTACTGTACCATGACGTTTTTTTTATTTTGCCGCCACCACCCAAGGTTGTTCCAGATATTTATCTGGAATTGTAAATAGAACTCCTTTTGCAAAGGCATTCATTCGTAAGAAGCTTAATGGCTTGCAAAAAAGCGTACAAAATAGAATGGTCTATTTTCTAACTGCATAATAAGCGGCGCATAAATGCGCCGCTTATAGTTTTTTAAGGTAGCTATTGCGAGATAAATTCCTCTATTTTGCCCACCATATAGCGATAGTGAACTTCGCCAATCCCCGGCCATACACCAAGCCAGAAGGAGTCGTTCATCACCTTGTCCGTATTTTCAAGGGTGTTTAGCACGCGGTAATGTGCGTTTTTGTATGCGGGTTGCTTTGTTAGGTTGCCGCCAAACAGCAGGCGCGTACCTATCTTGTTTTGCTCCAGGAATTCCACTAGTTTGTTGCGGTTTATCTTGTTGCCATCCCGCACGGTAAGCAGGAAGCCAAACCAGCTTGGGTCGGCGTTATGCGTAGCCTCCGGCAAAATGAAATGCTCTTCCAGTGGCTTCATCATCGCATACAGTAATGCATGGTTCTCGCGGCGTTTAGCCACGAAAACATCAGCTTTCTTCAGCTGGCTGAGCCCTATAGCGGCCTGCATGTCTGTAGCCTTCAGGTTAAAGCCTATATGAGAGTAGGTGTATTTGTGGTCGTAACCCTCCGGCAAATCACCAAGCTGCTGGCAGAAGCGCTCTCCGCAGGTATTGTCCTTGCCTGGCTCACACCAGCAATCACGCCCCCAGTCGCGGAAACTCTCTGCTATTTTTTTAAGCTTGGCGTTGTTAATGAGTACTGCCCCGCCCTCACCCATCGTAATATGGTGGGCAGGGTAAAAGCTAAGGGTAGCAAGGTCGCCGTACGATCCGGTTTTTTTGCCGTTGTAGGTCGCCCCAAGCGAGTCACAGTCGTCTTCTATCACCCATAGGTGGTGTTTCTTGGCCACGTGCATCACCTCTTCCAGGTTAAAGGGGTTGCCCAGTGTATGGGCAACGAAGATAGCCTTGGTTTTAGGGGTAATGGCTGCTTCTAGGTCTTTGGCCTTGATATTGTAGGTCGGTATGTCAATATCCAGAAAAACCGGCACACAGCCAAATTGCAGTATAGGGTTCACCGTCGTCGGGAAGCCAGCTGCTACCGATATCACCTCATCTCCGGGCCGCAGGGCGCGGTCGCCCAACTTGGGCGAGGTTAATGTATAGAATGCCAGCAGGTTGGCCGACGAGCCTGAGTTGACGAGCAGCGAGAACCGTGAGCCGAAATAACGGGCCAGTTCACGCTCAAACTGAATGGCAAACCTGCCTGCTGTAAGCCAGCCGTCCAGCACCGCATCCAGCCCCAATATAATATCTTCTTCGTCTATTACCTTCCCGGTAACAGGTATATAATCTTTGCCGGGAACGATGGTTCTTTCTAGTTTTTTACGGATTATTTCCCGTGCATTTTCACTGAATACGGACGGCATGGATGTAATGCTCATTAATGTCTGTTTGTGTAGCTGTTAGATATCCGCTAAGTTACAATAATTACCCCCATTTTAGCAAAATCACCCTTCCCCCCCTCCCGTGTTTAGCCTTCTGTCTCCGCCGGGTCTCCAAAGCAAAGCCCTGCGCATAGCGGGACCCGACGGCAATCAGAGCACAACAGATGAAATTACAACCAAAATAAACTGCCTTATCCTGAAAATTCTAAAATCCTTAAATCCTGATCAAACCCTTGCCTGGCCTGCACCCAAAAACCATGACGGTACAGTTACTGCACCATGACGTTTTTTTTATTTGCCCACCACCACCACATTCCCGAACTTTACCTAATTAGCCCGCCGTAGCTGCTCTTCTAAACGAAGATTAAAGCGAAGGAGGGATACCCGCAAAAATACCGGGTACTACGTTCTTTGATAGATTGGTTTGTGGCCTTTGCTGCCTGCCCCCGTGGCGGTGGCTTTTGCCTGTGCGTATTTGGGAGGTCTTGTGTGATTTTCTATTTATTGTATCTCGTAGCA
The DNA here is from genome assembly GCA_964430995.1 of uncultured Flavipsychrobacter sp. GTDB lineage: Bacteria > Bacteroidota > Bacteroidia > Chitinophagales > Chitinophagaceae > Nemorincola. The sequence continues at coordinate 49,667 of CAYSIG010000001.1, forward strand.
TTTCGCAGACTTACGACTTATGACTCACGACTTTCAAAGTGAGCTTCGAACTACGACTAACTTATACCTTTTTGGGTATAATTATACCTTTTGGTGGTATAATTATACTTTTTAGGGTATAATTATACCCCTTTATACCTGAAAATAAAACACATAATATCCACCCACTGCTAATTTCACCCACATACAAAAAATATTATTTATCGAAAACGTCAAAATCACCGAAACTATACCCTCCTGACCTAAAATTCAGGAAAAAAAGAATTTGTTTGGGCGTAGCAGATAATCCATAGGGCGATTATTTTTCAATCCGTTTTCACCACTCTTTTCCCGAAATTATATTAGGTTTGGCATATGGTCCGGAGGTACTTCGCCTTTTTCTTTTGTATTATCATTATCGCTGCTTTCCGGGCTACTGCACAACCCACCCTCCCCGACATCGCAGGCAAGGCCGATGACGGCTACGTCACCCTCACATGGAATTGCCAATACGATAAAGTAAAAGCAATAACCGTCATGCGCTCTGTTGACAGCGTCAGCGAATATGAGATCATAGGCTACGTAAAAGACCGTGCAAAAGGCATCCAGTCCTACATTGACGACGACCCTGAAACCGGCCGGAACTACTACAAACTCTCACTCGTCTTCAAAAGCGGCCTCACATGGCGGAGCAACTTTATAGAGGTCAATGTTCCCGAGGCGGGTAAAGGCACACAATCCCCCACCGCCGCAAAAAAAACCGAAAAACCTGACCCCGCCCAGCTCGAATCAACTTTTACACCCACCGCCAAATCAAAAAAACTACCGGACACGTGCCGGAATTCCGGCAACCAGGTCGGCATCAACATATCGCTTTCTGCAGCTCCGGCCACAAATACCAGGCCCGAGGTTCAGCGGCCAAAGATCAGTCTGCCTCATGAAGCCGAAACGGATAATACACCCATCTTCATAAAATCAAAGTATATCTACACAGATACACTCACCGGCCACGTAAATATGTTTTTACCCGACGATATTAGCACACACAGTTATTCCGTAAAATTCTTCGATAAAGACAAACGCCCAATTACTGAAATACCTAAGATCAGCAGCCAGAAGATAATTATCGATAAGCGTAATTTTCAGCGAAACGGAGTGTACAAATTCACCATCAGGAAAGACTTTCTTGAACTGGAATCCGGGTATATCATCATTAACCCAACCCATTAAACCTCGGAGTTTACTCTTGTCGCGTAGTGTGTGGAAGTCATTTATGGGTTTGGGGTTATGGGTTTTACATCTCCTGAAGCATCTCTTTCCACTCCGGCCCCAGTTGCAGCGATGAGCCTAAATATAGCTTCATCATCTGCACCATTTCTTCGGCATCCCATGAGTATACTCCGGCAGCAAAATACACCCTGCCTTCCAGCGTGTCAAAGTACAGGTTACCGTCATGGTGCAGGCTCTGTATCAGGTGTTCATGTGTTTCAAAACCAAAGTAATCAAAACATTTACCTTTCAGCGGATGGTCTGTTTTCGTCCCCTTGCCTTCATAGTGCAACATACCTATCCTGCGCCACTCATACCTTCTCACCTGCTGTGCAAAGAAAGTCTTCCTCACCAAGGTAAGAGTATACTGGTCCAGCATGATACGCTCCGTGAAAAATATCCTTGCCAGGAAACGGTACACGGACAGCAAGTAAAGAACCGACGCCCCTATCGTCGCCGTCCAGTTAACAAAACTGTGCTTAAAAGGGAGTGACTGTAACAGGAATACAGTAGCCATGCCGGTAGTTACCAGGAATTCAATAACGTACAGGGCACGTATACGCGGCTGCGTCCGGTTGCCCAGCTTGATGAGCAAATTCCGGTCGCCCCAATAATATGTTATGTTACGCTTTGCCAATTGTCAGGCATATTATGCTATCGCCAATGTTTCTGCGGCCTCCGCCACCACCACTGCCTCAAATACCTCACCGAATTCTTTTTTTATTATCTCTTTTACTTCCGCTTCATCCACATTTCTACCCAGCTCTTTCTGAATGGAAGTTACGCTTTTATCAGTAATGCCGCAAGGCACTATGTGATTAAAGTATTGAAGGTCAGTATTTACATTCAGCGCAAAACCGTGCATGGTCACCCACCTGCTGCACCGCACCCCCATAGCACATATTTTGCGTGCTTTGCCTTTTACCCCGGCATCCAGCCATACACCGGTAGCGCCGGGTAATCTATCGCCTTCAATGCCATAATGCGCAATTGTACGGATAATTACTTCTTCCAGGTTACGCATATACTTGCCCAGGTCGGTAACAAAATGTTCAAGATCAAGTATCGGGTACCCTACTATCTGCCCGGGCCCGTGATAGGTAATATCCCCGCCCCTGTTTGTCTTAAAAAATGATACACTGAGTTCCTTCAATCGACTATCGTTCACCAGCAAGTTCTCTATATGCCCGCTCTTACCCAGCGTATATACATGCGGATGCTCGCAAAAAAGTAAATGATGTTGTGTGTCCTCAAGCGGAAGAGAAATATCCGGGGTACTGAACCGCGCAGCCTTTATACGCAGGTTTTCCTGTAATAAGCCTTCCTGGTAATCCCAGGCCTTATCATAAGCTATCCTTCCCAGATCTTTAAATAAAACTGTTCTCATTGCACTTTCCTCAAAGGATATGCAATTTAGGAATATTTGATCGGAATAATGCTGATCATTACTAAAAAATAACGCGAATTGGTCATTTTCTGGGGTAAATTGGTATTAACCGCCTGCAAGTCACTTTTATTGCTTCTTTGGCTGTTGCCCTCCTGCCCCTAATACACCCATGGCCGCCTGCAATCCTTGCTCGGCTTTTGTATAACCTGGCCTTATCCTTAAAGATATCTTCCAGGCTTCTATAGCCTCAGCAAACTGCTTGTTTGAGTAATAAGCACCTCCAAGGTTATACCAAAGGTCGGGGTTTGTACTATCTATTGCTATTCCTTTTTTGAATATCTCCACGGCCTCCGTGTACAACCCCTTGCTTCCATAGTTGGCCCACCCCTCTTTCATGTAATAGTCTGCTATCAGCCTGTAGATTCCGGGCAATGTAGGATAAGTTGGGTATCTGCGTTTCACTGAGTCCAGATTAGCTTTCGCCCTGTCCATATCACCCATTTTATAATAGGCAATACCCCTGTTCATATAGGATGCAACCATATCGGGATGTATGCTCAATGCATGGTCAAGCAACACGATTGCTTTATCTAAATATTCTTTTTTCCCTTTTTCATCTTTGCTGTCTGCTATGGTGATATATGACGCGGCAACATTGGCGCATACCAGCACACTGTTAGGCACTGTGTTCAGATCGGCAGCAAACAGGGTGCCGTCATTTTTCCAGGCAGCATTGCGGCTGATGGTCTTGATACCGGCAAAGATAACTATGACACCTAAAAAGACAGCTAGCGCCTTTTGCATGGTAGCCACCGGCATCAGCTTTTCAAAACCTTTATAAAGTAAATAGGCTGCGGCTATAGCAAAACCTACCGATGAATGATAAATAAGACGTTCGCCCATGGTCGCCCCTATCTCGAAGAATATGTTGCAAACAAGCATGAGGTGGAGTATATAAAAGGCCGCAGCAAACCCCAGCACATGCCTCTTTTTCCCATATATGGCAATTACTGCAACAATAGCCCCATGTACAGCAAGAGACAGCAACACCCATATGTTTGAGAAGTCCTTATAGGGTATGGAGTTATAAGAATAATCTGCAGAAAGGGGATGCGGAAATATTAGCAGCTTCAGGTAGTTAAGAGAGGTCGCTATTTCTGTGGCCAGTTTTTGGCTGCCTTCCGCAAAAATATAGGGGTTGTTAAGCACCTCTTTTTCAGCATTGGAATTCAGTCCAGGCACGGCACCTGTCAATACCAGCAGGTATATACCCGCAAAAAACAGGAAAGGCAGCAGCAGCATAACATTAGTCTTGAATACTTTGGCTTCGGTCTTATTGTTCACATCTGCACGCGCATAGTAGAATATAGAAATCAATGCGGTAATACCTACAAGGAAGGGAAAGGTGCCCAAGGCGGTGCCGCTCAGCCCCTCTATTGCGTCAGCAAGGCCGGGCCGCTTGAGTATCGACTGGTTCAGTATGGCATACTCCATCTCGTTGTTGCTGAAGTAGAGCACATAAATGCGCAATGCGATGTAAATGAAAGCCACCACCAGATACGGGAATGCAGCCATTACACTACGCCGTACCGAAAACTTTTTGAATGTATACAGCGCTATTGGCAGCAATATCACCGTTGTCAGAGCATATTCTTTTGAGAGGAAGGTAAGGAAATAACACCCGAGTCCGGCCAGCAGCATTTTATAGTTCTTCCGGTCTTCCTCAAACCTGAACGCAAATATGAACGTGAGGCACATGAAAAGCAGTGACATGATCTCATCACGGCTTTTCACGTTGGCCACCACCTCGGTATGTATCGGATGTATGGTGAAAATAAGCGCAGCGATAAATGCAATGACAGGGTCACTTTTAAACACAATATTCCTCAGAAAATACAATAGCGCAATGATGCCGGCTATGTACCAGAACACATTCAGCACATGGCGCACATGCATGGCACTGATGAGTTTCTGCTCCTGCCTGCCCTTCACACCATACGCTATCTGCTCTTTCAATACACTGTCCACCTTATCTTCCGATATAGTGCCCATAAACTGCTGCTCAATAGCAAATGTGACTATGGACAACGGACGGTAACGCCCACCCGATAACTGATTGGAAGTATTCAGTTGCCTATAATAACTGTCATAGGCATCTCTCGTCATTATCTTGGGAATACCAGAAAAACCCTCCTGAACATACTCATTCTTAACAATCACTATTCCGTCATCGTGGGCAAACTCATTAAAAAAGCTATTGAAATAAAAGACAAACGCGAGTGCACCCAAGATTACCGCCTGCACCTTGAAATCATACAATGAATAGGCTTTATAGGAGGGCTGCTCCGTATTGGAGACTGTTTCAGTCACCCGTGGTTCAGGAGTCAGCGCTGGGGCTTGTTTTGGTTTATTCTTTTTTGCCATTCCTTATAAGTGAATTTCAAAAATAATCAATTGTCCTGCAAAAAATTACTTAATAAATGACGTCACCAAATCTATCAGTTCTTTTGCCGCTACATCAAGGTCATCATTTACCACTATCATGTCAAACCGTGGCGCAAATACCAATTCATGTTCCGCCTTGCTCAGCCGCTCTTCCAGGCTCTGCTGTGTTTCAGTTCCCCGCGCTGTCAGCCGCTGTCGTAGCGCTTCCAGCGATGGTGCCTCAATAAATATAGTCAGGCTATTATCGGGGTACTTGCTTTTTATCGCCAGCGCCCCCTGCACATCTATATCCACCAGCGGGGTATGCCCTGCATTCCAAATACGCTGCAATTCAGCCTTTTTAGTCCCGTAATACTTGCCCTCATATACCATCTCCCACTCCACCAGTGCATCCTCATCTATCAGCTTTTTAAACTCGTCGACACTATAAAAATAGTAGTCCCGGGCATGTTGCTCTCCATTGCGCGGGTGCCGGGTGCAAGCCGAGATAGAAAAGCCTAGGTCGGGCACAGCCGCCATAAGCCGCCTTACAAGCGTGGTCTTCCCGCTCCCGGATGGTGCAGTAATAACAATTATCTTTCCTTTAGCTTCCGGCATAAATTATTTGCGAATAAAAGGAAAAAATACGGGTTATGCTAATTACATTCAATATGCAGTTTACACTCAGAAAAAGTATACATAAATAAGGTGGCTCTAAAGCCACCTTATTACGAATAGTTTGAATTTAAAATCAGCAATACGTCTCAAACGCCTGCATCAGGTTAGCGGCAATCATTTGCGCAGGACGGCCTTCAATATTGTGGCGTTCCACCATATGTACTACTTTGCCATCCTTTAGCAATACTATAGCCGGTGATGATGGCGGGTACGGTAACAAATAATTGCGGGCCGTCTTCACTGCTTCCACATCAAATCCGGCAAAACTGGTAGTGAGCCTGTCGGGCTTCTTATTGGTATTATTAACTGCCATTATCACACCGGGGCGGGCAGTACCGGCCGCACAGCCGCATACACTGTTTATAAATAACAGGGTGGTACCTTCCTGCTTCATGGTATTGTCCACATCTCCCGGGGTAAGTAATTCTTGAAACCCCTGGCTGGTTAATTCAGCCTTCATCGGCGATACTATCTGTTCTGGATACATTATTTTTTACAAATTTTATTTACGCAAAGTTACGATAACTACGTTTATACCTTTCAGCCACATAATAATTTATATCAATGACTATAGAAGCATTTATTATTAATACCTTTGCCACGCATCATAACATATATGATCCACGATAATAATTAGCCAATTGCCAGCTCACAACAAATCCATAAGCGCTAGGGCCCTCTCCTACATCAGAAGGAAATTTTCGCAGAAACACCGCTTCAACCTGCAATATGAGCATAAACAATGGGATGGGCTGAGGGAGGTGCGCGACCTTAGCAGATATAGCCTTCTGGCGGGATATGTAAAATTCTTCTCTCCTGCCGCCCGCATTCTCGATCTTGGCTGCGGCGAAGGTATCTTACAGGAACGTCTCGTTCCTGACGGCTACAGCTCCTATCTAGGCATCGACATCAGCGATGTGGCCATCATGAGCGCCCAAAAAAAAACAAATGAAAAGACATGTTTTATGGTTGGCGACATAGGTAAGCTGAATGTAAGCGGCGCATTCGATGTCATAATTTACAACGAAAGCATCTATTACCTCCATGATCCGGCAGCCTCTGTAGCTTCCCTTTTCAAAAACCTTGCCCAGGGGGGAATATTTATTATCAGTTGTTTCAACAAACATGACAAAGAGCACACCACACTCTGGAACACATTAGCAGCAATTCTGGACCTCGCTGACAGGACCACTGTTACAAATATCAGCGGGGACTCCTGGACGGTGCATGTGTACAATATAAAACATCGGCTTTAACACCCATGCATGACCTCAATCAGTTTATTTCCCGATAACAATCATTACAACAGCCATACATCCACTGTTATTTTACACTAACAATGTAAAAGACATGCAAAAGGTATTAACAGCTCAGGAAGTAAGAAATGAATGTGACCCGCTTTCTCTTAATATGCCACAAGTGGCCAACAATACCGGACATAAAGAAATAATAGGTCAGGAAAGGGCCATTAATGCCTTGAAACTCGGCCTTGGCATAAAGGCTCATGGCTTCAATATATATGTTGCAGGAGCTTCGGGCACAGGTAAACTCACTGCCGTCACGAATTTTGCTGGAGAGATTGCCCGTAAAGAACAGATTCCATCCGACTGGTGCTATGTCAGCAACTTTAAAGACTCATACAATCCCGGAAAACTGAAACTTCCCGCTGGAAGCGCTACACAGTTCAGAAAAGAAATGAAAATCCTGATACATGACATTTACAGCGCCCTGGTAAAAGTTTTTGAAAGCGAGGAATTTGCCGCCAAAAAAGAAAAACTGATCAACGAGTTCGAGAACGAACAAGCTAAAATTCTTGGTGTCATTTCAGAACATGCCGAAAAAGAATCCTTCATAGTAAAGCAAACGCCCGCAAGTATTGTTACCATACCGGTAATTGACAACAAACCTATAACCGACGAGCAGCTCAAAAAAATGTCGGAGCAACAGATAGATGATCTGAACAGAAAACAAGACCGCCTGCAGGAAGAAATAAGTACCGCTCTGCGGGAGATACGCAAACGTGAAAAAGCCACCAACGAAAAACTGGACAAACTGGAAAAAGAGATTGCGCAGTCCGCTATCGGCAATCTTATAAATGATCTGAATGAAAAATACACCGCAATTCCGGAGGTAAACAAATATCTGGTTCAGTTGAATGAAGATATAATGGACAACTTGCCGCAATTCATAAAATCGCAGAATAACCCAAATCCAAAAGACAACACAGATAGTGCCTTCCTGAAACGCTATGAAATAAACACTCTTGTAGACAATGGAGCAATCATGGGCGCACCCGTTATCTTTGAAAGAAACCCTACATATAACAACCTGATCGGGAGGGTCGAAAAAGAATCTTATATGGGTACTCTTTTCACCGACTTTACCATGATTCGTAAAGGATCGCTTCACACAGCCAACGGCGGGTACCTCATTATCCGTATCGAAGAATTGTTAAGAAACTACTTCTCCTGGGATGGGCTGAAAAGGGCTCTGAAAAATAATGAAATAGTTATTGAAGACGCTACAGACCAATTAGGGTACATAACCTCAAGGTCGCTCAAGCCTGAACCTATACCTTTAAATGTAAAGATTATCCTCATCGGCGAATCTATTTATTACAGGCTCTTATACGAATATGACAGTGATTTCCGGGATCTCTTTAAAGTTAAGGCTGATTTCGACAATGTCATGGAACGGAACATAGCCACAGTCTATGATTATGCGGCTTTCATACGCGCGATATGCATCAACGAACACCTGCTTGTGCCCGATAATACCGCGATTGCCAAGATTGTTGAGTATGGATCGAAACTCGCCGGAGACCAGAATAAATTAAGCACTCACTTCGGAACAATAGCCGACATTTTAAGAGAGGCAAACTATTACGCCGGGCAGGAAAATGCCCTGTCATTAAAGGATGTACATATAAAAAACACGATCGAAAGAAAAGTTTATCGCTCGAACCTCATCCAGGAGAAACTCACCGAGATGATAACCAATAAACAGATCTTTATAGACATCACCAACAATAAGACCGGCCAGATCAATGGCCTGTCAGTATTGGATATAGGAGATCTTTCATTTGGCATTCCCAGCCGCATCACCTGCACTGTAAGTCTGGGAAAAGAAGGCATAATTGCCATTGAGCGCGAGGCCGAACTCAGTGGCCCCATACATACCAAAGGGGTACTTATCCTCACTGGCTACCTTTCAGGAAAATTCATGCAGGACAAGCCCGTAAGCCTTGCCGCGCATTTGGTATTCGAGCAAAGCTATTCAGAAGTAGAGGGCGACAGCGCATCCAGCACAGAGCTATACGCAATCCTTTCCGCACTGTCCAATCTTCCAATAAAACAGGGAATTGCCGTTACAGGTTCAGTAAACCAGAAAGGGGAGATTCAGCCTATCGGCGGCGTTAATGAAAAGATCGAAGGTTATTTTGAGATTTGTAGGCGCATGGGGCTCAACGGCGAACAGGGAGTTATTATACCTATGGCCAACATCAGGAACCTGATGCTGAAGGAGGAAGTATTTGAAGCCGTGAAAGAAGGAAAATTCAACATATGGGCCGTTGATACTATCGAAGATGGCATTGAAGTACTCACCGGCTTAAAGGCAGGCAGCATATGGGAAGAAGGCACTGTATTCTACTATGTGAACAATACATTGGGCCTGTTTGCTGAAAGAGCTAAACAATTCTCCATGCCTGAGCAAGGCCTCTATATTGAGGAATAAAATCACTAACCCGCAGTGGGAGGTGCTCCTAAAACGGCATGGTTTGCGATAAGGTCGAATACCTTCATGTTAATCTCATGCTTGATGTCGTTCAGTTTCGCATTTGCGGGCAATGGGTGCGGCAGGTGATAAGAAACCGCCAGTTGAAAAGTTTCTTTGTCAAAGGATTCTATAGTCACTTCTACGGGTTCTTTTACCGGCGTACTATTCAGCAGTTCTTCCCGTATTTTGGCCATTAGTATCATCAATGTCTCGTGGCTCACTCCATACCTTATGTGCGCTACTACTTTCATCACCCTCAGGTCGCGCATCGAAAGGTTAACAAGATTTTGGCTTACCAGTTTCTGATTAGGGATAATATGCGCCGACCCATCTAGCGCCCGCACCCTTGTGCTGCGAAAACCTATCCGCTCCACTACACCTTCTATCTCCGCCTGTTTTATGGTATCACCGGTGCGGAAAGGCTTATCTGACAGGATAGTAAATGCAGCGAAGAAATTCTCCAGCGTTTCCTTGCCCGCCAAAGCTATGGCCACACCACCTATTCCTAAACTAGCTACCAGCGTCGGTATATTCACATTAAACACCTCTCCCAGTATCCAGAATATACTCACTACCCACAATACCAGCTTTATGATCTCCTTAGTGAGCGGCAGTAACTGCATGCGGGAATAATCTTTTTGCTGATGCGCCTTACCCATTTTCAGGTAATAGACAAAATCAACAAATTTGGTAATTACCCGGGTAAGGAATATGATGAAAAGAAAAAGAAAAACATGATCAAGCACATCCCCCAACTTTATATTCATCTTCTGTTTTATACCAATAAAACGCTTGATGCCAAAATGATCAAGAAAATTATCGACCTGATGTATGGCTACATAGTACAGTATTGTTTGCAGCAGGCGCTCTATCGGCTTCACTAACATAGACCGTATCTTACCCCTGTACTTCGAGTAGCTCAGACGGGTCGCGATCGCACTGCTCAAACGAGTCAGCAAATTCGCCATTGGCCGCTTCAGCAGTAGTGTCCCCACTATAATCCCTACACACCAGATATAATCCGACACCCTATCGCCCATGTACACACGGTCGAAAAAACTCAGGTCTATATCCAGCAATAGTGTCATTATGATAATTGGTAATTGGGATTATACGGAAACATTAAACTCTCTTAAAGCATCATTCAAACTTGTTTTGAGGTCGGTAGATGGTTTTCTTGTCCCAATGATCAACGCACAACTTACGCCATACTCTCCAGCCGGGAAACTCTTGTTGTAACTACCTGGTATCACTACACTTCTGGCAGGCACGCGCCCTTTGTAGGTGACAGGTTCCGGCCCACTCACATCTATTATCTTGGTAGATTGTGTCAGCACTACATTGGCCCCTAACACGGCTTCCTTTTCCACAACCACACCCTCTACAACTATACAGCGCGAACCGATAAAACAACCGTCTTCAATGATGACAGGCGAAGCCTGTAATGGCTCCAGCACCCCACCAATGCCTACCCCACCGCTCAGATGCACACCCTTGCCTATCTGCGCGCAAGACCCTACAGTAGCCCACGTATCCACCATAGTGCCCTCATCCACATAGGCTCCTATATTCACATACGATGGCATCAGTACCACATTACGCGCCAGAAAAGCGCCGTAGCGCGCCACAGCATGGGGAACTGCCCTCACGCCTAATGATGCATAATCTTTCTTTAGCAGCATCTTGTCAAAAAACTCAAACGGGGCAAGCTCCCACGTCTGCATCTGTTGCACACCAAAATAAAGCAGTATCGCCTTCTTCACCCACTCCTGCACTTCCCATCCGTTCTCAACAGGTTTTGCCACCCTTAACCTGCCTTTATCCACCTCCTCTATCACGGCCCGCACCGCCGCCACATAATTTTCATTTTTCAGTAATTCCCTATTGCTGAAGGCTTCTTCTATCGCCTGCTGCCATTGCTGTTCCATAATATGTTTTTCGATGATCAAAATTAAAGTAAAGTGCCTCAAAACACGCATTCAATTTCCCAACATGAGAAAACCCCGCTATGAGTTTCGGATGGTTTGCCAAGGCCAGAAACTGTTCCCGGTCATCAGCCCTCTTGCCTGCCTACGTTCCACGAAATGAAAAAGCAGCATTGCCGCAAGAAGCGCAAGCGGAATGCCCACGCCACGGGTTATTATACCATAAAGCGCTATCCGCCCCCCCATGAAATGCGAGGTAATATTATCCACAAGGTAAAACACCGAGAAATGTATAAGGAAAAGCGAATACGACCGTTCGCCTAACCATATCATTATAGGCTTGCTTAGAAAAGTTTTAAACGATTTTACATTGAATGCCAGCACAATAACTCCTGCATACAACAATCCATAACCGGAATGCATAAACGAAAGATATATCCATGCCGGCTGTAGTTTACCATTCTGCACGACCTCGTAGCCGAGGTAACTACCGGAAAGCAAATCCGGTCCGTAACGAAACATTACCAGGGCGCCGGTTATCATCACCCCCCCTGCCAGCAGGAAATAATTGCCCTGCTTTGCATTAAAATCACGGGCAGCAAGGAACACGCCCAACAGAAAACAAAGCATATACTCTATGAACTTGCCCAGCGTAGCCACTTGGTAGGTATAAGAATAAACCCGTGATGCATACTCCGTAAATACATTCTGAAGCAGGAATATTGCAGCTAATGTAACCGTCACAGACACCACAAGCTTTCGCATGGTCACTTTATTCCTCGCAGGAAAAGCAAATACTATAAATGGCACCAGCAGGTAAAAGAAAACCTCTATCTGCAGGCTCCACCACGCAAGGTTATAATAAATGCCGTCGAAATTAAATATCAGCGTTTCTTTCAGCGTCTCCCACCAGGAGAACTGTACCCTCAGGCCGTCAACATTATACCAGGTAGGGAAAGTATTGTTAAACCACACAACGAAAGCACCGAACAACAAAGCAAAAAAATAAGGCGGATAGATACGTTTTGCCCGGCGTAAGAAATAATCAGTTGTGTTAAATTCACGCTGCCCACGAAGGTAGGGGCGCAACAGAACAACCCCGCTTAAAACGAAGAACAGATCCACACCCGACTGTGTGAAATAGGCAAAGAAATCTGTCAGCACCCTGATCTTTAAGTAACCGACCAACTTAAGCACATGTGCCGTAAACGCATGATGGATAACAATCATCAATGCCGCAATTCCCCTTAACCCATCTAAAAAATGAAACCTTTCCTTTGTATCAGCAACTACGTTCATGGATGGCTACAAAATACGCAAATCATTTAAAACTGTCTATTACGTTTAATATCCGCGCCATATCATCATTAGTAAGATTGGATCCGGAGGGCAGGCACAACCCATTGCTGAACAAATTTTCAGCAGTTCCATCTCCGTAAAAGGGATAGGCTTCGAAAACCGGCTGCATGTGCATAGGCTTCCAAAGCGGGCGCGATTCTATATTCTCTTTTTCAAGTGCAAGACGCAGGTCTTCCCTTGTAAATCCTGCTTCCTGGCCGTTTATTAATATCGTCGTCAGCCAGCGGTTGCTGAAGTACACGCCCGGCTCTGCTACAAAGTGAATTCCTTTCCTGCCTGACAGGTGGCTGTAATATTGCCCAAAAATATCCCTGCGTTGCTGTACGCGTTTAGCCAATATCTGCATTTGTCCGCGCCCTACCCCTGCGCATATATTACTCATGCGGTAATTGTACCCAATCTTTGAATGCTGATAATGCGGCGCTTCATCCCGAGCCTGTGTGGCCAGGAAACGTGCGTCTTTTACCAGGTCAGCGCTGTGCGACACCAGCGCGCCCCCACCTGATGTGGTTATTATCTTGTTACCATTAAACGATAGCACCCCAATATCCCCAAACGTACCGCACCTGCGCCCGTTGATGGATGACCCCAGGGCCTCTGCTGCATCTTCTATAACCGGTATGTTATAGGTCCTTGCAATAGCCGTTATCTGCTCCATTTTGGCAGGCATACCATACAGGTGAACAGGAATTATGGCCTTTGGTGTTTTTCCTTGGGCTATCCTGTCCTTTATAGCCACCTCCAGCAGCGATGGAGATATATTCCATGTATCACTTTCACTGTCCACGAATACAGGTGTTGCGCCTACATAGGTTATCGGGTTAGCTGTTGCAGAGAAGGTCATGCTCTGGCATATTACTTCATCGCCCGCCTTTACGCCCAGCAGCACCAGTGCCAGGTGAAGCCCCGCCGTGCCTGAACTAAGCGCAGCGACATGACAGTCGTGGTCGAGGAAAAGCTCCAGGTCCTGCTCAAAGCCATTTACGTTTGGCCCAAGAGGAGCTATCCAGTTCGTTTCAAATGCTTCTTTTACAAATTGTTCTTCGCTGCCTCCCATATGCGGGGACGATAACCATATCTTAGACTTCATTCTATCGGTTCGTTTATTTTAATGATCCTTGCAGGGTTACCTACTGCAGTAGCGTAATCAGGTATGTCCCTTATGAGCACGGCGCCTGCACCTATAGTACACCACTTGCCTATTCTTACTCCCTGTATTGCAGATGCGCCTGAGCCTATATGCGTGCCTTCGCCGACATGCACATCGCCGCTTAGCGTGGCGTTGGGGGATATATGAGCATAATCGCCAATGACGCAATCATGATCTATAGAACAGTTGGTATTAATAATACAGTGCCTGCCTATCTTAGCATCAGGGTTCACCGTAACTCCGGCCATAACTACCGTCCCCTCGCCTACGCCCGCCCTCTTTGATATATAGGAAGTGGCATGTATGGCCGTACCAAAATCCACTTTACCCTTCAGTTTTTCCACCACTTTTTTACGGGTAGCGTTTACGCCTATGCTTATTATTACTCTATCTTTAATACCATCAGAAGACAGCACCGGCTTACGCACCGGGAATTCCCACACGGGATCTTTATCCGCATCGTCCCATATTTCAATGGCAGGCTCATGCATACTTTCGAGTATATCAATGATGACCTTGCCATGGCCGCTTGCTCCGTATAGAATCATAATGCGAACAAAGATACTTATTAGGCAATGCTTTCAAAAAATGGCCTCCGGAGGTGCATCTATACCGAGTTAGGGTATAATTTCAGGATTTTGACCAGCGGGGGCAAAAAACCGGAGGTTCGTGTAGGTGAAATGCGCTGTGGGCTGATATTATGTATTTTTTCATTGTGTATAAAAGGGTATATTTATACCCTAAAAAGTATAATTATACCCCCAAAAGGTATAATCATACCTAAAAAGGTATAAAAAACGTGGGGTGCCTCGTCCTGATATTGGTGGAAAAACAGCCTCACGCAAAGGCGCAGCGGCGCAGTTCCGATATTGTGTTTTTAAGTGCGCAAGAGGCACGTCGGGTCGACTATGCTCTCCACAGCACAACGTTCGCAAAGCAGTAGGTCAAAGAACTTACCTGAAAAATTTCCGGGTATGAGGTAAAGTTCGGGAATGTGGTGGTGCTGTCAAAATAAAAAAAACATGACGGTACAGAAACTGTACCATGACGGTTTTGCGATGCAGTATGGGCGCGGGTTTGAGGAGGATATTCTGAATTAGGATTTGCAGAATTAAAGAATTTTCAGGATGCGCGAGAACAGGGAGAAAAAGAATCTCGGTTGTAACATAGAAAATGACCTTCAGATATGTTCGAATTGTTTTTATCCTTAACTTTATTGTATGGAATCAAAAACCACAAAAATCCATAATGCACCTTCATTTGCTACCCTTTTAAGCGACAAAGAGATTACAAAGCAAGTAAAGGAAGCTCAAAAAGGCCCATTCTATACGTCTGCGCAGGTAAAAGAGGAGCTTAAAAAGTGGAAAAGCAGGCGCGCATAGTTGTTTATTCAGAAAAGGCTCTGCAGGATATCCGTAACATTTACAACTACGGCATTGATGCGTTTTCACCCCATTCCGCTGAGATTTTCATTCTCGAATTGTTAGACAAAACTGATGCCCTAAACGAGACCTTCCTTTTGCATTCGGAATGCCGGTTCCTGCCTACTAAATCAAAAATGTACCGTGTATTGGTTTTCTATGCCTATCTGGTGATATATAGAATCACCAAAACACGTATAGAGGTCTTGATAATTATTCATCACAGCCAAAGTACCAAATCAATAAGAAAGGCAAGGGAGATAAAAATATAATACTCAATTCCCCCGGAATTTCTCCATAGTGGCACTGGTTTCAGAACTTATGCCTTCCGACTTGGCCACATTCCTGAATGTCATCAGTAATATCTTCAGGTCTAACGCAAAACTAACGTTGTTTACATACCATACATCGTAAGCAAACTTTTGCTGCCAGCTAATGGCATTGCGCCCGTTGACCTGCGCCCAGCCTGTGATACCGGGGCGAACATCGTGCCTGTGCCGCTGTGTCTCATCGTAAAGGGGCAGGTATTCCTCCAGCAGCGGCCGCGGGCCTATAATGCTCATATCCCCCTTCAGCACATTCAGCAATTGCGGCACCTCATCAACCGATGTTTTGCGCACCCACCGCCCTATGGGGGTGAGGCGTACCGCATCGGGCAGCAGCTCTCCGTTCCTATCCCGCCGGTCGTTCATGGTCTTGTACTTGATGACCTTGAATATCTTTCCGTGCTGCCCAGGCCTGCGCTGAAAAAAGAACGGCTTGCCGGCATTGGCTACCGCCAGCAGGATGGTGACTACCAGAAATAAGGGCGAAAGCAGGGTAAACATGATGAGTGCCACCAGAAAATCTATGACTGGCTTGACAAATCTTACATATACCGAAGCTGACCGCATGATGATAACTATACGCTATAAAGAAATGCTAAGATAAGCCTTGCACGGCTACTTTAAAATGTAATGGCACGGAATTGCTTAATTTTGCACCAGTATGAAGAACAAAACACTGGTATTGGGCGCATCAGAGAACCCGGACAGGTATAGCAACAGGGCTATACTGCAACTGCTGGGCAAAAAACATGATGTAGCGGCCATAGGGAAAAGGGCGGGAAAGGTGCGGGATGTGGAAATACAGACTACACCTGTAAATACAGATGATATAGACACAGTAACCCTATACCTGAACCCGGACCACCAAAAACCCTATTACGATTATATTGTTTCGCTAAAGCCCCGCCGCATTATCTTCAACCCCGGCACGGAAAATGACGAACTGGAGAGCATTGCGGCAAAGGCCGGAATAAAAACGCTGGAAGCCTGCACACTGGTGATGCTGGGTACAGGGCAGTACTAGTAATTGAGCCAAAATCGTTACTTTTAAGGGCAATTAAATGCCCATGCGCCTGTTTTCAAAGACACTCCTTGTATTTCTTTTACTGATAGCTGCGCCATGCTGTGCGCAAGATGATGCCTTAGGCACCATAGCAGGTAAACTCACCGGCAACCTGCAACCCGTGGCGGGTGCAGAAGTAGTGGTGATGCAGAAAGACAAACTATTTGACAAGACAACAACCGGCGAAGACGGCAGCTATCGCTTCGCCTACCTGCGCCCCGGCTACTATGATGTGCGCGCCACCATGCCGGGCTACCGCATAAGCATTATAATAAAAATACCCGTGGCAGAGAACAAGACCACCAGGAACGACTTTTACCTACCGAAATTCAATACTGAAAATATGCCCAAAGCCCCGCTGGTAGAAGACTACGAAGACAACTGCCGCAACTATATGCGCAATCGCTACCGCCCCACAAAAAAAGAACGCTGGCTGACAAAGAACAGGTAGGATCTTATGTCTATATAATTATGTGAA
Organism: uncultured Flavipsychrobacter sp.; assembly: GCA_964430995.1. Classification (GTDB taxonomy): domain Bacteria; phylum Bacteroidota; class Bacteroidia; order Chitinophagales; family Chitinophagaceae; genus Nemorincola. The sequence goes on from CAYSIG010000001.1 coordinate 66,903, forward strand.
AGCTACTACCCTATTAACCTAACCACAACGCCCCGCCCACACTATCCCTGCCCGCGCCTGTTACGCTGCTCAGTACATTCACTTCCTCGCGCCACCTAAGCGTACCTATAAGTGCCATCACCAGCGCCTCTTTATATTTCACCACATTGGCATCTGGCACTACTACTATTACATTATATGGTGCTAACGCCTTTTCTATTTGCATCATAAGGTAAGTATTAAAAGCCCCACCACCGGTAGCTAGCAATTTCGCTTGTTCTTTATTGTGTGGGTATTGCTTCACGGCATTGGCCACCTGGTCGGCAATGTGCTGTGCCATGGTGTGCAGCAGGTCGTAAGTGCTGTGCTCTGCCTCCAGCAACTTCGGGAACACTAGATCCCTCGCAGCCTCATTGCTTAATGATTTAGGCGGTGGTTGTTTATAATAATCCGCGCTGTTCAGGTTATCCAGCACGCCGGGCAGCAGGTTTCCCTGTGCTGCTATGGCCCCGCCTTCGTCCATTGTTTTGCCTTCCCGCTCCGCCAGCCCATTCAGTATTTGGTTTGCCGGACAAATATCAAACGCTGTTGAACTTGCCTGCACCGTGATATTCGCAATGCCACCAATGTTCAGCAGATAATCAACATCGCCGAACAGCAACCTATCCCCTATCGGCACTATGGGCGCGCCCTGTCCACCCAGCGCCACATCCATCGCCCGCAGGTCGCTTATCACCGGCAGGCCGGTTGTAGCAGCAATAGCCGCACCATCGCCTATCTGCCCTGTTGTGGCATTTTGCGGCTCGTGAAAAACGGTATGCCCATGAGATGCTATAAAATGCACCTTATGCCCCAGATTGTATTTTTCTATGAATTCATTCACCCGCTCACCCAGGTACTTGCCATACCTTGTGTGCAGCTTAAGAAAATCGCCCACATTCATATCTGCGGCATGGCGCAGGCCGTCTACCCACTCTTCACTATACGACATACACTCGGCATGTATTATCTCATAGCTCCATTTCCCGCGCACCTCCTCGAGTTGCACATATGCTATATCCAGCCCATCCAATGAACTGCCGGACATTAACCCTATAACTTTGTAAACCATAAATAAGAACGTCCAAATCAAAAAATCCAAATTCCAAGAACCACATTGCCTAATTTTCAAATTACCACATTTTCAAATTAGACGAAGTCACTCCACTCCCCTTCCATCCACTGCTTCATCCACATATTCGTGAAATCTATGGTAATGGGCACAATCGAAGCATACCCGTTTTTCAGCGCCTCTACATCCGACCCCGGCTCTGTATCCATGTTGATGAATTTTCCGGTCATCCAGTAGTAGTCCTTCCCACGCGGGTCCACCCGTTTATCAAATTCTTCCGCCCACTTCGCATAGCCCTGCCTGCATATCTTCATCCCTTTGAATTCGGCAGGTGTGGTTATCGGCACATTCACATTCAGCAGCATATGCTCGGGCATGGGGCCGGCCAGCATACGTTTTGCCAGTTCATACGCCACTGTCTTCGATACCGTAAAATCTGCCTCAAACTTAAAATCGAGCAACGAAATACCTATAGAAGGCACACCCTCTATAGCCGCTTCCATAGCGGCGCTCATGGTGCCCGAGTAAATAACATTGATGGAATGGTTCGCACCATGATTTATACCACTCAGGCATATATCCGGCTTCCGGTGCAGTATTTTATCGCGAGCCAGCTTGACACAGTCGGCGGGAGTGCCGCTGCACTGCCACGAGTCCACCCCGTCAAAAACATCCACCTTGTGCAGCCTCAGCGGGTCACCTATGGTTATGGCGTGCCCCATCCCACTCTGCGGACTATCCGGCGCTACGACTATCACCTGCCCCAGTTCGCGCACTGCCTCCACCAGCGAGCGTATGCCCGGCGATGTGATGCCATCATCATTAGTAATAAGTATAACCGGCCTGTCTTTCATTATTAAAATACGATCAGAAAAAAATTGTTTAAACAGCACATTGTCAAACTCTAGAAAATTACTCCACCACCGGCACAAAAGGCATAGCCATCATTGCTTTGCCGTTCATGCTGCGCAGGTCCTGTATCTTTTCATACCACTCATAGCCCCTGCCCATTTCCTCTTTTATCGCATTTTTTATCGCCGCTTTTGCTTCAGTACTGTTGTCAAACCGTTTGAACAATTTCTCCAGTTTATCTACCGGCTGCGGATAGGTGACTACCTTGTAGTCCTTCACCCGCGCCATGGCCGCAGCGCTGGCTATTGCCCTGTTCAGGTCACCTATAGCATCTACCAGTCCTATTTCATGCGCATCAGAGCCTGTCCAAACACGGCCCTGCGATATCGAATCCACATCCGCTGCTTCAAGGTGCCTGCCCTCGGCTACCCTTCTTTTGAAGAGCGCATATACACTGTCCACCGATGCCTGAACGCGCTTTCCTTCTTCCGGTGTCAGCGGACGCACTACCGTAGGCACATCGGCATAGGGAGCGTTCTTCACTCCATCAAATGTCACGCCCAGTTTATTTTTCATCAGCTTGTCCATGCTGAACATCATCCCGAAAACACCTATGCTGCCGGTAATGGTATTGGGCAGTGCAAATATGCTATCGGCCATAGCAGATATATAATACCCGCCCGATGCTGCATAGTCGCCCATAGATACCACCAGGTGTTTCTTCTCCTTCAGCAACATCAACTCCCGCAATATCACCTCCGATGCCAGCGCACTGCCGCCCGGTGAATTCACCCGCAGCACCACTGCCTTTATTTTATCGTCCTTCGCCACTTTGCGTATGGCATCGCTGAAGGTTTTTGAGGCTATCTGGTTATCGTCACGCTCTTCGCCGTCCACAATGCTGCCCTCGGCTATCAGCACGGCTATGCGGTTCTCGCTGGCCTTGCCATCATTTTTGTGCGCACCGGCATAGTCTGTTATCGATACATACTTAATGTTTGCTGCCGCTCCTTTTCCCGTCTTTGCACGCACCCGCTGCTCTACCTCGTCCCAGTACAGCAGTCCTGCCACGAGCTTGCTCTTCAGCGCATCTGCGGGGAACTGTATGCTACCGTTTACCGCCCATTGGTGTATCGTGTCCCTATGTACTCCTGTGTATTTCGCTGCGGCATCGAGGTACTGTCCCCATATCCCGTTCTGGAAAGCCTGTATCTGCAATCTGTTCGGCTCGCTCATTTTCTCTGCCCTGAATGGCTCCGTCGCGCTCTTGAATTTTCCGGCATAAAATATCTCAGGCTCCAGTTCCAGCTTATCTAATGTGCCTTTAAAAAAAGCCAGTATGGTAGCAAACCCTTTCAGGTCTATATTGCCGGCGGGATTCAGGTAAATGCTGTCTGCCGGGCTTGCAGCAAAGTAGGCTGCCTGCGTTATATTCTCGCCATAGGCGTAAATGAATTTGCCGGATGTCTTGAAGTCAAGCAAAGCTAACCTTAGTTGCTGCAAAGTGGCCCAACCGTTGGGTGTAGGGGCCATCTTTATCAGTATGCCTTTTATCGCGCCATCATTCTTTGCATGTGCAAGTGCCCTGGTCATATCATACAGCCCCGGCATATAGTCACTGCCATCGCCCAGGGCAGCCAGCGAGTTCACTTCTCCCTGCTCATGTATCCTTTTAGACAAGTCAATCACCAGCACATCGCCTTTCGATTTTGTGTTGTCTTTTTCCGAAAAGCTGCTCGCTATACCCATGATAACCCCTATGAATATCACCACACCTATAATACCCATCACTATCATAGCCAGCGCAGAGGCAAAAAACATCTTAAAGAACTCTCTCATATACTTTCGCTTTATTTAATTGCAAATATACATTGTCGGCGTGTATCGCTTCGGGGGATTTTAGCGTTAAGTTTCTTTTACTACATAACCCGGCATACCGCCTAAAACCAATAAATTTGCATAGTGCGCAATAAAATACTTAAAACGCTATACCTGCTATACCTGCTATCCTGCATCCTGCTATCATGCCTCAGCAATGGCTTAGCTATTACCGGGCCATCAATTTTATGCGTAGGTTCAATAATTACATTGAGCGACACAGCAACGGGTGGCATCTGGAGTAGTTCCGATACTTCTATTGCTACCATCGACAATATGGGAAATGTTAGCGGTATATCTGCAGGCATGGTTACCATCACTTATACTACCGGCTCGGGCACATCACTTGCTACCATTACTGTCGATGCTTTCCCCTCCAGCGGCACCATCACCGGCCCCGATAGCATCTGCGCGTGGTCGCCGGTGTTGCTCGCGAGTACGGTTCCCGGAGGCACATGGGCTGTCAGCAATACAAAAGCGTCAATCGACAGCACCGGCCTTTTTGTTGGCATGTTTCCCGGACCTGATACCGTATTTTATATAATATCTAACTCCTGTGGCCCGGATACATCCGAAATAGTGATCGACATCAAGCCCCTCGCCGATGCCGACGTCATCGTCGGCCCTTTAAATGTTTGTATTGGCGATACCATCACACTGACTAATGTAATTCCTGGTGGTACATGGCACCATACAAATTCAACCACGGTCTTTTTTGGCAATGGTATCTTAGTAGGCGCTATTCCGGGCATAGATACCATCATGTACCGGGTCGTTAATTTCTGCGGCACTGACTCTGCCGTAAGGCCTGTAACTATAACCGCATATCCGGATGCCGGAGAGATAACGGGAGCTTCTACTTTGTGCGTGGGGCAAACAATACGCCTTACTGATACGTCAAAAGGAGGTGTGTGGAAAAGCACGGCCAGAAACACAATAATATATGACTCCCTGCTGGTGATTGGCAAAACCCCGGGGGTAGATACCATCACCTACCGCATCACAAACGTCTGTGCATCCGATACTGCAGTATGGCCCCTTACCATTAACCAACTCCCGGCCATTCCGGTCATCACCCGCTCAGGTAATGAGCTATCCGTACCCTTCGGCTACTCATCTTACAAATGGCTACGCAATGGCGACCTGATACAAGATGCCACAACCAGATATCTTATGGTCAATTCAATGGCCAATTATTATGCAGTGGTCAGTAACAACCTCGGCTGCTCCGTGCAGTCGTTTCCGCAAACAGTAACAGACCTCTATTGTGGTATAGATGACCTGCGCCTTTACCCCAACCCCGTTGAGTCTATCATATATATCAACTGGTGCCGGAAAGTAGATGTAACCCTGCTGGGCATGGACGGCAAAGAAATAAAAGCCAATCACCTGAACCAGTTAGACGTCAGCCATTTACCCAACGGCACCTACCACCTATCCATATTTGATGAGGAGGGCAAAAGGCTAAGGACATCACGTATCACCAAATTGAGCCAGTAAAAAAATATAAATTACTTATCAATATCCGTCATGGTGGACTTGCCGAACCGCAACTATAGAACAAACCAATGAACAAAACATACCTTTTGTTGGGCAGCAACCAGGGCGACCGTATGAAGTGGCTGCAGCAGGCAGTTTCATTGCTTTCGGCCCAGTGTGGCACTGTTGTGCAGCAATCCGGCACCTACCAGACCGCAGCCTGGGGCATTACAGATCAGCCCGCTTTTCTGAACAAGGTCGTTCTTCTGCAAACCGCGCTCACCCCCGCCGGGTTACTTGCAGAGATACATAAGATAGAAACTGCCCTTGGCAGGCAGCGGGACATCAAGTGGGGGCAACGCACCCTGGATATAGATATACTTTTATATAACTCAGAGGTCATCCAACTGGCTGAGCTTATTATACCACATCCTTATATGCAGGAACGCCTGTTCACGCTCGTTCCCTTGGCTGAAATTGCACCCGACTACGTCCACCCAAAACTGAACAAGTCTATCACCGACTTACTGGAGAAATGCCCGGACAAGCTCGACGTCATACAATATATTGATAATATCTCCCTTTAGGGCAACAATGAATATTATCCATTAAAAAATATATTTTATAACAAAATCCTTGCATTTTATTTGAATTTTTATTACCTTAACTTTCGTAAATTCGCAATCTTTAAAAATCCCTCCTATCTTAAATTTCAGAAGCGGATAGAATATAACTTTTTAGTTAAAATTTGTGTATGGGCGCTGTAAAGGCAAATGCTAAAGTCAATCTTAAAAAAGAACTCCAACAATATTTCGGTTTTGATACCTTCAAGGGTGAACAAGAAAAAATAATCAGCAGTATCCTTGCAGGCAAAGACACCTTTGTAATCATGCCTACAGGTGGTGGCAAATCGCTTTGCTATCAGCTTCCGGCCTTACTCAGCGATGGTGTGGCCATCATTGTTTCGCCGCTTATCGCCCTTATGAAGAATCAGGTCGACCTCATTCGCGGCTATAGCTCTCAGGATAATATTGCGCATTTTTTAAATTCCACGCTCAGCAAAGTACAGCAGAAAAAAGTAAAAACCGACCTCACAGAGGGCCGAACTAAAATGCTTTACGTAGCTCCGGAAACCCTTACCAAGCAAGAGAACATCGCTTTTTTCTCTGATTTACCAATATCATTCATCGCTGTTGATGAGGCACACTGTATCTCGGAATGGGGACATGACTTTCGTCCTGAATATCGCAAATTGCGCGATATGATAAACATGATCAACCCCGACCTACCAATTATCGCCCTCACGGCTACGGCGACCCCAAAAGTACAGGACGATATAGTAAAAAATTTAAATCTGCAATCGCCCAATATTTTCATAGACTCATTCAACCGTGCCAACCTTTATTATGAAATAGTGCCCAAAGGGAGCAAGGAGCAGACCCTGAAAAGCATAGTGAAGTTCATAAATACTATGAAAGGTAAGAGCGGTATTATATACACCCTTAACCGTAAGACGACCGAGGAACTGGCCAATACGCTACAGGCAAACGGCATCACCGCGGTAGCCTATCACGCCGGCCTAGAAGGCCCACTCCGCTCGCAACGCCAGGATCAGTTTCTGATGGAAAAAGTGGACGTGATTGTAGCTACCATTGCTTTCGGTATGGGCATAGATAAGCCAGATGTGCGCTTTGTGATACATTACAATATTCCCAAATCACTCGAGAACTACTATCAGGAGACCGGTCGTGCCGGGCGAGACGGAATGGAAGGCAAATGCCTCCTCTACTATTCTCACAAAGATGTGCAGAAGCTCGAACACCTGATGCGCGACAAGCCACTGAGTGAGCGCGAAATGGGTGGCCAACTTATATCGGAAACGCTTGCATATGTAGAAAGCGGAGTTTGTCGCCGCAGGTTGCTGCTTCATTACTTCGGTGAAGAATACAAATCAGAGAATTGCGGCCACTGCGACAACTGCCTGCACCCTAAAGAAAAACTTGATGTAAAGGACAGCGTAAAGATAACCCTCGACACCATTACCGAGCTTGATGAACGTTTCGGTATCGATTATGTAGTGAACATTATCCTCGGCAGGGCAAACCCACAAATACAAACTTTCCGTCATGATAAACTTAAGTCCTTCGGTAAAGGACTGGTGATGAAGATGGATGCCAACTTCTGGAATTCACTCATCCGCCAGATGATGCTGGAAGGCATGATACGGAAAGACATAGAAGAATATGGTTTATTAAAAATAACCGATCAGGGACGTAAGTTCCTTAAAAAACCATTTTCTATAAAGGTGGCGCTCAACCACCAGTACGAAGAAGCTACCGGCGATGATGACGAGGTAAGCGGAAGCGGCGGCACCGCTACCACCGACCCTGTGCTCTTTGAAATGCTCAAAGACATGCGTAAGACCGTGGCCCGCGAAAAGAACCTGCCTCCTTTTGTTATCTTCCTTGAGAATTCGCTGGAGGATATGGCAACAAACTACCCTACCACACTTGAAGAGCTCGAGAAGATACAAGGCGTAAGTAAAGGAAAGGCAATACGTTATGGAAAAAAATTCATAGAATTGATTGCCAAGTACGTGGAGGAGAACGACATTGTGAAACCCGACGACTTCGTGATGAAGAGCGTGGTAAACAAGAGCGGCATGAAGGTATTTATCATCCAGAACATTGACAAAAAGATACCGCTTGAAACCATAGCCAAGAACAAAGGCCTCTCCCTGCCCGACCTGCTGGTAGAAATGGAGACCATAGTTGCCAGCGGCACCAAACTGAACCTTGACTACTGCCTGGAGCAGGAACTGGATGAGGACGAGCAGGAAGACATCTTTGACTACTTCCGCAACAGCTCTGACGATAATATGGACAGCGCCTATGAAGAATTTAAAGACCAGGACGTTAGCATCGAACATCTAAAGATGATGCGCATCAAATTCCTCAGCGAATACGCTAACTAGCTAAATATCATACACATTACAAAGCCCACCGAAAGTGGGCTTTGTGCTTTTATACGCTTTTTTGCCGGCAAACTGCCATGACAATAATCATCACGCCTGTGAAGGCGGTGCACCCTGCTCACCAGCCGGCTTATTGCCTTCAGGTCTTGGAGGCCTGTCACCCTGCGGGCGGTTACCCCTCTGCCTGTTGTCCCGGTTCCGTGGCGGCCTGTCACCTTGCTGCCTGCTTCCACCTTCCTGCGGTCCCTTCTCTGACTGAGATTCCCTATTTTGCTGATTATCAGCACCTTGCTGCGGTTTATTACTTTGCTGCTGCGGTCTGTTCTGGTTAGGCTGGCCTCCCCTGCTTTGCTGTGGCCTGTCTCCCTGGGGCCTGCCGCCTTCCGGGCGTGGCGGCCTATCCCCTTGCGGTCTGCCACCCTGTCCCTGCTGCGGCCTTCGGTCTCCCTGGGGCCTGCCGCCTGCCTGTTGGCCTTCGCCCTGCGGCTTGTTTCCTTCGGTACGCGGAGGCCTATCACCTTGCGGCCTGCTGCCTTCCGGACGTGGAGGCCTGTCTCCCTGTGGTCGCCTATCTCCCTGCGGCCTGCTGCCTGCTTGTTGGCCTTCGCCTTGCGGCCTGCTACCTTGTGGCCTATCGCCACCTTTTCCGCCGCCGCCTGATTTCTTCTTCTTACCTTTCTTTTCCAGCGCCTTCAGCGTTATAGACCCTACGTCATTTACATAACCCATGTCTGCTACCTTGCCACTCTTGCTCTCCCTTGTTTCCAGCTCCACAGGCTGTAGTTCATCTGCTTTCTGACCCAGTTTATTCAGTTTCTGTATCTCTTTTACTCGTTCTATACTCAGCGGATACTGCTTGTTATTATCCGAGTAGCTGTACCACATCAGATTTTTGAATATATCACGTTTCGCCAGATGTGCCACCCCTTTCACCGTTTCCAGGTGCTCGGCATGGTCGGGAAAACCCGCCAGGGCATCCATATAGGTATCGAGCTCATAGTTGAGGCAGCATTTAAGCCTGCCGCACTGACCGGAGAGTTTGGTCTGATTAATAGACAGGTTCTGGTACCTTGCCGCAGTAGTGTTCACCGATTTGAAATCAGTGAGCCAGGTGCTGCAACACAGTTCCCTGCCGCAAGAGCCAATGCCACCCACTTTGCCACTTTCCTGGCGGGCGCCTATCTGCTTCATCTCCACCTTCATCTTGAAGTCGGTGGCATATACTCTTATAAGTTCCCGGAAATCCACCCGCTGGTCGGCGGTATAGAAGAAAGTACCTTTTTTACTGTCTGCCTGCAACTCCACCTCGCATAGTTTCATGTCCAGCTTCAGGTTGCGGGCTATGGCCCGGCTGCGGGTCAATATGTCGGCCTCGCGTTCTTTTTGCTTGGTGGCCAGTTCCAGCTCTTCCTCGGTAGCGGGGTGCAGCACACGCTTCACCACCTCATGCTCCTTCACACCATACTTTTTCAGCTGCAGCTTCACGAGTTCGCCGGTCAGGCTCACCTGACCCACGTCATACCCGCCCACCCCTTCAAGGGCAAACCACATGCCTTTCTCCAGCACATGGTGCGTATTGTTTTTGAAAAATTCCTTACGGCTACCCTTATTGAAAGTGAATTCTACTATCGGGTAAGGTTTTGCTGCATCGTGCAACGGAAGGGTGCTGAGCCAATCAAAAACATTGAGGCGGTTACATCCGCCCGTACTACAGCCTCCATTTCCTTTGCAACCGGGTGCCGCGCCACTCGCGCCAGACCCACAATTGCCACATCCCATCTATAAAATATGTTTATATAGAGCAGGCGAATTATAACTTTTACTCTGTCCGCCATCCTTCGGCAAGCTCAGGACGACAAATATATTACAAACACCGGGCTACCCACCCCCACACCACACAGTTATTCTTCGCAAGCCAATTGTTAAAAAATAATTACCAAAAAACTACTAAGTAGCGAAGTTATGAAAAAAGGATGGGAAATCAATTACATATTATTTAATATGCATATTTATTTACATAAACCCGTACATACTTTTATCTATTTTGTATGCATTGTAGTTGTCCAACCATATTGGTGGTGCCAACTACTGGAGTAATATGTCATACTATCCCGCTCATAAAAATAGGTAAATTCAACACTGAGTTCATCCATAGGTGTCTCAGGCCGATAATTATATACAACCGATTTAGCTGCCGGGTCTTCCCTAGTGTAATACAATTTTGTACTATAACCCCAGAACAGCACTATGTCACTCCCCTCAGTCTGTACTGCAAAGGAAGTATCTATTAACCTCGTACCTGTATCCAAAAAACTAGGTGGGTTGGGGGCCATGCGACTATATCTAGTCATTCCCACCCACTGCCTCACGCCCACCATCTTTGCTGAATAATCGGGATGTTTATGCGATTTCTTACAACTATATAAAATGCCAAAGAGGCACACACAGAGTACAGAAATACTAACTTTCTTCATAAGTTCGCAATATAAACGGGTATACAAACTCGAAGCAAATAACGTGCCGCTTTTCTATAACATATAACAGTTTCCGAAAAGGCAAGTCGCTATCTGCAACAATAAAATCCCCTTACCTACGTTTTTTGATAACTATGAAGAAATTAAGCCTGATTCTTTTATTTCCACTAACATTTATCGCCTGTAAAAAAAGGGATGTGGTGGTTTATGAATGCAGATGCACATGGGTGCGTACATCAACCAATGCAGATACATCAGCCACAATTTCATTACCTGACATGGTTAAGGGTACAGCCCAATCAACTTGCAGCAGCCGGGAAACGATTATTCCCGGTGATACGGACGTGAAAGATTCCGTTACCTGTGCCTTACTCTGAAAAACGGCAACAGGGTTACATCTGGTAGAAAGATCCGGGTGCAAAAGGTTCCGGCACATCTTTTTCACCCAACAACTGGCGGATGTTAATCTCGATATTGCGGGCAATTGTTGTCATTGCCGTATCGCTTGGGTTATTGCCGAACGGCTCTTGTATTTTGTTCGCGCTCTTATCAACCAGGAAAAAAACGGATGAAATAGCCACCAGCAAGGGAATCTCAAATTCAGTAGCAATAGTATTCAGCGCCAGCGACAGGGTGATGACAAACACATAAACTGCATAATGCAGGAATATCCGGTAGGAGGCCGGGAATACTGTAGATTTTATACGCTCTGCACGGCCCATAGCATCCACTAACCTACCTATCGTGTTGTCGAGCTGCACGTGATGATATGCGTCCATCTGCTTATGTTCGTGCATTTTTTTTATATCACGGGCATTCAGGTTCAGTAGGGCAAGCGGTATATTTCTTTGCACCAGTACTTCCTGCATATCCTTGCCTTCAACAAATTTTGAAACAGTTTCGGTAGGGTTGAGTCCACGCAATACCTCGCCAAGAGCGTAGCAAAACGCTATTTGCCGGTAAGCAATCGTTTTGATCTGTTCTTTGTTATGGCCATGGGTAAGCGATTCGAGCTGAATTACAAATATGCGCGAATCGTTTACAATGGAACCCCATATTTTGCGTGCTTCCCACCACCGGTCATACGACTGGTTCATTTTGAAAGACAGCAGGATAGATATTGATGTACCTAACAGAGTAGGTATATACGGCGGCATCACAGGCACAAGATGATCAAACGCAGAAGCAACGTAATGGGTACCTAAGGCCACGCAGGTAACGATCAGCAGGTCAAATTTTACGTCCTTAAGCGTATAACTTAACGGTATTCTTTTATTTAAAAGCATATTACTATCAAAAGTAGTGTATGAAACGAAAACAAAAAAGAAATAAAAAAAGTCCGGCAAATTTGCCTGTTATACCAATTAGACATAGAAAATACACGTTACATTACCTTTCCTATGCGAACATATAGGCATGGAAGGAGACCCGCCGGGGACGGAAAGAGCGGGTTCAATAAACGAACCGCAATGCTACTGAAGAACTGCTCGTCGTGACAGCAAACCCATCCTTCGACGATAAGGACACATCATTCATAACAAAATCGGTGCGGTTAGTACACGGGGCATCATCCCGCCCGCCCATACCTATCGAAAGCTCGGCTATCTGCTTGTTCTCGTGACTAATGTTCTTTATTCTGTAGGTCTTGCCCGACGGCAGTAGTATAATTATCCAGTCGTAATTGTATGGCAAATACTGATCAGCAGATGTAACCGGGAAACCAACATCTATTATATGATTAGGTGTAGCAACTACGCTCACAGGCACATTATAAAAAGTATCTTCTACATTGGCAAAGTCACCACTCTTTTGGAACTGCACCACTATAGCACCGGTGTCGGATATGCTTCCATTGCTCCATATACTCACACCTGAGATACCCCATGTGCGACAACTTTTTTTGCAAGACGAATGACCTGCAATCATTATCAGCGCAAAGAGAGCAGATAAAAACAGTTTCATAAAGCGGTTAATGTAAATGCTAAATTAAATATTTCCCTGCAAACCGTTGCCCCTATCCCTGGATCCGGAACCTCGTAGACATGGCGAATTTATAATAGCTCCAGCTGCCAAGCCCAACCCTTATCGACGCACTATCCCGGCAAAGGACCAGGTCAATGGTCTTGTCAAACAATTGTCGCACATAAACAGTAGCACCGCCATTTGTCTTAATACCATCAACGGTTATGGTCATAATATACTGCGCCGGATCAGTATTACCCGAGGTTTTATAAATACCCGATACAGGATATTGTCCGAAACTGTAGATGATAGTATGGCTGCCCGTGGAAGTAAATACATCATACCCATATGATGTCGCCGTCAAACCGGAAACATAGGTGTATCCCTCGCTTGTATTATAGGGTATACCCGCCCAGCTTACTTTTTGCTTTGCGGGGCTACAGGGTATAGCCGTCGAATCAAAAATAATACTGTCGGCCAGCATGGCATCACCCATACCATAGCCGTGACCGTTCGCCACCCATGCGCGGAAATAGTATTTCTTCAGCGTATTAAACGACGAGAAAGTATACGAGAAAGTATCGCCTGTTACTGCCGATACCATTACCTGGTTTTGTGTCATGCCTGGGTTTGGCAGGGTATCCATACAAAAGCCCGCAAACTCAATATCGCTGCTTCCCTTCGAGGTGAGCTGCCCGGTAACTTTCACGGTGCCGTCAGGTAACTTCTCTGCACTCAGTGTTTTCACTGTTGGGTAATATGCGCGGGGATTTTTTTGCACCTTTCTGCAGGTAGCAAATAATAGAAAAAGTGCTGAAAAAAAGAGTATACGTAATGAGGTCATTTCTTCGGTTTTATAGTGTAAGCAAATCCAACCCCAAAGGTGTAATGCAGCAGGCTGGTAAAGTTTGTGTTCATGGCTAAATTGCATCCCGCTTCTCCAAAAACGTTGAAATGACGGTTTACCTTGTAATTAAGCATAGAGAATGCCTTAAAGCCGCCTAAAAACACATTTTTGTTCACGCTCTCCGTTAAAACTGCTTCAAACCCACGCTCATAAGCTACACGCGCCATACCCACCATCATTCCCGCACCCAAATAAAGACTGACGGGTTTAACCTTCACCACCCTGTAACTATAGTCTATAAATACATAGCCCATGCCCATGTTATGGTTCACCAGGTAGCCGGGCACTATAGAGGTATTGCTACCAACCGTACTTACCAAATACACAGGTGCCGTGTCTATGCGCGGCGTAAGACGGGTATAAAAAAAACCGGCACGGCCTCTCCAGTTATCTTCGTCAAACGTAGTGTAAAGACTCACCCCCGCAGATTTATTAAAGTACTGCCCTATCTCCCCGTTCGGATTAACCTGGGATATGGTCATTCCCATTTGGGCGCGGGTTGCGCTATATGAAAACATCACTATAAGCAGCAGGGTATATCTTAAAAAGTACATGAAAGAATTGGTTTTGCAGGTAAATATAATAGAGTTGGGCAAAGATTCACGGTCTGCAAATAAAAAGCGCCCTAAAAAATTGGAAACTGCTCTGAAGCAATCATAATTAAAGGCTGACATTTCAATTCAGGTTGTCCCCAGTTCTCCATAGCATACCGAAAAAGTAATGACCGTACGTGTATACCACATAATCTGATGGCAGCCAATCCCCGCATTTGCCAGGCACCTTACCACAAATGTTTACCTACCGGGAAATAAACGCAAAATAAGATTTGAACGTATGGTTTATACCATCTGTCTCCACAAGGCACCGCCTGTTTAATATACTCTTCAGGTCATTATTGCTATTGGTACCAGCTAACTGATACTTACCATAAAGCACGGCAGGCGTTGCATTCTCTGTTATCACCACTACCTGGTTAAGTGCACGGATATCTATACTCACCCTCACGGATGATACATAGTTCACATCCAGCAATTCAACATTTTTTATAGCGCCCTGGTGCAGCATGGTTATATTTTTATTGTCAACACAAGATACAATATATTCGTCATTGCCTGACCGCAGCTAAATCCGCTTTACTCCCATCATTACGCTTTGCTTTGTCTTTAGCGTAAATACCGGATTCATATCCACTACGGGATTCGCCGTTCCCACACCCCGAAAACCAAGCACACAGCGAGTGATTGGCTTGCAAACTATTTTCCATGATGGTACAGTAACTGTACCATCATGGGTACGCGTACTGTACCATCATGGTTTTTAAATTTTGCGGCCACCGCAACTTATCGGAACTTTATACCGTGCATATACCCTCCTGTTTATTTATCCTCCCGGAATGCCAAAAAATAAAAACGGGCAGCAAACGAGCTGAAAGTGCGCAAAAACGGGCAAGGAATGCGCAAACAAAAAAAACATAAAATGTTGATTTTAAAACCATTATCTTATAACCACTTCTCCCCCCCCCCAAAAAAAAACGGGCAATGAAACTAAGAATAACCATACTCACCTTCATCACACTTGCCATATTGTCGGCGGTGATTTTCTTTTGCCTGCCCGCTTATGCGCACCTTATCCCCGTTTACTGTGAGCACATCTTCTATCCTTTTCAGTCGCTGCGAGGCAGGCTGTTCAACACCACCCCGCTCAGCATTGGCGATATTATCTATGTGGCAATGGGCATCGGCCTGTTCATTAC
Organism: uncultured Flavipsychrobacter sp.; assembly: GCA_964430995.1. Taxonomy (GTDB): domain Bacteria; phylum Bacteroidota; class Bacteroidia; order Chitinophagales; family Chitinophagaceae; genus Nemorincola. The sequence continues at coordinate 82,272 of CAYSIG010000001.1, forward strand.
CCTGCTCAAGTGGATATTCTGGCTGTTCGGCCCTGCTGAATGCGGCAAAAAACTGGCGCAGTCATTCGTAAAAACCCTGAATGGGGCACTGTGCCTCTACCTGTTTTTTATAATAGGTTGGGGCGCCAACTACTACAAAGCTCCCCTACCCCAAGAATGGAATCTTACCGATACCGGCACAGCCCTGCAGCAGCTATCGAAAGATGAATTCAAACAAATGGTGAAGGCCGACCTAACCGCGTTCGATACGTTCCTCATCAGCCGCATCAATGAATACGCGCCACACTACCGGCCGCTTTCTTTCAAACAGATCAACCGGCGGGCTGTCGACTATTACCGGCAATATACCGACAGTAAAGTAAAAGAATATGGCCTGGGCATTAAGCCATCCCTCTTTGGCTACTACCTGGAGCAATTGGGCATAGAAGGATATTACAACCCATTCACCGGCGAAGGGCAGATAAACGATAAGTTACCACCGTTCGTACTGCCGTTCCTCATCGGCCATGAGATGGCCCACCAGGCAGGCATAGCCGCCGAGGGCGATGCCAACCTGATGGCCTACGCCCTTTGCACCGCAACGGATGACAGTACATTCCGCTACAGTGCCTACCTGCAGATATGGCTATACACCAACCGCCGTCTCTATTACCGGGATTCATCGCTCGCGCTGAACTTTGAAAAACAATTGAACAAACTCACCCTCTCCCATATAGATACCCTTGAACAAATAAGCAGGATAAGCGACAACCAATATGCACGCTACAGCTCAGACCTCTTCGACACCTATTTAAAAATGAACGACCAAAAGGAAGGCATCCGTACCTATGCCAATGTTGCTGCTACTGCATGGAGATTGGAACAGAGGAGGATGAAAGAAAAAACGGAGCAGATACATGTTCCCTGACGGGGACGATGATCACCCCTTATATTCACCCCATACCCCGCGCAGCGTATCAGCTATCTCACCGAGTGTGCATAGGTTCTCTACAGCATCTATTACATAGGGCATCAGGTTTTCGTTAGTACCTGCTTTTTCTTTAATAGTATTCAGGCAAGCGGTAGCCACTTCATTATTACGTTTCTCACGCAGCTTTTTCAGTTTTTCGCTCTGCCCAATCCTTATGGAGTCATCTATCTTCAGCAGTGATGGCGCAGCCACCTCCTCCGATGTGAATTTGTTAACCCCTACTATCACCTTGCTGCCGTCTTCTATGGCCTTGTTATAGGCGTATGCGGAACGGGCAATTTCGTCCTGCATGAAACGCTGTTCTATTGCTTTCACGGAACCACCCATGGCATCTATCTTTTCTATAAGTTTCCATGCGGCTGCTTCCACTTCATTCGTCAACGACTCCACGAAATAAGATCCTGCAAGTGGATCCACGGTATCCGTCGCGCCACTCTCATATGCCAATATCTGCTGAGTGCGCAGCGCTATAGATGCGGCCTCTTCAGTAGGCAGCGAAAGTGCTTCATCATACCCGTTAGTATGCAGCGATTGAGTGCCGCCCAACACCGCCGAAAGCCCTTGCAGCGCCACGCGTATAATGTTGTTCTTCGGTTGTGGCGCGGTCAGTGTGCTGCCTCCTGTTTGTGTATGGAACCGCAGCATCTGCGCACGTGGGTCAGTTGCGCCTAACGATTTGGTTATGTTCGCCCACATGCGCCGTGCCGCCCTGAATTTGGCTACCTCTTCAAAGAGGTTGTTGTGCGCATTAAAAAAGAACGACAGCCGCTGCGCAAAAACATTGATGTCAAGCCCCTTGTCTATGGCCGCCTGCAGGTATGCCTTGCCATTGGCCAGCGTAAACGCCAGCTCCTGCACCGCATTAGACCCGGCCTCCCTTATATGGTATCCCGATATGGATATGGTATTCCACTTAGGCACTTCCTTGCTGCAGTATTCAAAAATATCGGTAATAAGCCGCATTGACGGTGCAGGAGGGTATATGTATGTGCCCCGTGCGGCGTACTCCTTCAGTATATCATTTTGTATAGTGCCGGATATCTTCTTTATATCTGCCCCCTGTTTTTTAGCCAGCGCAATGTACAGTGCCAGCAGAATAAATGCTGTAGAGTTGATGGTCATGGAAGTGGATATATCCGCCAGCTTTATGTCCTTGAAGAGCAATTCCATATCCTCCAGCGAATCTATAGCCACACCTACTTTTCCCACCTCCCCTTCAGACATCGGGTGGTCAGAGTCATACCCTATCTGCGTTGGCAGGTCGAACGCAACCGAAAGACCGCTCACACCCTGACCCAGCAGAAAGTGGTAGCGCTTATTAGATTCTTCCGCAGTGCTAAAGCCCGCATACTGGCGCATGGTCCACATCCTGTCACGGTACATAGCCTGATGCACACCACGCGTAAAGGGAAACTGCCCCGGCAGCTCATCCATCTTCACCGGCTGACAATACAATTCCCTTATCTCTATTCCTGAATCCGTCTTAATTATTTTTTTTTCCATTCTGTAGTAGAAAGTATATGGTAGAAGGTAGAACGCAGTTAAGGACAAAACTACATCACTCCATGTGACATAACTATTTTCACCTCTTCGTTGAGTATCTGCAGCGCCACGTTTACGGGCAGGGCCTGGTCTGTCTTGAGTAAAATGTCAAGTATACGGGTATGCAGTTCTTTGCCCGGAGCATCCGGGTTCAATGTCTGCGCCACCTGTATCACCATGTTTATCTCCTGCTCTTTCACATTCTTTACTGTTTCCCAGGCATTGTGCGATACATAAATTTGTTGTGCAAGATTGTGTTCAAATTCCGCACGTATATTAAATATCATCGCCTGCTGGAGGTCGCGCACGGTCATAGATGGCACGTATATGCGCGGTATTAGCTGTCCCGGGCCTATACGCTCCAGGAAAAGCACCAGCCTTTCATATGCCTGTAAACGCAACCGGAGTGTTATATCCTGCGAATCTTTAAAAACGGCCAGTTGCTTCCGCTGCATTTCAGCTACCAGGAATTTCTGAACGATCATATAGCTGGCAGCAAGCACAATCAAAGCGGGTATTGTATATTTAATAATATCCAGTAATATTCCTCCTATGCCCATAGTTGTGCAAAAATATATTGTTTTTAACGTACAGGTGGCATAATTTTTAGAGGGGTAGTATAAAAGATAGATTTTATGGAAATCAATGAAATAGTAAACGATGCGTTAAATGACCTGGTTATGATAAATAATGACCGCATAGCAGGATATGAAAAAGCGATAGATGACGCAAAAGACATGGATATAGACCTGAAAGCTATTTTCAAGGGAATGATAGAGCAAAGTACAATATATAAGCAGGAGCTGAGTGCGGTAATAGAAGGCAATGGCGGTATAGTAGATGATGACACCACACCATCAGGTAAAATATACCGTGCCTGGATAGATATAAAATCTCTGGATGCAGAAAATGACCGTTATGCCATTCTTGCGGCCTGCGAATTCGGAGAAGATGCCACCCAAAGGGCATATGACGCAATAATATCATCAGGGAAACTACAAGACGAACAAGCCCGGAAAATGGTAGAAGACGAGCAAAATGCTTTGAAAAAATCGCACGAGATGATAAAGACCCAAAGAGATGCCTACAAACAATTAGCAGAAAATAATCACTAATAATTTTTTTATGACAGAACATATCGAAAATAATGCCCCGGAAATAAATGTACCTATGAACACACTTACTGAACGTGTGAACAAAGCTGTACAGAACGGCTATATAGAGAATTTTAAAGCAACAAAGCAGGGCTTGTTCCTGGAAAAGAATAATAGAAACTATACCCCTACAGAAGTCCAAATAAAGGACTTCAACCGCTTTGAAGGGGAATCTGACCCGGCCGACAACTCAATTATGTACTTGATAGAAACGGAGGATGGAATGAAAGGAATCCTGATAGATGCCTACGGCACATACTCGGATGCTAATGTTACTAAGTTCGTAGCAGATGTACAGGACATAAACAAGGTGGTTGATAAAAAATAGCTCGGGGATATTATTCAATCGGAAAGAATAATTTGAAATAAGCACCCATCTGAGGCTCGCCATGTGCTATGAGATACCCCTCGTGATTAGCCATTACGCGTTGGCAAATAGCTAATCCGATACCCTTGCCTTCATACTCAGAGCCCTGAGTATGAAGGCGCTGAAATATTTTGAATATTTTATACATAAACTTGTTATCAAAACCGATACCATTATCTGAAAATGTTATCCGGTTGAACTTCTTATGCGACAGGTTCGGATTTATATCCGAAAGTTCATGCCCATTTATGATGCTGCTGCTAACAGAAATTACGGGTTTAACGCCTTCCCTGTGGAATTTCAATGAATTATCCAACAAGGCTTTAAATAGGATATGGAGCTGTGTTTCAAAACCGTCAATAATAGGCAACAATTGCGCGTCAACAACAGCATCCTTATCCCTGATCTGGTCATGCATTTCTACCATTAGAGTTTGTAACAAACTGTTCAGGTCTACCGGCCGCTTAGATTCGTCTGTGTTAGTGAGACTGGTAAGGCTCATGAGATCTGATATGAGCAGTTGCATTCGCTTCGCCGACGTATTTATCCTGGCCAATGTTGAATGTCGGACTTCTTCATTTTCATTCTTTTGCAACAACAGCATGTCGCTGAACACCTGTATCTTCCTTAATGGTTCTTGTAGGTCATGGGAAGCTGCATAGGCTATTTCCTGTAATTCACTATGCGACCTTTTCAGGTCAATTATTTTTGCCTGCAGCTCCTCCTGATATAACATCCTACTGCGCAATTCTTTTATCATCATAATAAACAAAAACAACGTGATGAGGCAAAATATAATCAAAAGGTACTTCAGTGCGGTATTTGTGAGCTTTTGATACAATTTCTGACCTTCAAACTTTTGGGCCAATAATTCATTCTCAGCAATGCGCATATTTCTTAACCTTCGCGCACACTCAATCATCAGCGACCTGCTGCTATCGTAATACGAAGACTGCGTTGACAAATGAGTGCTGTCAACATAAGCTATATTATCCCTTACAGCAGCTATCCGTATTGCGACATCCCCTTTAAGCAATGCTATATTCTTCTGCTGCTCCGGATTGGCCGATGTAAGTGACTTAATCGTTGCGATTGCCTTGTTTATACTGTCAATTGATTGGTTAAGGTATCGGAGATAAACAGTATCCCTGGTAATCATATACCCTCTTTCAATAAGCCCTATGTCTCGCAGGCTGACTTCAGCGGACCGAATACCAATAACCACCCGGCTGGAATTATCAACTTCATTGGAGTAATTTGAAAACATCGTGAACCGTTCCATTGAAAAAAGAGACAATGCAACCATCAATGTAAATGAGATACAAAAAGCAACAATTATCGTGGCGAGCCTCTTTTTCATTAATAATCAAATCTACATTTTGTAGAACAAATTCCTCATCAATTCATTTAAATGCAACCAGCCGGCAGATAAAAAAGTGGCAAATAAAATATTACAAATCACAAACCTCTCTGTTAATCAGCAAAGTATTCATTTCATTTATTTATTCTGCAATAAAAGAAAAAGTTTGGCGCAAGGCTTGCATTACATAAGCAAACCATACACCTCGATTATGCTAACGCAACAACAATCGCAAAGGCAGCAATTAAAAATACTGCCACAACAGATTCAATTGCTCAATTTATTTTTCCTGAACTCACTAGAGTTAGAGCAAAGAATCACAAATGAATTGGAAGACAATCCCTTCCTTGAAACAAAGGTGGAAAACGATGATGAAATTAAACCTGCAGCGGATAATCATCATGATTGCGAAAGCTGGGAAGAATATAACTCGGACGAACGCCCGGATTATAAAACCGAATACATGAATTATTTCGACCCCGCCGTAGCGCCAAACACAGCAATAGTTAATATTTCCACGTTTAAGGAAGAGGCAAAACAACAACTGCAATTATTGCCACTTAGCGCGGAAGACCATAGAATAGCCGAATACCTCATTGACATACTCAACGCTCATGGACTGATGGACAGACCCCTTGATGAAGTAGCGGACGATATGTCTTTTCATTTTCAAAGCGTAGTAGAAACAGACACAGTGAAGAAAGGGCTAAAAATAGTTCAGTCACTGGAGCCGGTCGGCTTAGGTGCCTGCAATATCAAGGAATGCCTGATCCTACAACTACAAAACATGAACACAGTAAGACAGGACGTAAAATGCGCTCTGAAACTGCTGGAACGTCATTACGAAGACCTGATGCACCGCCAATTCGAGAAGCTCCATCATGTATTAAAAATAGACGATACCGAAATGAAACAGGTACTTAACCTGATCGGCAGCCTTAAATTTTACCCTGTTACAGAAACAGCACAGCATGACCCCAAAGACACCATAATACCCGACTATATCATTACAAACTATGGCGAATCGATACAAGTAAACCTGTTATCAAGCAAAACAGGCCATGTGTTTGTGAACCAATCGCTTCACGACCAATTGGCAAGCCAGATGAGCAATAAAGATAAAACAGCGACCCAATACATAAGGAGTAAACTGAGCAGCGCCCAATGGTTTGTGAATGCCGTAAAGCAACGCGAAGAAACTATGCTGCGAATCATGCAATGCATTGTAGACATGCAGCGTGAGTATTTCATTAGCGGGGACATTCGCCTGCTGAAGCCGATGGTGCTGCGCAATATTGCTGAAATGTCGGGACTGGATATCTCAACCATTTCGCGCATTACGGGGAATAAATATGCGGAAACGCATTTCGGCATCATCTATCTGAAGGACCTTTTCAGCGAAGGAATAGCTGATAAAACGGGTACGGTTATTAGTAATAAAGTCATACAGTCGGTAATAGGCGAGGCCATACAGGCCGAAGACAAAAAGCACCCCTACACCGATCAGCAGCTTGTAAACCTCTTAGTGACCAAGGGATATAATATAGCCCGCCGCACAGTGGCCAAATACAGGGAGCAGATGCAGATACCTATAGCGCAGATAAGGGCTGTGTGGGCTTAAAAGTAATAAGACAAAGACCGATTCCCGAGAAAGCATTTTCTCACCCTAAAGATGTTTATATTTACAACACACAATCAAACATATGCATAAAATACTTGTTGTAGATGACGACAACGACATGTGCTTGCTGCTTAACCGATTCCTGACCAGGAACGGCTATATTGTAGCCAGTGCCGCCAGCGGACAGGCCGCCATAGAATGGATGAAAAAAAATAAGCCGGACCTCGTGCTTTGCGATTTCAGGTTGGATGATATGACAGGTGTACAACTACTAGGTAAGATAAAAGAAAGCCATCCGGAGGCTGCCGTTATCATCATTACGGGTTATAGTGATGTGAAGGATGCCGTAGAGGTGATGAAACTGGGCGCATATGATTATGTTACCAAACCTCTGTTTCCAGAAGAGATCCTCTTGACCATTAAAAAAGCACTGACTGCTGAACCGCAGCATACCTATGCCCCGAAACCCGCCCAGACCAGCCCGGCTAACACAGCGATAAGAACAGGCACAGCGTATAACAACCAATACATCCTGGGCGACAGCCCGGAATTTGCGGAGATTATCCGGCAGATAGATCTTGTGGCCCCTACTAACTTCAGTGTTATCATATATGGCGAAAGCGGCAGCGGAAAAGAAGCAATTGCCCAGCAAATACACCAGAAAAGTAAGCGTGCAGGCAAGCCATTTGTGGCTATCGACTGTGGTGCCTTATCGAAAGAGCTGGCGGGTAGCGAACTCTTTGGCCATGAAAAAGGTGCCTTTACCGGAGCTATATCCCAAAAAACAGGCAGCCTGGAAATAGCCAACGAAGGCACCATATTCCTGGATGAGATAGGGAACCTTTCTTACGATGTACAAGTTTCGTTACTCCGCGTAGTACAGGAACGAAAGATACGTCGCGTAGGAGGTATTAAGGATATAGACCTTGATGTGCGTATCATCATAGCCAGCAATGAGAACCTATGGGATGCGGCAAGGGCAGGGAAATTCAGAGAAGACCTCTATCATCGTTTTAATGAATTCAGCATCCAGGTACCATCATTACGGCAGCGCAAACAGGATATCATGTTGTTTGCGCAGCATTTTTTAACGCTTACAAATGCCGAACTGGACAAAAATGTAAAGAGCTTTACAAAAGAAGTGCAGGATATTCTAAACAACTACGTTTGGTATGGAAACCTGCGCGAGTTAAAAAATGTGATAAAGAGGGCAACTCTACTTGCCGACGGAGAGCAGATAGAAGTAAAGTGTCTGCCCTTTGAAATAAACAACTTTTTTAAACTCCAGTTTGAAAGTCCTGCCACCTCACGTTCAGAAGCACCTCAACAATCATCACTGCAAGATATCCCATATGAACACAAACTGAAAAGCGCAAACCTGGATGCCGAATACGATGTAATACTTGATGCGTTGAAGCAGTCGAACTTTAATAAAAGTAAAGCCGCGAAGCTGCTGAATATAGACAGGAAAACGCTATACAATAAAATGCGGCAATTCAAAGAATTTAACCTGGAATAGTATTGCATAATGAACGAGACTGAAATAATGACGAAGAATAACGGGCATTATGGCCTGCTGCCAGACGATTCGTTTTTAAGCAAAATATTCCTGTACAATCCCGGGATGGTGGCGTTGGTAAGATACCCCGATCTGAAGGTGTATTTTGTAAACGAACCTTTTGAGTACTATTTAGGCTATTCGAATGAGTATATCAAAGAAGTGGGGCTGAGTTTTACTGAACTTTTAGAAAATCATCAGTATGAGCATATACTGAACCAATTCAACATTGTTAGGGACAATATTCCAGCTCGGTCGGCCTTTGTCATTTACCAACTGCTAAATAAAGATAGAGTTCTTTCTCCTTATTATTTATATGCCGCTCCTGTCAACGATAGCAATATAGCGTCGGGAGAATTGTTTTACATACTCATGCATCCCGATCTCTCCAAATGGGGCATGCCCTTTACCTCATTCGACTCTAAAGACCTGTTTCTGGAGCAATTTAAAAGTGAACATTTTGGCACCTTCGAATGGATCATAGACATTGATAAGATATACTGCTCACCAGGAATATACCAGATATACGAGATTGATACAGCCAACCACGAAATCAGCAACTTCCTGGCGAAGGAATTCGTACACCCAAACGATAAGCAAAGGGTAAGGGACGAAACAAAGCTGGCACTGGCTGAAAATATTGACCTGAATATTGAATACAGGATCATCACCGCGAAACAACAGGTGAAAATAATTCATTGTCTGGCCAGGGCAATAAAAAACGCCGACGGCAAGGCAATAAAATATGCGGGCAGTATACGCGATGTTACCGAACAGAGGAATATTGAAGATGATCTTAAGAACAAAGTGGAAGAATTATACCAGTCGAATAAAGAACTTGAAGAATTTGCCTATGTGGCCAGCCATGACCTGCAAGAACCATTGAGGAAAATTACCACTTTCAGCGACAGGTTATCGGAAAAATATAAAGAAGTACTCACGGGAGACGGAGCTATGTACCTCTCCCGAATGATCGCATCGGCAGAAAATATGCGGTTGCTTATTAATGACCTGCTTGAGTTTTCCCGCATAGCTAAATCCGGACAAAAATTTGAAAACGTACCCTTAGATGCTATTCTGACCCAAGTAAGAACAGACCTTGAACTCACCATAGAGGAAACCGGCACTGTGATAACGTCTGTATCTCTTCCTGTTGTTGATGCTGTTGCTTCACAAATGAAACAGCTTTTTTCTAACATAATTACTAATGCAATAAAATTCCATAAACCTGGCATTCCTCCTGTCATCAATATAACATCTGACATTGCGTCGACGGAAGAAAAACTAAATTTCGCGTTGAACCCTCGCCACACTTATTTTAAGATACAAATTTTTGACAACGGTATCGGATTTGAAAACGAATACGCGACACGTATTTTCCAGGTATTCCAACGTTTGCATGGCAAAGCTGAATACCCGGGGTCAGGCATCGGCCTCGCTATCTGCAAAAAAATTATCGAACAACACAAGGGAACAATTTATGCGGAGAGTATTCCTGACACCGGCGCCAGGTTTGTCTTTATTATCCCTCAACACCAACATATATCCAAAGGCGGAGCATAGATGACTTATACGAATTCAAAAATACTGATAGTGGATGATGATGAAGATGACTTTATTATCACCAGTGAATACATTCGCTCGATACCGGGAAATTCATTTCAGATAGAATGGTGTAAAACATACAATGCCGGACTTAAGCACCTGCAGCAAAGCGATTACGACTTATATTTTGTAGATTACCGTTTGGGCGCAAAATCAGGTGTTGATTTTTTAGAAGAAGCCGCCCGAATCAACTGTGAAGACCCCATAGTACTATTAACAGGGAAAGGCAATTATGATGTGGACATACAGGCCATGAAACTTGGCGCGGTTGATTACCTTGTAAAGACAGACCTAAATACCGAGAAAATGGAGCGTTGTATCCGTTACGCATTGGAACACGCTGCAACGCTTAAAGCACTGAGGGCAAATGAACGCAAATACCGTAGCATATTTGAGAAATCAAAGGATGTGGTATTTGTAACAAACTTCAGGCTCGACTTCAAAGATGTGAACGAGGCAGTTGAAACCCTTCTGGGATATGAGAAAAATGAGGTACTCAATATGAACCTCTGCGACTTCATTGGCAAGGAACAACATAAACAAATATTGCAGCACGCGCTGCTGCAAGGCAGGGAACTAAACGACTGGGAAGTGACCCTTACATCTAAAAACGGCGAACATAAACAATGCATACTTACTGTTACGCTTGAAGAGAGCGAAAAAGACGAAGGTTATCTGCAAGGAATAATACATGACATCACTACGCTCAAAAAAGACGAAGCAGTAAAATTGCAGGTTGAAAAGCTGGCGGCAGCGGGCAGGCTTGTAAGTACGATAGCCCACGAAGTACGAAATCCTTTAAATAACATTACGCTGTCGGTGGAACAAATGCGTGAATATATCCACGAGGAGCAACTTCAGTTGTATATAAACATCATTCAAAGAAACGGCAAACGTATCAGCGACCTTATCTCTGAACTGCTTAACACTTCGAGACCTGCAGAAAATGTGCTCCAGAAAATCACACTTCAGACTATTGTTGATGATGTTATTGCCGCCTCTATTGACCGGCTAACGCTGAAGCACATAAAGCTACTGCTCACCTACCCTGAACATTCCATTGATATACTCGCTGATAAAGAAAAATTAAAACTCGCTCTCCTGAATATAGTGACAAATGCCATAGAAGCCATGGATGAGCAAAGCGGTCAGCTATCATTCTCTCTGGCCCAGTCAGGCAATAATGCGGTACTCATTATCAACGACAACGGATGCGGTATCAGTGAAGAAAACATATCCCGGCTGTTCGAGCCTTTTTTTACACAAAAAAGAAACGGCATCGGCCTCGGGCTTACGTTTACCCTCAACATACTACAGGCACATAATGCGAAGATAGAGGTAACATCTCAACCGGAAAGAGGAACGACCTTCACCATCGTCTTTCCGGTTGCCGACTGACAGTTACCCTCACACCGGGAAGTAAGTGTCTAATTCCGCAAAACTTATCGGCTTCTCAATAGTATTGTATTTAGCGTCATCCGGCAGGGGCGGCAAGGAGGGATTGTAAGCACTTATCAACAGCATATACGTATCGGGGTAATTGGAAGCAATGTAGGATGCCATGTTCCAGCCTGTACCGCCCGGCAAATTATTGTCAAGTACTACCGCATCCGGCATTATCTCAGGCAAAAGCTCTTTCCCTTCGTTGAGGTCATGCGAAATAGTAACATCATAATTTTTGCGAAGAAAATAATCCTTCAGTAAAAAGCAAAGATCCTCCTCGTCATCAATTATCAGGATCTTTTTATGGGGCATACTTCATAGCAATTAAGAATCCGTTATTACAAAATAAAACTGCGCGTGAACACAGCGAGGCCAGCACACAATAAAAGTAAGAACTATCGCAGCATTGAAAAAATAAAAAACATAAAAGCTATGCACAAAAATAATACCCGGAAATGAGCTGATTATGCAGGAAAGCTAGTAGTATTGATCCAGTAGCTGCGCACAGCGGCTACTGTCTTAATAAGGTTTTCGAAGCTATTGGGCTTGGTAATGTATGAGTTAGCGCCTAATTCGTAGCAGCGTTTCATCTCCTGTTCATTATTTGTAGTGCTGAAAATAATAATCGGTATTTGCTTAAAGTATTGATTCTGTTTTATTTCCTTCAAAACCTCCCGTCCATCTTTCTTCGGCATATTCAGGTCGAGCAGAATGAACCTTGGCAGTTTTGCCGCGTTCCCATCAATCTGATGCAAAAAATCAAGCAACTCAACACCATTTTCCACAAATATCAATTTATCTTTATACCCATTTTCTTCAAATGCAGATTGAAGTAAATAACGATCATCAGCGTCGTCTTCAGCTATCAAAATTAATACCTCTTCCATCTCTTCCTTGTCTGTTCTAAAGATAACAATATTTTGCTTAGCATAAAAAAATCGTATTAATTTTTGATTACAAAAATTATAACTACATTTTTTTATCAATTGTTAAATAAGTAGCAAAATTACGAAATATTCATACACATAAGGTTGTCATAAACGTAGCAAAAATTCCGATTTCTATTAACCGGCTTCTGCTTCGGCTTTTATTATGCGCTTCACAAACCTGAGATTGTGTGTCCGCATTTTCAAAGTAGTGCTTATAATACCAGCCTGGTCAATCCGGTCGACTACCACCCTACCGGCAGTATCTGTGGCATGGATGATGCTTTGGTTATCGAGCAGTATGCCCACATGCACTATTTTCCCTTCTTTGTTATCAAAGAATGCCAGGTCGCCACAAACTGCGTGTTGCAGAAAATCGACGAGCTCGCCTTCCTGAGCCTGCTGGGCAGCATCGCGCGGAAATGAATAGTTGCATAATTTAAAGGCCATCTGCACCAGGCCGGAGCAGTCTATGCCCTCAATACTTCTGCCCCCCCATTCGTATGGTGCATACCTGTAGCGCATAGCCATATCGGCAAATGAAACTGCGCTAAGCACGGCATCATTAGATTTTATCTTTTTCCCTTTGAATTTACCCGCCTCGTTCACCACTTTCATTTTTCCTGCCTTTAACCCGGTCAGGGTACTTCCTAATGGTAACTGCATTTCGCCTGAGGGCAATATGAGCCTATCTGCATGGCTGCCTGCCATATATTTTACTTCCTTTCTGTATTCCTTCTTCAGTATAGTAGCCAATTGCGATTGCTTGCACCAGCCCTCATATCCATCCCACGAACAATGGATACGGGCCCATTCCCTGTTATTAATTTCTATTATCTCTGCTTTCTCGCCAAAAAGCATTTGACTGGTTTGCTCCGCACTATGAAATGGCTCCTTCCTTATCGGCATCACAGATACATTACAATATGCATAAGCCAGCGGTAAAATCATAAAGTCATTATTAAAATTTCTACATGTAAAGGTAATACAGAGTGCAGGGGCTGACTAAAGAAGTTTTTAACATTACGGTTTTATATGTATGGATGCGTTAGTTCCTAAACCGAAATGTTTCATTAATTTAGCACGCTAAAATCTACACCCAGGTTATATTTTCATTAAATATATATGGAGCAGATGACTATTTATCATATAAAACCGAAAAAAAATTATGGACAGCACAATCATAGCGGCTATCGTAGCGGTAGTAGCTATTATAATAGGTATATTTCTTGGCAAAATGATTTTTGCCAAAAACACCAAAAAGGAGCTTGAAGAAGCTGAAGTACTTGCAAAAAAGACAATAGAAGACGCCAAAACACTTGCCGAAACATTAAAAGAAAAGAAATTATTAGAAGCTAAAGAGCATTTCCTTCAACTAAAAAGCGCACACGACAAAGAGGTATCTCAACGTAACCAGAAACTCTCGGAAGGTGAAAGCCGTTACAAGCAACAACAGCAGTCGCTAAACGATAAGACAGCTGCTGTGCAGCGCCAGATACAGGAGAACGAACAACTGAAGGAAACTCTGGAACGCCATCAGGAAACGCTTAACATTAAGCGCTCAGAACTGGAAAAACACCACGAGGAGCACGTAAAGCGCCTGGAAAAAGTTGCCGGCCTGTCTGCAGAGCAGGCTAAGACCGAACTGATGGAAGTGGTGAAGGAAGAAGCCCGCACCAAAGCCATGGCATATGTGAAAGACATAATGGAAGAGGCTAAGGTGAATGCTACCAAAGAAGCCAAAAAAATCATTATCCAATCCATACAGCGTACCGCAGCAGAAACAACCATTGAAAACGCAATTACAGTATTCAACCTGGAAAGTGATGAAATTAAGGGCCAGATAATAGGGCGTGAAGGACGTAATATCCGTGCGCTTGAAGCTGCTACCGGTGTGGACCTTGTAATAGACGACACACCCGAAGCAATAGTACTAAGCTGCTTCGATCCATTGCGCCGCGAAATAGCACGTCTGTCGCTTCAGCGCCTGGTGCAGGATGGCCGTATACACCCCGCCCGTATTGAAGAGGTGGTGGAAAAGACCAAGAAACAACTGGAAGACCAAATCATGGAAATCGGTGAGCGTACCATTATAGAACTGGGCGTTCATGGTCTGCATAAGGACTTGGTTCGCCTTGTCGGGAAAATGCGCTTCCGTTCGTCATATGGACAAAACCTGCTGATGCACTCCAAAGAGACCGCAAACTTATGCGGCCTCATGGCTTCTGAACTTGGGTTAGGCCAAAAGGTAGTGAAACTGGCAAAACGCGCCGGACTGCTGCATGACATAGGTAAAGTGCCTGATGAAGAAACAGAACTGAGCCACGCACTGCTGGGTGCTAAGGTAGCCGAGAGGTGTGGCGAACATGCATCTATAGTGAACGCAATAGGCGCCCACCACGATGAAATGGAAATGCAATATATCATTTCCCCTATCGTGCAGGCCTGTGATGCCATTAGTGGCGCACGCCCGGGCGCTCGCCGCGAGATGATGCAAAGCTACCTGCAACGTATTAAAGACCTGGAGAACCTGGCCATGGGCTATAACGGCGTAGAAAAAGCATATGCGATACAGGCAGGACGTGAACTGCGCGTAATGGTAGAGGCCGATAAGATAAGCGATGCAGACAGCGACAAATTATCATTTGAAATAGCCGACAAGATCCAGAAAGAAATGCAATACCCCGGACAGATAAAGGTAACGGTGATAAGGGAATTGAGAGCGGTGAATATAGCGAGGTAACCCACCCCAAAACCACCAAAAATTGGTTACCGGTAGCGAGTAATTTTTCAGAGGGCAGCAAAGCAATTTGTTGCCCTCTTTTTATGAATTGACATCCCTCTTAGTTACATTTACTCAAAGGTTTATCCTTTGAAAAAAATAATATCTCCTATTGCGTTTATTATTTGCTCCTGCATCGGGCTAGCTGCCTTTGCGCAGCACCCGTATTATTACAATATTCATGATGACAATGGCCTGCCATCAAACGAAGTGTACCAGCTATACCAGGACGATTTCGGGTATATGTGGATTGGCTGTAACTCAGGTCTGTTCCGATATGATGGCTTTAAGTTTATACCTTACAAGAATGCAGGTCAGAATTCCATAGCAGTATCCGGACTTTGTGCATATCCGGGAAAAAGGCTGTATTGCCAGAATTTTACCGGGCAGCTATTTTATGTAAATAATGATTCCCTCGTTCTGTGTGCCGATGTTAAAGAACATATTCGCTCACACCCCTCGTATACCGTAGATGAATACAACAATGTGTGGATCGGGTTGCCCGGAGGATTACTGAAACACAGCAATAATGACAAGGAAGAATTATTGTTCAAAGACGAATTGTATGCTTCAGCCGTTGCTACGGGTACTAATGGTTCATTATATGCTGTAGACCTTATTAAAGGACTATTGAAGATAGAAAGCGATACAAAATCGGGATACTCGTGGAAAAAAATACCCGGAATGCCGGAAGCGTTTTACAATAGTCGTACTACTATTGAAAAATACGGGAATAAATACTTTACGCTTTCAGCCACTAACCCTGAACGCAATTATTATATCTCAGAAATAATCCGGGACTCAGTATTTCTTATCAAAAAAATACCTGCAAACTCCCTGGCCGAATTTATCTACTCATTGGCATATATTAACGGTAAAATCTGGCTGGGAACTCCATCGGGTGCCTATTGCATGAATTTACAGGGCGGGATAGAAAAGCATTTTTTTCAAACCGAAAAGATCTCCGACATAATCATAGACCGGGAAGGGAATTATTGGTTTTCAACATTACAGAATGGCATCTTCGTTATACCCGACCTCGATATTCAAAGTATCACTACCTCCAATTCCACAATAAAAGATAATAACATCACTGCACTGAAAGCCAC
This sequence comes from uncultured Flavipsychrobacter sp., assembly GCA_964430995.1. Classification (GTDB taxonomy): domain Bacteria; phylum Bacteroidota; class Bacteroidia; order Chitinophagales; family Chitinophagaceae; genus Nemorincola. The sequence goes on from CAYSIG010000001.1 coordinate 98,709, forward strand.
TTCTGCAAATGATCTGTTCATTGGAACATACTCCGGTGATGTCTATCATTATTCAGTGAACGAAAATAAACTTGAACAATTGCCAAAAAGCAAGGATGCTAAATACCGGAACGTGACCGCCATACTACCCTATGATGAGGATAATATCATTGTCAGCCGGGGGGCGGTCTCTGTGATTAACTTAAAAACAAAAACGGACCGATCTTACCCTTCCATATATTTACGCGATGTGGTGCAGACTGGCGACAGTATTATTTTTGTCTCTTCAGAAATGACCGGTAGCATATCTGGAATACCAGAACTTGTAAACAAGCACAGATTTCATTCGAATATCATTAAGACCACAGCCGGAAAATATATTTGCACCGATAAAACATCCGGCTCCATATGGGTATCCCTCAATAATGGCCTTGCAGAATATGAAAAAGGGAAATTCACGCCTTACAGGATAAACGGAGAAACGCTTTATTGCAATGCACTGTATGCCGACGCATCCGGCATATGGGCCGGCACCATATCAGATGGGGTATATAATATCAGAAATAGGAAGGTAGCATTGCACCTTAACAACAATAATGGACTGCAAGGAGGAAATGTACGCAGCATAATATCTGCCGGAGATACTCTTTATATCGCCACAGACGCATGTATCAATATTCGCTATCCGAACGGCACTTTTGTCTATCTTGATTATACGGAAGGTATCAATGCCAAAGAAATAACCTCTCTTGCAGTGGTCGGCAACCATCTGTTTATTGGCACGATAAGAGGGCTGTTCTTTTTGCCTGTAAACGAAAATCTCACTAATACTGTACGCCCGGGCATCAGGATAACATCTGTATTTATCAACGGAAAAGAACAACTCCCTGAAACTTTGGTAACGCTGCCATGGAACAACACAGATGTACTTATAAACTTCTCATCTGTTGCCTTACGCAGCAGGGGGCGGTTCCACTATGAATACCGTGTAAAAGGGCTACAAGACAAATGGGAGAAGCTGGATGGCTATATTAACTATGTCCGCCTCAACCATTTACCACCGGGGAACTTCACATTTGAAGTGAAAGCAGTAAATGAAGATGGAACTGCTTCTGCAAATACGGCCTCGATTGCCATCCAGACAGAGATGCCGTTCTGGCAGCAATGGTGGTTCTATGGACTCATATTCATATTCGGATCTTCATTGGTTGCATTATTGTTCATTATGCGCATCAGGAAAATAAAAAACGATGCAAATATCAGGAACCAACTAACCACATCGCAACTTACTGCACTAAAAGCCCAGATGAACCCACATTTTATGTACAATACCCTAAATTCAATACAAGACCTGATATTGCAAAATGACATTAAAAATACCAACTATTACCTGAGCAGGTACAGTACATTAATGCGAAAAATACTCGACTCATCAGAAAACAATGAGATAGACATTGCGGAAGAAGTGGATATACTGCAACTGTACATGGAATTGGAAAAATTAAGGTTCGGCGATGACTTTCTTCATTCTATAGTTGTATCTGAAAAAATAAACGAAAAAAGGATAAACATACCCTCCATGATTATTCAGCCATTTGTGGAGAATGCGATAAAACATGGTCTCCTGCACAAAAAAGGCGAAAAACGACTGGAAGTAAGTTTTGATAAAACAGGGCAAAACCTGATCTGTATAATTAAAGATAACGGTATTGGCAGGAAAAGGGCCGCTGAAATACAAAAGCGCTCGCAGATGACCCACCGGTCGTTTGCCACAAAAGCCACGGAACGAAGACTTGAACTGGTGAACCTGGACCGTAAACAAAAAATAAAACTGACAATAAAAGATAACGAGGAAAACGGAACAGCCATAGGAACGGAAGTAAGGCTGGAGATACCTTTAGAATAACTGCATTCTTTCCGTTAATGAACTCAAATCAACCGTTCATGAGTTTTTTGCCCGGAAAAAGAACAAATGAAATATTTTTGAGGCGATTCTCAAGAACCATCTATGCCTGAAATGAATAAAATACAAGCCATAATAATAGATGATGAGCTTCGGGCGCGCAACAGTCTGACAAAACTGCTTAATGACTACAACCCCAATGTTGAGATAATAGCGGCATGTGCCAGTGTACCCGAAGGAGTGCTGGCCATAAACCAGAAAAGGCCGCAACTGGTATTCCTGGATATTGAAATGCCTGAATACAACGGTTTCGAGCTGTTGTCTTTTTTCCGGGAGATCGATTTCAATATCATATTTGTGACCGCGTATAATGAATACGCGCTCAAAGCATTTGAAGTTTCGGCGGTAGATTATTTACTGAAACCGGTAGATATAGATAAACTGAAAGCTGCGATCGGAAAAGTTGAGCAAAAGCTGAACAATTACGACATGCAGGGCAAAATAGATGTGCTCAAAGACTCATTCAAAACCGGACAGTTCAACCGTATAGCCCTGCCTGTTTCAGAAGGCCTGCTGTTCATAGAGGTGCCTGAGATCGTTTATCTTGAAGCAGATGGCGCTTATACAAACGTTTGGCTTCGGAATGAGTCTAAAATACTGGTGAGTAAAAAAATGAAATTCTTTGAGGATGTACTGGAAAACCGTCAGAACTTTTTCCGGTCGCACCGCTCATTTATCGTCAATATCAACTACCTGAAAAAATACAATAAGAACGAAGCGTCGCTAACGCTTGATAACGGGAAAGTAGCCTACATTTCACGCGAGCGAAAAGCAGAATTTGAGGAACTACTGAGACAGAATAAACTGACAGTTGGGTTTTGATGCTATTAATAATATTGTGCAAAGGCAACCGTAAATGGTTGCCTTTTTACATTTCATGAACTCAAAATACCCTTTCATGAATTTAACGTGCAAACACACCCGCCCCCATACGACTTTTGACATGCAAAAACAAAAAATCATACTTATGAAAAAGAGCTACTTATCAAAACTAACTACAGTAACGTTATACATTGCTGCCATATTTATTACGGCAACAGCAAACGCACAAACTATAAACACTTTCGCAGGAAATGGCACAGGGGCTTTGGCCGGCGATGGAGGTGCTGCAACGGCAGCATCGCTCCGCTACCCTTTTCACATCACACTTGACGGGGCAGGCAATATGTACATTGCCGATTGGGGGAATAATGCCATTAGGAAGATTAGCGCAACAGGAACAATCTCCACACTGGCCGGCAACGGTGTACCCACCTATGGTGGCGATGGGGGGCCCGCGACAGCTGCCTACCTGAACCAACCTGCCGATATTGTGTTTGACGGCAGCGGCAATCTGTTCTTTTCCGACAATGGCAACAAACGAATCCGCAAAATAGATGTTGCCGGCATTATATCCACTGTTGTGGGCACCGGCGCTCCCGGTTATAGTGGCGATGGTGGTGCCGCAACCGCAGCAACTATAAACGACCCCAGGGGCATAACAATTGATGCTTCAGGAAACCTTTACATTGCTGAAGCAAGCAACCACGTAATTCGCAAAGTAAATACATCCGGAATCATAAGCACGGTTGCAGGCGACCACACCTCCGGAATTTCGGGAGATGGAGGTGCCGCTACAGCAGCCCAACTAAATAACCCGCACGATGTAGCTTTTGATGCTTCGGGAAATATGTACATTGCGGATAGGAATAACCACCGTGTACGGAAAGTAAATACTACCGGTATCATCTCTGCATATGCCGGGGTTGGAGCATCGGGATATACGGGGGATGGGAGCCAGGCAAGCGCCGCAAACCTGAACAGTCCGATGGCGTTATTTATAGATGCCTACGGGAATATGTATGTAGGTGATGGAGGGAATAACCGTGTACGCAAAATCAAAACATCAGGAATTATCTCTACTGTAGCCGGAAACGGTAGTTATAGTTTCAGCGGTGACGGCGGAACAGCTGTATCGGCTGCCTTGAAATCTCCTTCGGGTATGGCAAAGGATGCCACTGGCAACCTGTATATTGCTGACGAAGGCAATCATCGTATCAGAAAAGTAACCTCTGCACCAATTACCTTGTTGGGTGGCGGGGCAATTTGTGCCGGCGCAACAGTTACCCTCACTGCATCTGAAACAGGTGGCACCTGGAGCAGCGCTTCAACTAGTATAGCTACTGTTGGCACATCCGGAGTAGTTACTGGCGTAGCCGCAGGTCTCGCAGTAATATCCTATACCGAAAGCGGGATAACAGGTACTAAAACAATAACCGTAAACCCATTGCCTGCACCTATAGCGGGAACGCTCAGCGTATGTGTCACTGCTGTTACCACGTTAACAAACAGCGACCCCGGTGGCTTATGGGCAAGCGGCGGCACATCCATAGCCACGGTAGATGCTTCAGGCAATGTAACAGGCACCGGTGCAGGTACCGTACCTATCACCTATACTTTGCCTTCAGGTTGCTATACCACAGCAATTGTTACGGTAGACCCATGCCCTACTTTGGTAGCAAATGAGTTTAATGGCCGGATGCAGAGCCTAAGGATCTACCCCAACCCCAATAACGGGACCTTTAATATTGATCTGCCGGAAAATGTCACATCGCTTACCGTAACAGATCTTACGGGCAGGTTACTGCTGTCAAAGTACATTGAAACTTCTCCGGCAAAAACCATCACATTAAATTTTGATTCACTGCCCCAGGGAAGCTACATTGTAAAGACATTTACCGGGGAAACCGCTTACGTAAATAAAATACAGATAGACAGGTAGGCAAAAAGCCGATATGATTGGATGAATGTCCATTTTCCAGGGTGCAAACTGCAGCATGTTATGTGTTGCAGTTTTTTTATTTGATGCCTGCAAATCAGATTTTTAAGAAATGTGCTTTTTTTCATTATAGAATATTATCTTTATCCGCAAAATCAAACTAACTCATACAATGAAGCATACCAGGCTGACGTTTATTACTGCCATTGTTATGGCAACTATTTCCGGTATTGTCATTTTTTCATCCTGTAGTAAAACAAGCTGCAGCAGTATCATTTGCCAGAATGGCGGCACTTGCTCCGATGGCAAATGCTCTTGCCCCACGGGTTATTCAGGCAGCCTTTGCCAGACAAGGGCAAAAAGCGCTATTCAATACGTAAATAACACCTTTACTCCCATTACTATAGCTGTGAATGGTGAAAATAAAGTAATCCCGGTTGGCGGTTCGGTTGCTTATGCCGGCCAATATGGCCTTGCTGCGACTGGTACTGCTACCACATCCGGTGAAGCTACCTCGCTAGGCGTTACCGCCGACGGCGGAAAAATTGGCCTGCCGATAAACTGGAGCATTAACAACACCTTCCCTATCACCGATACACTCAGGGTTCCGCTTGATGTGGGAGCCACTTATTTTTTCTTAAAGATGTCTAACACCAGCAGCAGGAACATTATCAATTTTTATGTAAATGTCGCATTCCCCTATGGCGAAGAATATCAGGATGTAACAGTACCTAACAACGGCACCACTTACGATCTCGGATACTACCTTGCTTACCCTAGCTCTAACGTGCAAACACAGTCAAGTAATTCAGTCATCAATTGGAGAGCTATATCACTTCCATTTACCAGCAACCAGTCTGTTACGGTAAACATAAACTAATACAAGCTTTTTTAAAATAGAATAGCCGCGAAAAGTCGCGGCTATTCTATTTTAATGACATGTTCAATCACAGTTCCGCGCTGGTCACAGAACTGCGGTTCAATATTTCTTCTATTTCCTTTTCCCGTTTCTGAACCTGTAGCCGCATTGGCGAGAAAGTCCACCGGGTACGCAACTTAGAAAGCCTGTCTTGTGGAGGCTGAAATATAAGGCGGCCTAACAGATTTAGTGCAGCATAGTGCTTAAATACATTAGACACTTTCACAAAATACACCACTGTTGACGCATCGCACCGTTCAAGGATATTTCTTAACTCCTGCGGGTCGGTAAGAGATGATATACACAGCACCGTACCGCTTTTAGTATTGAAATACTGTTGCAGTGGTGTATCCCTATGCCACACGCTATTGCTGATGATACGGGCGGTTTTCTCTTCTTCTGTAAGCTGTTCCGGAATATTAAAAGACTGGTCTGCAATGTAGCGCATCTCCCATTCCTTATGCGAAAGGGTATCATACACTGTCCACACGCTGTTTTTATAATAGTTCAGCATTTCCTTGAGGTAGCCCTCCCCTATCCATTGTGTTTTTACCGCAGCATAAAACGAGGCGTAAAAATAAAGGTGCGATGCATATGGCTCAAACATTTCGGGCACCCTTACCACAAGTTCCCGGTTCCTGGCATATACTTTCCATACTATGCGGCGTATATCATCGCCTGCTTCAAAGTCTTTATAATTCAACGGCTCTCCTTCCACCCGCCGCAGTTGCTCTATACGCACATCCATCGTCTCCGTCTTCTTCGGAAAAACATCCGCGTCTTCCTTGCCCGTCAGCACCGGTGGCTGATAAAAATGCCCGGAGATCGGCTGTTGACATGCCAGCGAGAACAGATGCAGCATATCCTGAAAATAGACAAACCCACCCTTTATATCATACTCCTTTATATCGGGCAGCAGCATTCTGCCCCGGCCTGTTATCGCCACCCGCTTCAGGCTCTGCTCCTTCCGCTTGTTGGAAAGCAGACTGAATTTATCGGTCATCACGTTATCGTCATAAAACAGCCGCCCTTTTACGAAGCCAAGCAGTGGCCTGATGGCCCCATCCAGCCGCGCGTTAAGGTAGAGCTTGTTCTCCTTCCCCTTTTGGGTTTCCGTATCAAATGTTACTTCCAGTTTATTGCCCTGCTTACTGCGCAGCCACAAATAATAAAAATAACTGACGAACGTGCTCAGAATAGATATGCCTACCAGCCCCACAACAAACCACAACACCATTTTACCCATTAAAAGAATGAAAGGCAGAAATGGTGAAGGGCCATCGCCCTTAGGCACAGGCTTATACAATATTTTATATGCGGCCCAAATGGCGAGTCCGCATATCAACGTATTCAGCGTGAACGGAAAATACTGCATGTAGTAGCTTATTTTCCATTTTATTTGCTTTCGGTTCATGTTATAATACCGGCATGAAAATAAAGAATGCCGTGCTAACCTTTTTGTTAATTTTTGCAAAGTCCGGCAATGGCGAACATAACAGTTATCCCTGCAACATTAATCACTTTACCTGCCCCTTCTTTTCGCCCATTTCCACCTGTTTACGGGTGGGCAGCAGTATAAGCCTGAGGGTAGTATCATTGGTGAAATAGCTGATGGCCCAGTTAAAGAATATCAGCAATTTATTTCGCACGCTTAGTATCAGCATCAGGTGCAGGAACATCCAGGTAAACCACGCCAGCCTGCCCTGAAAGCTGAAAGAGGGGAGGTCTACAACGGCCTTATGTTTGCCAACAGTTGCCATAGTACCCGGGTTCTTATACACGAATTCCTTAAGTTGCCCCCTCTTCTGTAGTGCTTTTAAATTCGATGCAAGGTTTTTGGCCTGGTTGATGGCCACATTCGCCAGTTGCGGATGCCCGTTCGGGAAATCTCCGGTTTCCATATAGGCTATATCCCCTATCGCATAAACGTCTGCCACCCCTTCTATCTTATTATACGCATCCACCTTTATGCGGTTACCCTTTACGACTGCGCTCCCTGGCAACCCCAAGGGCATGCTGCCTGTTATACCGGCCGTCCATATCATATTGCGCGTTTTGATTTGCCGACCATCACTCAAAAGCATCACTTTACCATCAAAATCTTTCACCTGTGTATTCAGGATAATGGTCACGCCCATTTTTTCCAGGTACTGCTGCGAGTGCTGCCGCGATGCGGCACTCATCTGCTGCAGCGTATGGGCCATGCCCTCTACAAGGTATATGTTCAGCCTCGAAAAATCCATATCCGGATAATCCTTGGGTAAGACAAACTTTTTCATTTCCGCAAGCGACCCGGCCAGTTCCACACCAGTTGGGCCACCACCCACCACTACAATGTTCATTATCTCCTCAAGCTCATCGGGAGCAGCGCTGAGCGCATCTTCAAAATTCAGCAATATGCGGTTCCTTAGCGCTATAGCGTCATTTACAGACTTCATAGGGAAGGCGTACTGCTCAAAATTGCTGTTGCCGAAAAAATTGGACCGGCATCCCGTCGCTATTATTAGGTAATCGTAAGAAAAGTTGCCCCCATCTGTCACCACCAGCTTATTGGCTGTATCCACCCGCTGCACATTTGCTATCCGCACATGCACATGACGCTCCTTCTGAAACACCTTTCGTAAGGGGAATGATATGGCACTTGGTTCTAACCTGGCAGTAGCTACCTGGTATAGCAGTGGCTGGAACTGGTGAAAATTGTACTGATCTATCAGCGTCGTCTCATAATCGCTGTGCTTAAGCTGTTTTGCCACCTGCAAACCGGCAAACCCCGCTCCTACTATGACGACCTTTTTGCTCATGGCATTTTATTGACAATACTGTTTAGAGTAGGCTTCCGCCTGCGGGTGTTTCAGTTTATACGCCATCCTGAAATCACCACATGCGCTGTCCTTGCTTTTTAGCTGATAATAGTACATGCCCCGGTAGATGTAAGCCTGTGGCCACAACGGATCTATTTGCAAAGCAGCATCTATGTCTGTAATAGCTGCACGGTAGTTCTTCATTTCCCCGTATGCCAGGCTCCTGTTCACGTAACCCATGGCATGGGTCGGTGCAAGTTTTATTTCCATATCAAAATCGCTGATAGCGGCATCATAGTCTTTCAATGCAAACGCACAAGAGCCTCTCATACTATAGGTCATAAAAAAATCAGGACGCACTTTTATTGCAGTATCAAATATTGCTATCGCAGTCTTATAGTTCCCCTTTCCATATTCTTTGCGCCCTAATGCCAGTAATCCAGGAAACAGGTTCCTCTTAAGACTAACAGCCTTTTGCAGGTCTTTGGTACTGCTCCGCTCATCGTTTATCAGCTCCGAGAGGCCAGACCTGCCATAATAACCCAAAGCAAAATCCGGCTTTATCTGAAGTGTTTTGTTCAGATAAAGAAAGGCATTATTAATATCTCCCTGCAATTGGTATGCCTGTGCCATCTGATAGCAAGCCTGCCAGTTATTACTATCGGCCTTAAGGGCCATTTCGTATTCTTTTATTGCATTTGGCATCTGATCGTTAAACAAATAGTCATTACCCTTATAAAAGTGCGCTCTCGATTCGTCCGGCTTATTTTCTTCCTGCTTACAAGAGTGTAATAAAAATAGCGCCATCATTACGAATAAAGGAAAATATGTCCTATACATTGGTTATGGAAATTTTCAGAAAAGATAGCCCGAAATACAGAATTGACCAACAAAAAATACATAATACTTTCACACAAAATGAATAACAGCCGATTTTTTAGCTGCGGGTTAAATGCTAAGGGAAATCTACTGCAAATATCACATAGTATCCACTTGATTACTTTTTATAAATCAATAGAACGATATTTTTATAGAAAATTTTACCTTTGGCAAAAGAACATTACATTTAAGGAGTTCAAATAAAAACGATTAAAAAAAATATACTGCGATTGCCTTGTGTCCTGGGTTAACCCTTAATTGAACATGAGCGCAATCGTTAGTCCCCAAACAACCATTCGGAATGAATAGAGTAGTAATAACCGGCATAGGTGTTTATTCGTGCATAGGAAAAAACCTGGAGGAAGTAAAGGAATCATTAATGATTGGCCGGTCAGGCATTGTGATGTTGCCTGAAAGAAAGGCTTTTGGTTATAGGTCAGCCCTCACAGGCTATGTTGAACGCCCGAATCTGAAAGGCATCCTCGACCGAAGGTCACGTATTATGATGCCCGAACAGGCAGATTACGCCTTTGTATCTACACGCGAAGCCTTGGGTGTAGCGGGTATAGACGACGACTTTCTTGATAAAAATGAAATAGGCCTCATCTTTGGTAACGACAGTTCCGCCGAACCAGTTATTGAAGGTGTTGACATTGTGCGTGCGAAAAAAGATACTATGGTCTTAGGCTCGGGCTATGTGTTCCAGACCATGAATTCTACCGTGAACATGAACCTTGCCACTATTTTTCGCACTAAGGGGGTCAACTTTACCATCAGTGCTGCTTGTGCCAGTGGCTCTCACTCTATAGGTTTGGGCTATATGTTCATAAAGCAAGGCATGCAGGACATGGTGATATGCGGTGGTGCACAGGAAACCAATATTTATTCAATGCCCTACTTTGATAGCATAGCTGCCTTCTCCATGTGCGAGGACGAGCCTACAAAAGCCAGTCGCCCATTCGACCGCAGCAGAGATGGGCTGGTTCCCAGCGGCGGGGCCGCCACCGTCATTCTCGAAAGCCTTGAATCGGCACAGAGGCGCGGGGCAAAGATACTGGGAGAGATCATTGGATATGGCTTCTCGTCAAATGGTTCCCATATTTCCAACCCAACTGTTGAAGGGCCTTTGCGCTCCTTAGAGCGGTCGCTTAAAGACGCGGGCTTAACACCCGCAGAGGTAGGCTATATCAATGCGCATGCCACTTCTACAAAAGCAGGTGATGCCAGCGAATCAAAAGCTATAAAAGGCATCTTTGGCGAGAACGGACCGTATGTAAGCTCCACAAAATCAATGACCGGGCACGAATGCTGGATGGCAGGAGCCAGTGAGATTGTTTACTCAATGCTCATGATGCAAAACAACTTCATAGCACCAAATATCAACTTCGAGAACCCGGATGAAGATTCGGCCGGGCTGAACATAGTAGCCGAAAAGCTTGATACCGAATTTGATACTTTTTTGTCCAATTCCTTTGGCTTTGGCGGTACCAACTCATCGCTTATCGTCAGGAAATGGAAAAACAAGTAGTCTAAAGCCCTTATATAGATAAAAAACACCCATCAATAGTTATATTTATCGGGCTGATTGTATAATTTAGTGCAAAATAATAGCAACCAGGTTTAGCTTGCATTATATTGGTCATTGTATAAAAGCATCATTGTTATGCGCGCATTTTTCAATCTCGCCCTGATAATTACCGGGACGCTTTCAGTAGTTCTCACTTTTTCATCTTGCTCTAATAAGGTGAGCAAGTGGACTAAATACAGCGATCGTAACTTTTCCATAACTATGCCTGAGAAACCACAGGTCTACGACAGGCAGGAAGCCACCCCTTTTGGCAAGCAGACCGTACATTATGTGAGCTGGAAGCCCGAAAGCCTTGAGCTGAATAAATTCAAACTCTTCCAGGTTAGCTATACTGATTACCCGTCACGCTTTACAACAGATACCGCAACGCTTAACATGTCGCTGGACAGCAGTATAAACTCCCGTAAAAGGGACTTCACTGACCTTGATGTAATTTCCCAGCCCATCGAGATAAACGGCTACCCCGGAAGGGCTTTTATACTCAGCCCGGATAAGGACAATGTAGTCACCATAGTGAAGCAGATAGTGGCTAATAACAAGCGTTTCGACCTTACCGTGATCGCCAAGAAAGATTATCCGACCAACAACGAAGTAAATACGTTTTTCAATTCATTCCAGGTACTGAGGTAGTTATATTTTAGCAGTATTTCAGGCATAAGAAGTTATGGAATACAAGGATTATTATAAGATTTTAGGCGTAGATAAAAAGGCCACCGCCGACGATATAAAAAAAGCATATCGGAAGCTTGCCGTTAAGCACCACCCTGATAAGAACCCCGGCGACAAAAAGGCGGAAGAGAAGTTCAAAGAGGTGAATGAGGCCAACGATGTCTTATCTGATCCGGCAAAACGGAAAAAGTATGATGAACTTGGGGCCAACTGGCAATCCTATCAGCAGGGCGGGTTCAACGATTTTGGCGGGGCGCGGCAGGGACGCGGCGGCGGATACTACTCATCTGAAGATGAGGGTGGTTTCTCCGATTTCTTCGAGTCGCTGTTTGGCAGCAGTGCGGGCTTTAGCGGCGGAGGTAGCCGCAGAACGGCTGTGAAGGGTGAGGACTACCGGGCCGAAGCAACCATAACCCTGGAGGAGGCCTTTCATGGCACTACGCGGCAGGTGAACCTGGCCACCCAAACGCTGAACCTGAAGCTGAAGCCCGGCATAGCCGACGGGCAGGTGCTGCGCATGAAAGAAAAAGGCGGCCCGGGATATAATAACGGCCCTAATGGCGACCTGTTCATCGCGATACATGTGCAGAAACACCCGCGCTATACCCGCAAGGGGGACGACCTGTATTTCGACTGCCCGCTGGATGCGTTTACCGCCATGCTTGGCGGCAAGCTGCCGGTGCAGGCTATAGACAAAACGCTGAACATAAACATTCCACCGGGCACCGACAGCGACAAGACCTTCAGGCTGAAAGAGATGGGAATGCCGGAATACAGTAATCCCAAGCAGCGTGGCGATGCCTATGTGCGGGTGGTGATTACGGTGCCGAAGAACCTGAGCGAGAAGGACAGGGAGGTGCTTTCGCGGTTTGTGAAGGGTTGATTTTTGTGTGATTTCTTTGTGTAAAGAATTTTTTCCGGCATGCATTGCCCCATCGGGGCTATCTGTTAGTAGCCCCCCGGTGAAGCCGGGGGTAAACGACCATCCCCACACGCGCCCCAGGGGCACAACCCCACACAACACGGGACATTGCGAGGCACGAAGCAACCTCGCGGAACATTTTCGCCGTTGCAGATCTTGTCTTCCGACCAGCAACGACACACGCAGTGCAGATAACATGTAACAATAGCAATCTGTGCTTGGGTGTATCCTGCTCTAAAAGCACTACCAAAGATTGAATGTAGTAGTAAAAAATTGACAAGCAAAAGAGCCTTCATTTTGAAGGCTCTTTTCTATAGAGGAGTTAGCTTTTTTTAAAATACTTGTCCCAATCCGAAGAAAAATAAATTGTCTTCCTTCGAGATGCCATAATCAAAGAAAATAATAGTTGATTGGTTCCAGCCTATTCTCAGCCCTCCGCCATATGCATACTTTATTTTCGTCAGGTTCAAATCCTGCCATCTGTCGCGGACAGTGCCTGCATCAAAAAACGGTGCCACTGTAAATGAAAAATGTTGCTTTAGAAACGATGTCTCAGCAAACCGAGCTCGCACTTCAAAATTTGTAAACCACATCGAGCGTGCCAGGAACCTGTTTGCTCTGAATCCCCTTAACGACTGTTTACCACCAAGCGCATTAATGCTTCCGTCTGGACTCCATTGATCCTGAAACTCAAAGAACGGAGGCTTCTCTCCAAAAATATTACCTGTTGCAAAACGACCGGCAAAAACTGTTCGAGGGCCGACGGGTATTATCTTATAGATTCTCCCTTGAATAAAGAGCTTATTGAAAGAAAAGGCAGAGCCGATAGCAGGGTTTGAAAACTCGTTGGCAATCTCCAGGTAATACCCCTTTGTAGGGTCTGGTTCAAAATCCCGGGTGTCGAAAATAAGAGCGGCTTGTATCAGCGATACCCAACCACCGTCTAATCCGTACACTAACCCTTGCTGGTAATCCCTGCGAAGCAGGGACGTTCCATTAGGTGCCTTGGTTTTCTGCCCCGTATTAGGGTCTGTTGCCTCGGCATTTGTTCCCTCAAATGTTTTATAGGTAAGATGCTGTATTTCGTACCCGCCTAATATACGCCACCTTCCTTTGCCCAAGGCATAATCGGCTTTCAGGTTCAGCATGTATTCTGTTTCCATGAATTTATTGGAGAGTGCATCTGTAACCCACGCCGCCTCTCCCGCCTGTCCGGCACGGAGCATTTTTCGTGCCTTGTCATACCCGGCAAATGTAGCGTATGACGCGCCACCCGTTGGGGAGGATGGAAGGCGTAAAGGTTCCAGAGTGCTTTCGGCTGATCCGAAATACAAATTCGCGGGATTTTGCTGCGCTTTGAAGTCAACCTTCCACCGCCAGCGAGTGGCATTATAATACGGCATATCGAATGACAGTATCAATTCTCTGGCGTTTGACGTGTAATAGGCCATGTTCGCCTTGAGTTTCGCGAGATAGGGCGTATATGGAAACAGGGGGTTGTCCTTTTTTCCATTCCAGTAGATATTGCTTCGCACACCGAAGCCGAAACCTGTTACGGGATCGGAAGAAATGTCCGGAATTCCGGTAATGAACGTTCCCTCCTTTTTCTTAGAAAGATCGGCATTGGACATTCGTTTTGACCTTATGAAAGAAAGGGAATCAGCATTTTGTGCAGTTGCCACTTGGGAGAAGCATATGGCACAAAGGAATACCATCCCGTTAATAAATCGGTTCATTTATTTTGGTTATTTAGAAATTACAAAAAATTGTTTGCTTAAAATGCATAACCATCCCAAAGTAAATTTGGGAACGGCTACCGTATGCAAGTAAATATTTCAGGCTACACTATCGGAGGGCGTAATAAATCGGCATAAAAATTTGACGAGCAAAAATCTCGTCTGCCTGTTGGGTATTTAATTCTTGTTGAAAAAGAATTTCGAGGCTTAAAATCTATTTGTATCGTTTGGGATAGTACTACTGCAATTTGCAACGAAAATTCCGTCGTTTGCGGAATTTGATGTTCTGCTTCGTCACTTTCGTTTTTTCCCTCAAAACAGTCCACAATACCTTCTAGGTTAAGTAAATGTTCAAAAACGAAATCCAAAGGGGTAATATCAGGGTCTTCCAAACTACAATGCTGATACATTTCCCGCAAGTTCAAAACACGGGTATTGCAAATTGGCTGCAATAAGGTAGAGATACTCTGTAATAAGATTAATATTATGGCGACATACCTCATTAAGGCAAATTTAGCGAAATATTCCCCCGTTGTCCGTAGTGTTCATCAATCAAAAAAAATAAATAAAACAATAGTTAACCGTATGTCTCTGAATACGCTTGCGTGGCACCCAGTCTCATGACTGGCGAGATTATCTACGTTGGTGGCTCTATCATCCTGATAATTCTCAAATCCTGAAAAACCGCTCAAACCCTTGCCCATACTGCACCGAAAAACCATGACGGTACAGTTACTGTACCATGACGTTTTTTTTATTTGGCAACTATTCCCACCTTTCCGAACTTTACTTGATACCCACAAAAATGGGTGACGTTCTTTGACATACTGCAATGTGAACTCCGTGCTATGTTCGGCATTCGCATTCCTGCGCCCTCCTGAGCTTGCCGAAGGGCTGAGCTCGCCGAAGGGGCTGAGCTTGTCGAAGGGTGGTTTATCTCCACTACTCCAAAACAAAAAAACGCGCAGAAAACGAGCTGAAAATGCGCAAAAATGCGCAAAGAATGCGCAAACGGAAAAACGCTGAACAACTGACTGTCAGCCACTTATGTTTTTCAACTTCTCCCCCCCCCAAAAATGCGCAGAAAACACCCACTCTCCTTATACCTTTTAGGGTATAATTATACCTTTTGGGGGTATAAATATACCTTTCAGGGTATAAATATACCCTTTTATACATTATAATAAAACGCATAATATAAGCCCACAGTGCATTACAAAAAATATTTAGAAACAATATTTATCAAAAAACGGCATAACCCGAAAATTATACCTTTCATCGACCACCAAAGCCTTGGCGAAGGTGGGCACCGCTTCGACAAAGTGGTAATTTTTAACCCTTTAACCAATTAACCCTTTAACCAAATACCGTACCTTTGTGCGCTCAAACGATATGGCAAAGCAACCCGAAAAGAAATGTTCTTTCTGCGATCGCGCTGAAAGTGATGTAAATATATTGTTCACCGGCCTTAAAGGCAACATCTGCGACCAGTGCATAGAGAACGCCCACGCGCTCCTTGTGGAAGCTACCGGTGGCACCAAACCCCTGCAGGAGGTAAAACCCGAACTGCAGAAGAACAAGAACTACAAACCACGCGAGATAATGGCATTCCTCGACCAATACGTTATTGGTCAGAACGATGCTAAGAAAGTGCTCTCCGTGGCCATATACAACCACTATAAGCGCCTGTCCATGCCTGTGATAGATGATGTGGAGATCGAAAAATCCAACATCATGATGGTGGGCGAGACCGGTACAGGTAAAACACTGCTTGCCAAGACCATAGCGCGCCTGCTGCAGGTGCCCTTCGCCATAGTAGATGCCACCGTGTTCACTGAGGCTGGCTATGTGGGCGAGGACGTGGAAAGCATACTGAGCCGCCTGCTGCAAAACAGCAACTATGATGTGGCAGCCGCCGAGCGTGGAATAGTATATATTGATGAACTGGATAAAATAGGCCGCAAAAGCGATAACCCCTCCATCACCCGGGATGTGAGTGGCGAAGGGGTGCAGCAGGCCATGCTGAAGCTGCTGGAAGGCGCCGAAGTGCTGGTGCCGCCGCAGGGTGGTCGCAAGCACCCGGAGCAGAAGATGATAAAAGTGAATACGCAGAACATACTGTTCATATGCGGTGGTGCTTTTGAAGGTATTGACAAAATGATTGCCCGCAGGATACAGACTGCCTCTATCGGCTATAACGCTATAAAAGCAACAAAAGACCTGGACAGGGCAAACCTGCTGCAATATGTGAACGCACAGGACCTGCGTACCTTCGGGCTGATACCGGAGTTGCTTGGCCGCCTGCCCATTGTCACCTATCTGAACCCGCTGGATGAGTCTTCACTCAAGCGCATCCTCACCGAGCCGAAGAACGCGCTCATCAAGCAATACACCCGCCTGTTTGAGTACGAAGGCATAAAGCTGAAAGTTGAGGACGAGGCTATTGATTACATGGTGAAGAAAGCAGTGCAGTACAAGTTGGGCGGCCGCGGACTGCGGGCCATCTGTGAGATGGTGCTTACCGATGCTATGTTCGATTTGCCTTCTGAGCAGCATGGCGGCTCGTTCCACCTCACCCTCGAGTATGCTCGCCAGATGGTGGAGCACGCAAAACTTGAACACCTAAAAGCAGCATAACATTATGCAGGACCTCGTAGAACAATTGAAGAAGAACGTAGGGCTTACAGACCAGCAGGCAGTCAAGGCCATCGAGATAATGAAGGAATATATTCATGGTAAAGTGCCGCCCATGTTCAGCGGTGTGGTAGACAAGTTCTTCGCGAAGAACCCCACGAGTTCCTCAACCGAGGACGATCCGCTGGGTTAGGAAGACTATCCTTAATATTTCAGGATGAAGTGCTGCTTCACCTTAAACTCCTCCCTGAACAGCAGCAGCCCGATGCCATACAGGTCAAGGCTCATCTTCACCTGTTCCTTTTTGCATAGTGCTTTCCACGCCCTGCCATGCTTCGCTGATTTGTGTATGCCCGAAACCACAACTACGGATTTATCTCCCAAGAGGTGAATGGACTCATCAAGCATCGCTGCCCATCGCTCCGGCGACGATGCACTCATTAGCAGCATATCAGTACTTCCGGCTGGTAAGTGCTGTGTGTTCTTTGTAGTGTCTGTTATTGCCTTATACCCAAAGTGCTGGGCTATGCGGCTCAGCAGGTTTTCGTAGCACAGTGCCAGCTCGGGGTACACAACAATGTATTCCCGTTCTATCGGCCCCCTGCTCAGCAGTATCTGCTCAATGAAATTATATACGAATGGGGAATGTGTGCCGTGCCGGCCCTTCGCGCGCCATGTATATTTCAGGTACTCAATTGCTGCGTGCCCGTTCATCACATTTCTACGCGCTCGTATTTCTGGAATGTGTAATCAAATTTGTGTTGTTCATCGGCCTGATGCTTTTCTTCCCATACAAGTGTCCAGTGTGTGTGGTCAACCGAAGGGAAGAATGCGTCAGCATCCGGTATGCTGGTATGCACGCGGGTTATGTACATTCTGTCTACAAGGGGCATGGTGTCCTCAAATACTTTACCGCCGCCTATTATAAAGCATTCTTCGGTATTTTCATTTTGTAGGCGCTCCAGGGCTGCATTCACATCGGTATACAGCAGTACCCCTTCAGGCAACTCCAGGTTTGCATTTCGCGATAATACAATGTTCAGCCGCCCTGGCAGCGCCCGCCCCAGCGATTCAAATGTTTTGCGGCCCATTATCACCGGCTTGCCTATGGTAGTGCGCTTAAAGAACTTCAGGTCTTCCGGCAGGTTCCAGGGGAGCGAATTATTCTTGCCTATGGCATTATCTTCGGCAACGGCTACTATCAATGAAACTACCATGGCTATTATATTTTTAAATGACTCGTGGATGAAAACTATCGGCAATTATACAGCCACCGGCGCGCTTATAGTAGGGTGGTGCTGATAATCCTCAAGGGTAAAATCTTCGTAGGTGAAGGAAAAGAGGTCGGTTACATTCGGGTTCATTTTCATTACGGGCAGCGGGTAAGGTGTGCGTGTAAGCTGCAACCTGGCCTGCTCCATGTGGTTGCTATACAGGTGCACATCGCCGAAAGTGTGTACAAACTCACCAACACCCAGCCCGGTCACCTGTGCTATCATCATGGTAAGTAAAGCATAAGAAGCTATATTGAACGGCACACCGAGAAATACGTCTGCGCTACGCTGGTAGAGCTGGCAGGATAGTTTTCCGTCCGCTACATAAAACTGGAACAATGCGTGGCAAGGGCTTAGTTTCATTTTGGGAAGGTCAGCCACGTTCCATGCGTTCACAATCATTCGGCGACTGTCGGGGTTTGTTTTTATCTGTTGTAATACGTCCTTTATCTGGTCATAGGTTTTTCCGTCTGCGCCTGTCCAGCTACGCCATTGGTGGCCGTATACGGGCCCCAGGTCGCCGTTTTCATCGGCCCACTCGTCCCATATCCTTACTCCGTTGTCTTTCAGGTATTTTATGTTGGTGTCACCTTTCAGGAACCACAGCAACTCATGGATAATTGACTTCACATGCAGCTTCTTTGTGGTAACAAGGGGAAACCCTTTCTGTAGATCGAAACGCATCTGGTAACCGAAACAGCTTGTAGTGCCTGTGCCGGTGCGGTCGCTTTTTGCAACACCGGTATCAATGATATGCCTAAGGAGATCCAGGTAAACTTGCATGATAAACTTTAATACCCCAAAATTAAAGATTAAATCCGATAGCAGCTATTACAAAATATTAACAGTCCTGTCTTTCGGTTGTGCATAAACTACTTACTTTTGGCATCTCTTAATAAGTCTCAGTTATGCCAGTAATTCTGCCGGTGAAAGGGGTTTCACCACAAATACCGGGAAGTTGTTTTATTGCGCCTAATGCTACAATAGTAGGTGATGTAGTGATGGGCGAAGATTGCAGCATATGGTTCAATGCTGTGGTGCGTGGCGATGTGAACAGCATCAGTATGGGTAATAAGGTAAATGTGCAGGATGGTGCGTGCATCCATTGCACCTACCAGAAAACGAAGGTGGTAATAGGGAACAATGTGTCCATAGGGCATAATGCTATAGTGCATGGCTGCAAAGTGGCTGATAATGTGCTCATAGGCATGGGCTCCATTGTTATGGACAATGTGGTGATAGGCGAAAACAGCATTATAGCGGCCGGTGCGGTAGTATTAGAGGGCACGCAGGTGCCTCCCGGCAGCATATTTGCCGGTGTGCCGGCCAAAAAAGTGAAGGATATTAGTCAGGAGCTGCTTAAAGGGGAGGTGGAGCGCATAGCCAATAACTACCTCATGTACAGCTCGTGGTTTAAGTAAAAAATGCCTTCCGGTGCTGTGTTTGCGCGGCATACAGCGTATAATGGGCTCCAATAGGCTAAGGATTATTTCGCATAATAAAAAAAACTATTTTAAAAGGCTATTGTTTTTTCAAAAACCCTATTATATTTGTGCTGTCTAAATAATTTTTAATAAAACGCACTCTGTTATGAAAAAACTGATCCTCGCTCTACTTGCCGCAGGAACTATAGCAACAGCCAACGCTCAGGAACCACACAGTATACTGTTGTACGGCAATCTTGACTTTAACACTAACTCTCATGACACATTGGGAGGTTCAGGCAACAGTCCGGCAAAGAATACCAACTGGATGGCGAACGTAGGTGTTGGTTATCAATTTAACCATAACTGGACTTTAGGCCTTCAGGTTTCTTGGGGACAGGATGCATACAAAGATTTTGCAGGACGTAAGAATACTTTCAATAACTACAGGGTAGGCCCATTTGCGCGTTACTCTCATTACATCGGCAAGAGCGAAACTTTCTTCTGGTTCTCCCAGTTGGATTTTGCTTACCATGGCGGATACCATACTCAGGAAGGCAACCCTGCTAACATGAAGCATAACGGTATCTATGTAGGTATGTACCCGGCGCTGGGTATCAACATGGGCCGTGGTCTTTGCCTGAACTTTGCAGTAGGCGGTGTTAATTACACTACTGACAAAATGGAAGGTGTAGTTTACGCTACTAATTCTTTCAACTTCACATTCGGACGCCAGATGAACATCGGTATCAGCAAGAACTTCAATACAGGCCACAAGATGCATAGCCATCATGAGCCAGGTGACGAAGTACATCGCAGGAAAGCTGACCATATGGAAGACGAAGATGACGCAGCACCAAAACCTCGCAAGAAAGAAAGGAGCAGGGACGATGATGAGTGATAATCTCCCTCTCTCTGAGCACATATTTGAAGCGTCCCGTATTTGCGGGACGTTTTCTTTTGTGGGGTGGGGTGTGAATTGTATCATTATTGCTCACTTTGCTGAAAAAAATTTTGAAAAGTTGATAACCGGCTGATCACTATTGCTTTATGTGAAAAATGCTGCTCAGTTCCTGCTCATTCGTTGCCAATTGCACTGCTCATAGGTTCGGCGGGCTCACCACCGGCAGGGGCATGTTTCGGTGAGTGCCCGACCGGCTGCTTACCACTTTTTTTCGCTGCCACGGGTGGATTATCGGCCGGGGATGAACCGGCGGGGGCACCAGCCTCGCAACCGTCATCGCCGGGGACAACAGACTTGAGGTCTTTTTCGGTGGCGGCTGGATCGGGACCCCACTGCGGGGGAACAACACCATCTTCACTTTGCCAAAGGTTCATATCAAAGTAATCGAGGCGGTTTTCCTCCTCGTTTGAGCCTTTGAGCTTCATGCGGCAATCGCTGTTGAAATCGGCGGGTATAAGGTGATGCTGGTAAATGCGGGAGCGCTTAGACATATAACGCTCGATATACGGCTTTAGGGCGCCGGCAAGATCGGGGTTCTCGCGGCGTAAGCCATCCTGAAAAAGGGCAAACATCTCCATGCTATCATTAAGCGATGAACGGTCTTTGAGCTTTTTGAGGGTATTGGTGAGCTTGTATAAAATTTCGGCCTGATCGCGGGTGAGGGATTGATCGTAATTATCGGCGCTGAGCATGCTACGGGTATAATTGCCGAGGATGTGGTAAACATTCTCGACCATGATAGCGGGCAAGTGCTCGGCTGAATTTTTAAGCCTGTCCCAATTGTCTTTTTTTATCCAGAAGTGGAGTGTGCGGCGCGGCACGCCAACTGTATCTGCGATCTGTGTTTTGTTGAGTGTGCTCTGAAAATAGAGTTCCTTTGCCTGTGCTTTCTTTTCGCTTGCCATGGGAGGGTGTTTTTAGACCGTAAAATTCCGAAGCAATTTTGTGTTGAAAAAATCAGAAAACCATGACGGTACAGTTACTGTACCGTCATGGTACACTAACTGTACCATGATGGAAATCGATGTGCAGGCGGGGCGCAGCTTATAGCCGGTTTGAGCGGGTAGTTTGTCTGAACTATGATTTATAGGATTAAAAGATTTCGGGATAAGTCCTGTATTGCCCCCGCCAGGGGCTATCTGTTAGTAGCCCCTGGCGCACGTCTTTGTGATGAACGAAGCAACCTCACGCTACTCTGTGTACTTGTGTTATAAACGCTGTGCCGGGCGATACCTGCTATAAACGAGTACCATGAGAAGGAAGAATTCTATATTTGCGATGAACTGCATAGATGTTCAGTGAAGGATGAGACAGGTAAGTGTGGCATTTAAAAACAATAGTTTTTACAGATGAAAGTAGCAATTTGGGACACCTATGTTAAGCTGCCCGCTGGCGATATTGTTCATTTTGATATTGTCGTTCCTGATGAAATAAAGGATGAGAAAATAATATTTTCATTTGGAGAAAAATACCTGAAAAGTATTTCGAAAACAGGGGAGATTGATGCCGATCATTGTCAGTATTGCCACATTGAAGAGCCTACCGGGCAAATGCTCGATGACATAAAAGAGCAGGGGTACTCAATATTGCGAATGGAAGATATTCCGGTCGTGCTGCCAAAAGGCGCTACCCGCAGGGATATGATTTTGCATTTGCGTGGCCATAAAAAAGAATATCGTTTTGCGGATTTCAGGACCATGCCCGATGAGGAAATAATGAAGGCGGTTCAATCCGCCGGCTAAAATTTATTTTCAATAACCGTGAATTGTAAGGGGAAAAAAATATTCTGTCCTACTACCCGCCCCATCCTTCCCTGTCCAGGCTCCGGTATTGTATGGCTTCTGCAAGGTGTTCCGGCCTTATATCATCACTGCCCGCCAGATCGGCAATAGTGCGACTAACTTTTAGTATGCGGTCGTATGCGCGGGCACTCAGGTTCAGCCTGTCCATGGCAGTCTTCAGCAGGTTTTGCCCCACTGCGTTTATTACGCATATTTCTTTCAGCAACTTGCTGCCTATCTGCGCGTTGCAGTACACGCCTTCATGTGCTTCAAAACGTTTTGCCTGTATCTCCCTCGCGCTGATCACCCTTGCGCGCACAGCATCACTGTTCTCGGATGTCTTTTGCGACGACAACTCACTGAAGGCTACCGGGGTCACCTCCACATGCAGGTCTATCCTGTCCAGCAGCGGGCCGCTTATCTTATTCAGGTAGCGCTGCACCATTATGGCGCTGCAGGTACACTCTTTCTCCGGATGGTTAAAGTAGCCGCACGGGCACGGGTTCATAGAAGCTATGAGCATGAACGATGCCGGGAAGTCGATACTCACTTTCGCGCGCGAGATGCACACTTTTCGCTCCTCCATAGGCTGGCGCATCACCTCCAGCACTGTGCGTTTAAATTCCGGCAGCTCATCCAGGAACAGCACCCCATTATGCGCCAGCGATATTTCTCCCGGCTGTGGTATGCCGCCGCCTCCCACCAGTGCCGCGTCACTTATAGTGTGGTGCGGCGACCGGAACGGTCTTTGTGCCACAAGCGATGTATTGTTAGGCAACTTACCCGCCACCGAATGTATCTTGGTGGTCTCCAGCGCTTCATGCAGCGTGAGCGGAGGCAATATAGTGGGCAGCCGCTTTGCCAGCATGGTCTTGCCCGCCCCCGGCGGACCTATCAATATGGCATTGTGCCCCCCGGCAGCCGCTATCTCCAGCGCCCGCTTCACATTCTCCTGCCCTTTCACATCATTAAAGTCTATCTCGAAATGGCTCTGCGCATCAAAGAATTCTTCTCGGGTATTTACTTTCACCGGTTTCATGGTGCTGTCCCCCTTGAAGAAATCTATCACTTCCTTTATGTGCTCTACGCCATATACATCTATATTGTTTACCAGTGCCGCTTCCCGCGCATTCTCCTTAGGCACTATCAGCCCTTTAAACTTTTCCGCCCTCGATTTTATAGCTATGGGCAGCGCACCCTTTATCGGCCTTATCGAGCCATCCAGCGATAGCTCGCCCATAATCACGTATTCATGCAGATGTTCGATAGGTAGCTGTTCCGTAGCGCCCAGAAAACCCAGGGCTATGGGCAGGTCGTACGCTGCACCTGCTTTTTTAATGTCGGCCGGTGCCATGTTCACCACCATCTTTGCGCGTGGCCGGTTGTATCCGGAGTTCATGATTGCAGATAAAACCCTTTCTGTACTTTCCTTAACGGCATTATCAGGCAGGCCCACAATAAAATAACCCAATTGGCCACCAGGTGTATCCACCTCAATGGTTATGGTTATCGCATCTACCCCATATACCGCACTGCCGAATAGTTTTACTAGCATGTTCTACTTAATTAGCTAATTTGATGATTAGCTTATTAGCTAATGTACCTACGTTTTTCTTGATATTCATCACAACTCAATACACACATTCTTCGGTTCCGTAAAGAAGCGTAGTGCTTCCCAGCCGCCCTCGCGGCCCACGCCACTGTTCTTAAATCCGCCGAAGGGTGTGCGCAGGTCGCGCAGCAACCAGCAGTTCACCCATATAATACCGCTATGCACCTTTGCGGCCACACGGTTTGCACGGCTCACATCCTGTGTCCATATGGTGGCGCTCAGGCCATAGTCGCTGGCGTTGGCAAGTTGCAGCGCTTCGTCTTCTGTTTTGAAAGATTGCAGCGTCACCACCGGCCCGAATATCTCTTCCATATTCGTGCGGCAATTCGGCCCCAGCCCTTCTATCACAGTAGGTTCTATGAACAGGCCATTCTCGCATCGGCCTGCCAGCTTTACCACGTTTCCGCCTGATAATATTGTTCCGCCTTCCTGCTTTGCCAGATCAATGCAACTGAGCACTTTATCAAAATGCATTTTGCTCACTACTGCACCCTGCTTGCTGCTATCATCAAGCGGGTCGCCAACAGTAAGTTTTTTAACACGCGCTATGAATTCTGTTTTGAATTTCTCATAAATGCTTTCTTCCACAAGAACCCTGCTGCCGCACAGGCATATCTGCCCCTGGTTGCTGAAGGACGATTGTATGGTCGTGCGCATCATTTTATCCCAGTCGCAGTCAGCAAAGATGATGTTGGGATTTTTACCGCCCAGCTCCAGCGATACTTTTTTGAACATCGGTGCCGCAATCGAGGCTATCTCTCTTCCCGCGCGTGTGCTGCCGGTAAAGGAAATGGCCTTAATATCAGGGTGTGCTGTTATTGCTGCGCCGCAGTCCGGCCCGGTGCCATGTATTATGTTCAGTACACCTGCAGGCAGTCCTGCTTCTATACAAATATGGCTCAGCAGATAAGCGGTCATGGGCGTTACCTCGCTGGGCTTTGCTACCACACAATTACCTGCTGCCAGCGCAGGGGCTATCTTCCAGGTAAAGAGATACAGGGGCAGGTTCCACGGAGAGATACAACCCACTACACCTATGGGCTGCCGGATTGTATAATTGATCGCCTTATCCTCCATGCTGTGGCTATCTGTGCTGAAGTGCATGATGCCCGTGGCAAAGAACCTGAAGTTGCTTGATGCGCGCGGTATATCCACTTTCTTGCTCAGCCAAAGGGGCTTGCCATTATCATTGGTTTCGGCCAGTGCCAGGGCGTCCAGGTTGTCATCAATCAGCTGCGCTATTCTGTTCAGCACTTTAAACCTTTCTTCGGCAGGTGTGGTGCTCCACAGCGCAAAGGCCGCTTTGGCGGCTCCTACCGCTTCATCCACATCTTTTTTGTCACTGTCGGGTATCTGGCTATAAACTTCGCCGGTGGCGGGGTTTGTATTGTCTATATACTTACCGTTTAGCGGGCCCTGTAGGGTGCCCCCAATATAATTGGCTATCCGGGAAGGAGCGTTAAGTTCCATAAAACGAAAATAATGAATTTAATTATCAGGGGTTGCAGTAATATCATTCACCCCATTTATACGCGTTTGTTGTTAATCCGGCCAGTTGCAATGCCCTGCTAACTACAGTATCGGCCAGTTCTTCAAAGGTCTGTGGTTTGCTGTAAAACGATGGGGTAGCCGGGCAAATAATGCCCCCTGCTTCAGTAACTGTAGTCATATTGCGCAGGTGTACGAGGTTATAGGGGGTTTCCCTCACCACGCATATCAGTTTACGGCGCTCTTTCAGCATCACATCCGCAGCACGGGTTATCAGGTCGTTGCTCATTCCTCCGGCTATCCTGCCCAGGGTACCCATGCTGCACGGGCAAATGATAAGCGCCCCGTATGATGCACTGCCCGAAGCTATTGGCGACATGAAATCGTTCTTATTCCATACACGGAACGGGTACTTTTCATAGTCCTTATTGCCCAGCTCATGCTGCCAAACAGTTAGTGCATTATCGCTCCACACCAGCCCCACTTCTGCTACTTGCTCTTTCACCTGTACCAGCCTGTCCAGCAATACTTTGGCGTATACAGACCCGCTGGCCCCAGTAACAGCGATTGCTATTTTTATCATAAAATTATTTACCGTGAACAAAACTACATGGATTATTTGTAAATTCGTTTCTCTGAAACATGTATAATGAAACTACCTCAGGGAAGTTCCATTTGAAAAATGAAATATAAAAACATGCAAATGAAACGTATATTGCTTATTGCGATAGTGATGATGGCAGCTCCTGGATTGCTGATAGCGGATGACAAGAAGAAGAAAACAGCAAATGCCGGGAAACCCGCGCCTACCGTATCGCCAAACCCTGAAGTACGGAACGAGATACACTGGATAACGGATATCAACGAGCTACAGGCCAAAATGCAGGCAAACCCTAAAAAGGTATTTGTAGATGCATATACCGACTGGTGTGGCTGGTGCAAAAAAATGGATGCTACTACTTTTTCGAATCCCGACCTCATCAAATATGTAAACAATAACTTTTATGCTGTAAAACTGAATGCCGAACGCCAGGACGTGATCAATTTTCAGGGTAAGGAATACAAGTTTGAACCCCAGTACCGCGCCAATACCATAGCCGTGGAATGGATGAAAGGCTCCATGTCTTACCCCACCAGTATACTTATGCTCGAAAATTTCCAGTCGCCTACTCCTATACCCGGCTATCATGATGTAAAGGATATGGAATTATACCTCTGCTATTTTGGCGATAACGCCTACAAGCGCGTGAAATTTGAGGATTACGCCAAAACGTTCCAGTCACGCTGGTCAAAAGGCCAGGCACCGGATATGACACCACCGCCCGGTGCTCATTAAACCCCTTTATGCATTTGGTGTTACCTTGTAATACTTACAGGCGGGTTTCAGTCCGCATTGTTCACATTTAGGTTTGCGGGCCACGCAGGTGTAACGACCGTGCAATATGAGCCAATGGTGGGCTATGGCCAGTAGTTCTTTAGGTATATTGGCTACCAGTTGCTGTTCTGTCTGTAGCGGGGTTTTAGCGTTTGTGGTCAACCCTATTCGTGCTGATACCCGGAACACATGCGTATCTACCGCCATACCCGGCTTATCAAACACTACCGATACAATTACATTCGCGGTCTTCCTCCCTACTCCCGGCAGCTTCACCAGGTCTTCCATATTGTCCGGCACTTGTCCATTAAAATTTTCTACCAGCATTTTTGCCATGCCTATCAGGTGGCGGGCCTTGTTATTGGCAAAAGTCACGCTCCTTACGAGCGGCTCCACATCATCAAATTCTGCCTTAGCAAGTCGTTCCGGCGTCGGGAATTTTTTAAACAGTGCCGGAGTCACCATATTCACCCGCTTATCTGTGCATTGGGCAGATAGTATCACCGCGACCAGCAATTCATACGGGTTACTATAGGTCAGCTCGGTTTCGGCATCAGGCATATTCTTCTGAAACCAGTCGATAATGAATGTGTAGCGCTCTTTTTTGGTCATATCCTGCCCCCTAAATGTGCTTACCCATGTTATATGAGTACGTAAAAGTAGAATTTTGTTTGCATCCGGCATTAATACCAAACGATGGGAAGGCCCCTTCAGGCGTGTAGATTGCTAAATGTTAAAGGTATTCTTAATGAAAGAGAAAGAAAAACAGGCGGGCATTACCTGAATATAAAATAATAAAGTATTTTGTGACGTAATTATTTTCGCAGATGAAAAGTAAGTTTACAGCCTTGGTGGCCTTATTGGTGTTGATAGTGGTAGTAGCGGGCAGCAGCAGTTGCGGAACCACTACCTACAGGAAGAAGAGGTACAACAGCCCCAAGTACATCAATTATAAAAGACATTGGTTCAACTGGCATGAACATCACTACCGGCCGCGCCAGCACCGTGGTGGGTATTGGTAGACTTCTCCCGGCCTCTCCGGAGGAGTGGAGTTGTTGTCTTTTTAAGGTGTTCTATCTATAAGGTCGTCTGTTTCTTTATTTATGTTTCGTCCGTTACCCAGCACATAGCCTATTGCTATGGCTAATACCCTGTTTTTCACTACTTCGGTCTGCACGCCTATATCACTCACGCCTCCGGTATAGTACACCCGGCAATATAGTCCCGTAGGCAACTCATACCCGGCAGTCAGCGTCACACCTATATCGAAGCTCTTCAGTGTTTTGCCCACATTTATTTTCTCCTCTCCCGCATAGCTGAAAGGCACACCATCTGTTGTGCCGGCATCAGCATATTTATCCCGGCCACCTGCTATAAGCGATGGCGTGGCTCCAATACCCGCTACAAAACGCCCTTTCCCCTGCATGCCTGTCTTGTAGAGCAGTATCAGCGGTACTTCAAAATAGTTGATAGACAGTTTCTGGCTCACAGCCTCACTGAAGCTGTCGCTGTAGTGATAAGAAAAAGCCCGCTCCGCCCCCTTCCGGGAGAATGACACCCCTGCATGAAAATAGGCCCGCTTAGTAATAGGCAGGTCTACAATAATACCTATCCTGCCACTAAGCATTGGTGTCACTGATGACGAAGTATAGATTACCGGGTAGCTCGGCGGCTGAAACTTAAAGGTGCTCATGCCAATGCCTACTTCGGGGCCATAGCCTATCTGCGCCATACAAGTACGGGATAGCAACAAGAATGCAATTACAAGTGATTGTTTCAAAATATTAAGCAAGGTCAAAGGCTGAATGATAAATACTTTTCGTTTGTTCGTTTTTATAGAATACGTCTCCTATGCTGCTTACCCACCGCATTCTCTTTATGGCATTCGTCAGAAACACTTCATCGGCCAGCAGCAATTCCTCCACCGATAGTTTCTTCTCTGTCACGGGTATATCAGCCATTATATAGCGGCGCATCACCCCTGCCACGCAGCCTTCCGCGAGTGGTGGGGTATATATCACCCCTTTTTTTATCCAGAAAATATTGGCTATCGTGCTTTCTATTATATTTCCAGCCGTATTGCACACCAGTGCGTCATTCCACCTGTTTTCCCTTGCGTGCCGGGCAGCCATAGCATATATCAGCGCATTGCACGATTTCAGGTTGCAAAGGGCGTCCATGCTTTTGTTCAGTCCGCCTGCTATGCCTGCTACCAGCCCGTTCTCATTAAAATGCAGCGCGCCCTCCTCCAGCGGAAAGCACTCTATCACAAAGCCAGCTTTATTGCTATCCGGGCCATAAAGTCCCCCCGCGCCCGCGTATACCTGTAGCCGCACCCTGCATAGTTTTTCCAGCTTGTTCTTCTCTGCCGTCTTCCGTACTTCTGCTTCCAGTCGTTCAAGGTCGACCAAAGGTGGCAGTTCCAACTCTAATTGCTGAATACCTCCAAACAACCGCTCCCAGTGATACTCCCCAAGCAGTATCGCCCCATGTGAAATAAGCATGGTTTCAAACAGGCCATAGCCATAGCGGAACGCCCCATTGTCCACCGGCAGATGGGCATCGCCTTTCGAAGTGATTTTTCCGTTATGGTTGATGTAGTTCAAAAAATGTCTATTCGCTATCGAAATTACTCGAAAGTTGCCATTTATGGCTATTTTTTACAAACGCCCGCCAAAGTTGTATTTTTGCCCCAAACGTATAAAATATGCAATTTGAACAGCCTGTTTCGGTGCAATGGCTTGCTGAATTTACAGGGGCAAAACTTGTAGGCAACCAGGGCCAGATGGCAACAGGTATCAATGAGATACATAAAGTAACCAATGGGGACATTTCCTTCGTTGATTTTGAGAAATATTACGATAAATGCCTCAATTCTGCGGCAACAGTCATCATCATCAATAAAGAAGTTACCTGCCCGGAAGGTAAGACCCTCCTGGTGACCACCGACCCCTTCAGCGCATACGTTAGTATTGTAAAGCACTTCCGCCCGTTTGAGCCAGCCACAAAAATGATCAGCGACAGCGCGGTGATAGGGGAGGGTACGCATATTCAGCCGGGGGTATTTGTAGGCAACCATGTGCGTATAGGTGAGAATTGCCTGATACACCCTAATGTTACTATTTACGACCACTGTGTGATAGGAGATAATGTGGTGATCCATGCCGGCTGTGTGCTGGGGGCCGATGCATTTTATTTCAAACGCCGCAAAGACCGCGAGGTACAATATGATAAGCTGGTGAGTTGCGGGAGGGTAATAATAGAAGACGATGTAGAGATAGGCGCGGGTACAACCATAGACAAAGGCGTAAGCGGCGATACCATAATAGGCAAAGGAACCAAGTTGGATAACCACATACATATAGGGCATGGTGCAGTAATAGGCAAAAATTGTCTGTTTGCGGCGCAGGTGGGTGTGGGTGGTAAAGCGATAATTGAAGACGAAGTAATTCTGTGGGGCCAGGTGGGTGTGAGCAAAGACCTCACTATAGGAAAGGGTGCGATCGTGTACGCACAAAGCGGGGTGCCTGCCAGCCTGGAAGGAGGAAAAGTATATTTTGGTTCGCCGGTGGAAGATGCCAAATCTAAAATGCGCGAACTGCATTGGATAAAACGCATACCCGAACTGTGGGAAAAACTGAATCCGCCTGTAAAGGATGAGGAGTAAAACCTAACACAATACTCCGATGGTATCAATAATTGTAGACGATAACATACTGTTGCGCACTTACGAAGTTGAGGATGCCGATGAACTCTTCAAAGCCATAAATGAATCGCGTGGTCATTTGCACCCGTGGCTGCCATGGGTGGGGGCTACTACCAAACCTGAACACTCATTGCAATTCATACAGCAATCTCACCAGCAGTTGAGAAACCAGGAAGCGCTTGCATTAGGTATTTTCTATGATGGAAAGATAATAGGCGGTGTGGGTATGCACAACTGGGACCAGGCAACAAAGCGCGCACATATAGGCTACTGGATACGCAAAGAGTATGAAGGGAAGGGCATCATCAATAAATCTCTTAAAAAATTCATTGGCTATCTTTTTGATAAACTGTCACTAAACAAAGCAGAGATACATTTCATTCCTCAAAATAAAAGAAGCGCAAAGGTTGCCACCAGTCTTGGTTTTAAGACCGAAGGTATCATCCGCCAAAGCACTATGCGAAATGGTATGCCCGAGGATCTGGTGGTGACAGGGTTGCTGAAGGGTGAGTTCACAGTCTAAATCCCTAAAGGGACTTCCCCTCGTTATAACCCAAATCGGTGTTGTAGCAGCAAAGGTACGCCCCTTTAGGGGTTTGGGGTAATTAGTGCTTAAAATGCCTCATCCCCGTTACCACCATCGCCATATCATGCGCTTTGCAAAATTCTATACTGTCGTTATCGCGTATAGAACCGCCGGGGTGGATGACTGCCGTTATGCCCGCCTCATGGGCTATACGCACACAATCATCAAATGGGAAGAACGCATCTGATGCCATCACCGCACCTTTCAGTATGAACCCGAACTGTTTCGACTTTTCAATCGACTGGCGCAGGGAGTCTATACGGCTGGTTTGCCCGCAGCCCTTGCCTATCAGTTGCTTGTCTTTTACCAGCGCTATCGCGTTCGACTTTAAATGTTTGCACACAATATTGGCAAACAGCAGGTCTTCCTTTTCAGCAGCTGTGCTAGTGCGTGAGCTTGCTTCTTTCCATTCCGCAAAATTCTGCGTGTCGGCACCCTGCACTAATACACCGTTGAGTATGCGCTTATATTCTTTCGCAGGATAAAAAGCCCTTTTCTGCTGTAGCAGTATGCGGTTCTTCTTGCCTTTCAGTGTGGCCAGTGCGGCCTCGTCATATCCCGGTGCTATGAGTATCTCGAAGAACAGCTCATTTATTTTTTGTGCTGCGTCCGCATTAATATTCTGATTAGTAATCAGCACTCCGCCGAATGCGCTTTCCGGGTCGCCGGCCAGTGCTGCTTCCCATGCGTGGGTCACATTGTCGCGCTCTGCTATACCGCATACATTGGTATGCTTGATGATGGCGAACGCAGGCTTTGAGAACTCAGATATGATCTGGCAGGCTGCATCTATGTCCACCAGGTTGTTATACGATAGTTCTTTGCCGTTCAGCTTTTCAAATAGCGCATCAAGGTCACCATAAAAGCTGGCGTGTTGGTGCGGGTTTTCCCCGTATCGCAGCGATTGCTTGTTGCCATACGATAGCTGGAAATGCTTTTCACCCTCCGACTTTGTAAAATAATCGGCAATGGCCACATCATAGTGTGCACATTCGGCAAATGCTGCCGAGGCAAAGCGCCTGCGGTCCTGGATGCTTGTTTTGCCCTCCTGTTTCACCAGCAGTTCCAGCAATTCAGGGTATTGGTCGCGTGATGCCACAATACATACATCATTATAGTTCTTGCCTGCGGCCCGTATCAGCGACACCCCGCCTATATCTATTTTCTCGATGATCTTTTTTTCATCATCGGTTTGTTTCACCGTTTCTTCAAATGGGTAGAGGTCCACTATCACCAGATCAAAAAGGGGTATCTCATACTCACTTACGTGTTTTTGATCGTCCGCAAAGTCGCGCCGGGCCAGTATGCCGCCAAACACCTTTGGGTGCAGGGTCTTTACCCGTCCGCCAAGTATAGATGGGTAGCCGGTTACTGTTTCTACCGCTACGCACGGTATACCCGCCTGCTCTATAAAGGTCTGTGTGCCACCGGTTGAATAGAGGGTCACACCAAGCTCATGCAGCTTGCGTACTATGGGTTCGAGGCCATCTTTATAGAAAACAGAGATGAGTGCTGATTTTATCGTGCGGTTCATGTTTTTTTACAATTGAGGCGCGAAGATACACCAAACACTAAAAATGGAAGATGATGGCGGGCACAGTTATTATTTTTATCCGTAATAAAGGTGGGGCTCAATACAGAATTTCCATATATCCTCCCCAGCGGTGCGGCAGGTGTTTAATTCCCCATTCCACCCCTATTTATCCACAATAAGGACAGGGCTTTTTATTTTGGCTTTATTTAAAATATCTTTGTTCAAAACCACAATTACCAATGCGTTTCATAGTTACTTCTACAGCCTTGCTCAAAAATCTGCAGCAGATCAGTGGCGTGATCAGTGCCAATACGGTACTTTCTGTGCTCGAGGATTTTCTTTTTGAGTTGCGTGGCAACACACTCACACTCACCGCTACCGACCTCGAGACCATGATGCGGGTGCAGATGGAGGTGAACGATGCCCAGGGCGACGGCCGTATCTGCATTCCATCGAAGATACTGACCGATTATCTCAAGAATTTGCCGGAGCAGCCCATTACATTTAATATTAATGTTGGCGAACTGGCCATCGAAATGTCGAGCGATGTGGGTAAATACCGCATCGGCGGCGAAAAGGCCGACGATTTTCCTAAGGAGCCCGCTCCCGGCGATACTACACAGTTCACTATGCCATCCATAGCCCTGCTGGAATGTATCAATAAAACGCTGTTTGCCGTTAGTGCAGATACCCTGCGCCCGGCAATGACAGGCGTGTTTTTTGAGCTGGATAAAGACAGTATTACTTTTGTTTCAACTGATGCCCACAGGCTGGTACAGTTCCGCCGCACAGATATCAGCTGCCCCAATAAGGAAGGTTTTGTAGTGCCCAAAAAACCACTGCAGCAGTTGCGCGCCACCCTTGCCGCAGATGAAACTTTGCTGCAGCTTGCCTACAACAGCAGCCACCTGTTTGTGACAGGTGCGCACCTCAGCCTTAGCTGCCGCCTTATAGATGCCCGCTTTCCCGATTATAAAGCGGTGATACCCGTCGATAACCCGTACAGGCTCACCATCAACCGTGGCGATTTTGTAAGTGCGCTGCGCCGTGTAAGCATATTCGCCAATAAAACTACCAACCAGGTGGTAATGGACATCAATGGCAACGCCCTGCAGATAAGCGCGCAGGATATAGACTTCTCATACGAGGGCAAGGAAATGCTGAGCTGCCAGTATAGCGGTGAGGATATGAAGATAGCCTTCAATGCCAAGCTGATGGTAGAAATGGTAGGCAACCTGGATGGTAATGAGATACAGGTAGAACTAAGCACACCTACCCGCGCAGGCATCTTCCGCTCTATAGATAAAGTAGAGAATGAAGACCTGCTGATGCTGCTGATGCCGCTGATGGTGGGCGTGTAAGATAAAATTCCAATAAAGTTAAAATCCAAATTCCAAAGTAGTGTTACCTTGGAATTTGGATTTTCTTATTTGGATTTTTCCTTAGTAAGTGATTACCTGTTCTTCAATTACAGAAGGCATTTTCCTGAACTCATACTGTTGGTTTCTCAACTGTGGCTCAAACCCTGCTTCGCGTATAGACTGCTGTATGCTTTTGGCTGTAAAGCGGTGCGGTGCCCCGGCAGCGCTCACCACATTCTCCTCTATCATAATAGAGCCAAAGTCGTTAGCGCCAGCGTGCAGGCACACCTGCGCTATCTGCTTACCTACTGTGAGCCACGATGCCTGTATGTTCTTCACATTAGGCAGCATAATGCGGCTCATGGCTATCATGCGTATATATTCTTCGGCAGTGGTCAGGTTCCGTGTGCCGCGCACCTTTTGCAGCAGCGTATCCACATCCTGGAAGGTCCAGGGAATGAATGCAAGGAAGCCCTTGGCCCCTTCAGGCTTTTGCGCCTGCACCTCCCTTATCTTCACAAAATGCTCAAAACGCTCCTCTAGTGTCTCCACATGCCCGAACATCATTGTAGCGCTGGTGGTAAGGCCCTGCATATGGGCTTCGTGCATTACGTCCAGCCATTCCTGTGCGCCGCACTTCCCGTTCGATACCAGCCTGCGCACCCTGTCGTTCAGTATCTCCGCCCCTGCCCCCGGCAGACTATCCATGCCCGCATCTATCAGCGCTTTCAGCACTTCACGGTGGGTACTTTTCTCCAGCTTGGTGATATGCGCCACCTCTGGTGGACCCAACGCGTGTAATTTCAGGTTAGGGTATAGCTGCTTCAGTGTTTTAAAAAGGTCGGTATAATACGCCAGTCCCAGCTCGGGGTGGTGGCCGCCTTGCAGCAGCAATTGTTCACCGCCGTATTTGAAGGTTTCTTCTATTTTGCGCTTATAGGTATCTATATCGGTAATGTAAGATTCCGGGTGCCCGGGTATGCGGTAAAAATTGCAGAATTTGCAGTTGGCCACGCACACATTGGTGGTGTTCATGTTTCGGTCTATTATCCACGTCACCTTGCCATGCGGCACCTGTATCTTGCGCAGCTCATTGGCCACATACATCAGCTCGGTAAGTGGTGCATGTTCAAAAAGGAATATCCCCTCCTCAGCACTCAGGAACTCAAACCGCATCGCCCGCTCATATAAACCGGATAACTGCATTAAGATTATTTTAGGGTGTAAAATTACTGAATAAAAACCCCAACCCCTAAAGCGGCCACTCAAATTTTACTATACTGATATAGGTTTACTATATTTAAGTAATAAGGTCGAAACTGACTAAAGATATTATTTTCAGGATGTACGTGCTAGAGTAAGCCCCTCTAGGTGTTTGGGGCGTCCTCCCTCTTCGGCACCGTGCGGAAGATAATATCCCACAGCACAGAACTCACGCCAAAGCCCTTGTCGGGTGCTTTGTAATGGTGCAGGTGGTGGTTTCGCCACAGTGCTTTCATGAATTTAGGTGGGGCAAATGCATGTATCGCGAAGTGCATACTGCCATACATCATATAGCCGAAAAGAAAACCGGGAAAAAATGCCAGTGCGTTCCAGCCTATCAGGGTCTTCATAATGAAGAAAATAACACAGGCGAGAATAATACTTGGTACCGGCGGCATAAACAGCCGTTCCTTATCACGCGGGTACTCATGGTGTACCCCGTGCATTGTGTAAACAAATCTTTGCGCGCGTGGGCTCTTCACCATCATATGGAACAGGTGGCGGTGCATGATGTATTCAAACAGGCTCCATGCAAGGGCGCCACAAATGAACAACAACACCTCAAGCCATATAGCCACCCCTTTGTACGATGCACCATAATAAAGCATAAATGCGATGACCGGGAAGTAAAGGGAATAAATAACTACGGGATGCGTCTTGGTCATCATCTCCATATAGTCATTTCTGAAAAGTCTTGCCTGGCCTTTGTTTTTTATTTTATCAAATTCCATGGTATTGCAAAGGTATAAAATTAGTCAGTTAACTTAATTACATCATTATCATCTTCACCCATCAGGAACTCCGCCGCCTTATTCTTTTTCTCAATCACTTTATCCATCCATAGCAATAGCGCCGGTAATAAGATAAGATTGGTCAACATCGCTACGAACAGTGTGATAGATGTCAGGTATCCTAATGATTTCGTGCCATCAAACTGTGAGAGCATAAATACACTGAATCCGGCTATCAGTATCAGCGATGTATATATGATGCTTAGACCTGTATCGTGTATGGTACGGTGTACGGTATCGGCTATGCTGTCGTCGTGCCGTGCCAGTTCCTGTTTAAAATTCACCAGGAACCGTATCGTCACATCTATGGTAATACCCAGCGCCACACTGAATACCAGCACCGTAGATGGCTTTATGCGGATACCTACCCACCCCATAAGCCCGGCGGTAATGAGCAGGGGCACCACATTCACCACAATGGATATGAGCAGTATACGCCACGACCTGAATAAAGCAACCATGCACCCGAATATAATAAGGAAGGCCAGTACAAGGCTGTCGCGCAGGCTGTTCACAATAAATTTACTCCCCTCCAGGAAGGTGATACTGGTGCCCGTATACGTAACGGTATATTTGTTGCTGTCAAAAATACGGTTCACTTCCGGCCTTATGCTGTCCAGCAGGCCCGGTAGTCTCCTCGACCCCACATCCGCCATACTCACGCTTATGCGGGCTTTTTGTTTCGTGCTGTCTATAAATGAGTGCAGCAATTTATTGAACAGCGACTTGCCATCACCCTTAGTGCGCAGGTAAGGCATAATGAAAGCTGCCTGTAGCATATCGCCAGGCACATAATAACTGGAACTGTCGCCGTCAAAATAGGCCTGGTTGGCAAATTTTATCCCCTCAGTTACAGCCAGCGGTTTGCCTATTTCCGGGTATTGCTGCAAATACTTGGTAAGTTTGTCTATCCTGTTTAGAACATCCAGCGATAGTGCCCCATTTTTTCTTCGTGTATCTATCACTATTTCCAGTGGCATCACCCCTTTAAAATTCCGTTCAAAGAATTTAAGGTCTATAGATACTTTGTCCGATTTGGGCAGGTCGTCAACTATATGTGCGTCATTGCGCAGGCGCAAAACACCCAATACAGAGAACACGCAAATGAGTATCGTGGCGCCATATATCCATATCCTGTGGCTGAACACCCAATTGGTAATGCCCGTCAGCAATTTGTTTATCCAGTTGCTTTCCAGGTACTTGGTATGGCGCACATTGGGTGGTGGCAAAAAACTGAAGAAAGCGGGTATGAATATCAGCGATATAAAGAACAAACCAAGGATATTGATGCCGGCCACCAGCCCGAATTCCTTAAGCAACACACTCTTCGTGAAGAAAAACACTCCGAAACCAATAGCTGCGGTGAGGTTGGTAAAAAACGTAACAATGCCCATCCTGTCCACCATGCGCAGCAGTGAGCGCATCTTATTCGGGTTGCGGGCATACTCATAGTGGTAACGGTTCAGCAGGTATACGCAGTTAGGTATCCCGATTACCACCACCAAGGGGGGTATGAGCGCAGTAAGTATGGTTATCTTATAGCCCAGCAGCACGATAGTGCCCATAGACCACACCACACCCGTAGCCACCACCAGCATGGATGACAGCACGGCCATGAACGAGCGGAAGAACAGAATGAGGATAACAGCCGTAAGCACTAATGATACTATAAGGAAGAGCCGCATTTCGGTCTCTACCTTCGTAGCCATCTGTGTGCGTATCAGTGGCAGGCCCGAATAGTGCATTTCTACATTGTGCTTTTTCCCGAAGTCCTCGCCCAAAGCCACTATCTCTTTGATCACCCCGGCCCTGTTTTTCGAATTCAGTACTACCTTGTCTATACGCACGGCCATCAGGTAGGCGTTAGATTCCGGGTTATACAGGAAATTTTTATAGAATGGCAGGTTAAGGAATGCTGCTTTAAAGCTATCTACATTGGTTATACGGTTATTTGCAGCAAGGGGGGATACTTTTAACTTCTGTGTCAAGGTATCCTTCTCCAGCGTAATGGCACCGGGTATGCTCAACACATTCTCCACAGCTTCCACAGAGTCCACATCCTTTGCCAGCTTGCCGTAATCATTGAAGAAGGAGGGCTCAAAGAAATCCTTGGTCTGCACCCCTATCACCATCAGGTTGCCATCTTCGCCAAACTGCTTCCTGAAAGCCTGGTATTCGATGAATTTCTGGTTGTCGGTAGGCACCGCGCTTGTAAACTCATAGCTGATCTTCACCTGCGATGCAAAATAGCCCATCACACCCGTACTCAGCACCAGTGCTATCAGTAGGGCAATACGGTATTTTATGATAAAAGCGGCTATTTTATGCCACATGCGCCGGGTTGTTATTTTTATGAGTACAGGGGCGCAAAAATAACAATAAAAACCCCAATGCCCTAAACGTTGTTGCTTATGTATAGGTTAATACATTTTACATTATCTATTGCCTTGATGGTTTGTGCTATACATCGGTCTCCTTTGTAGAATGTGCTGCTAAAACCCATTCATATATTACACCTATTCAACATAAAAACTGGCTGTGCTCATTTCTAATGCCGCAGTATCAATTCACCACAAAAGCCCCATTATTAGCTATAGAATGCACTGGCAGACTCACATTCGCGCAGGCTGCCACAAATTTTTCCTGCTGCCTCTTCGTATAGTTATTACCCATAATTATTCCTGCCGGGGAGAATACCTTCTTCAGCACAGCAGGGTCGGCATATCCTGTATAGTTGATGATTACATAGTCTGCCGGGAATGTTCCGGTACCGAATATCTCCCTGTTAAGCACTAGCACGGTTTTGCCATTTACCACGAATACCTCACCTGTGTCATTACCTTTCCTCCATGCCCGCCAATGGGTATGTGCCGCTGTAGTGGCGTAAGCTATTTTTTTAATGTTGCCTGTGTCCGGTGATAAAACACTATACCGTTTGCCTTCTATTCGTTCTATGCGGTTAATGCTACCTATGTTGTATACCACAAGCCGTTGCTGCCTTAATGAAGACCATTGGTCGTAACACAGAAATGCCAGCAGCATAATGCTCATACTGAGGCCGGTAAACAATGCGCTTTTTTGCTTTCGCATAATGAATGTCAGAAATCCCGAAATGCAGGCATATGCCAATACCAGTTCAGCACCCGTAAGCACAAGAAATTGGAACGATGGCGGACTGAATTGTTGCAGCCATGATACCATGCTGCCAAACATATCCACAAGCCCTCCTATGCACCAGCCGAGTAGTGTGGCCATGGCGGGAACGAAGCTCAGCACTATCACCCCCATGCCCAGTATCAGCACTACACTCATAAAAATATACGCTGCCACATTTGCAATAATGAACATGACAGGGAAATTGTGAAAGTAATAGATCACCAACGGCGCTATCAGTATCTCAGCCGCAAGGCTGGCTGCTGCAGTACTCCATAGAGCCTTTGTCAGCAAATATTTTGGCGATAACCATTTATATATAGGACCGTAAAAAAGGATGATTGACAACACCGCTACAAACGACAACTGGAATCCCACCGCAAACAACCACATGGGTTCTGTGCATAGTAATACAAATGCCGTGGCAAAAAGCTGGTTCAGGCTGTTGTTGTTCTTTTGCAGCATCACGCCCACTGCCAGCAGCGAGAACATAACAGCGGCACGTATGGCCGATGGCGATGAACCCGCCATTACCACATAGAACCACACTAGCGGAAGCGCAATGGCATATCGCACCCACAGGTGTTTCTTATGCTTTAACCACCGCAACAGGAAGGATATGACAATAAAGAAAATGGCCACATTGCCGCCCGATATGGCAATGATATGGATGATACCCGTTGCTGCATAAGCGTCCCGCAGATCCTCATCCAGGTTCACCTCATCGCCCAGCAGCATAGCCTGCATTAGCCCGCGTGCTTTTGTGTCCGGTATATACTTGTCCAGTTGCGCCATGCACCAGTCGTGCATACGCTCTGTATAGGTGTTTGCTCCGGGGTTGATGCGGCTATAGGTAACAATATCTCCCCTGTTGCAAAACTGCTGCCTGGTTATTCCGTTTCTTCGGCAGTAGGTCGCATAATCAAATTCAAACGGGTTGCCTGCTGCTTTTATTGGTTGCCAGTTACCCGGAACTATTATGCTGTCGCCCTTCTGTAACCGTAGCGGATAGCCGCTTTTATGCACATATACAAATGCTTTGCCGGTCACAGTATTTACCCCGCCGCTGTCAATGGTATTGAGCAACCGCACCGGTATTTTCCATGTCTTTTCCCGTTCGGCAGGGGTACCTGTTATGCGCGCCAGGTGTGCCGCTCCGTTGTTTACACATCTGCTGATATCCTGTTTATCATTTCGCACGTCATCGTATAGCGAAAGGGCGTACCCACCCGAAAAGAAAATGCTGCTTACCAGTAGAAACCCCGGTGCAGGAAGGTAACTCTTTCGCTTTTGGACATAGGTGATGATTACGTATGCTATGAAGGCAATGAGTAGGAATACCGCAGATGATATACGCGCAACAAAGTAGGGCCTCGTGAGCTCATAGCCTGCAATGCCACACGCAAAGGGCAGCAGCACCCTGAAGAAAGGTGCGCTCTCCCAAAAGTACGCAGTATGCAGCGGCCAGCGTTTCATTGAATACGAATGAACCAATGTACATAAGATGTACAGATTAGGCAACTTTTCAAAAGTTCTATCCTTTATACTGTTATTGAGCAGCAAATAAAAAAGGGTGGCACTTGCCACCCTTTCTCAAAAACTATTCAAAAGACTATTACGCACCCACAGCAGCACGCTTAAAGCTGGTCACTGTAAGCCCTTTCGATACCGATGTCAGATATTCAGCTACGGTTTTGCTGTTGTCTTTCACAAAAGCCTGTGGCAATAAAGTATTCTCTTTGAAGAATTTGTTCAGCTTGCCTGCGGCTATTTTCTCAGCCATATCAGCAGCTTTGCCTTCAGCCATTATCTGTTCTATGGCTATCGCTTTTTCGCGGGCTACTGTTTCTTCTGATACGCTGTCTGCGTCCACGCCTAGTGGCTTCATTGCAGCTATCTGCATAGCTACGTCTTTGCCTGCGGTAATGATACCTTCGTTTGCAGCCTGGTTCATAGCCACCAGCACACCTATGCGGTAGCCTGAGTGTATGTAAGGAACAACTGAAGTGCCGGCTACCTGCTCAAAGCGGGAGATCTCTATTTTCTCGCCTATTTTGGCCACCATTTCCAGCAGCCTTTCGCCTACTGTCACGTTGTCCATTTTCGCAGCTTTCAGTTCATCTATAGTTGTTGCTTTTGTTTCAAGCGCTATATCCGCAACCTTCTGTGCAAACTCAATGAACTCTCCGTTCTTAGCCACGAAGTCAGTTTCAGAGCTCAGGGTTACTACTACGCCATAGGTGTTGTCTGCGTTGGCTTTGGCTAATACCACGCCCTCTTTAGCTTCACGGTCACTGCGGTTTGCTGCTACTTTCTGGCCTTTCTTGCGCAGGTAGTCTATAGCGCCTTCAAAGTCGCCATTGCTTTCCATCAGTGCTTTACGGCAGTCCATCATGCCGGCTCCTGTTTGCTGGCGCAGCTTATTCACTTCTGCAGCCGATACTGTTACTGTGCTCATAGTATTTTTATTAAAAGTGCAAAATTCGTTTTTTATTATTAAAGCCCCAACCAAGGGGCTTTAATTTAACTATAATGTAAAAAGTCAATACCTGTTTTACCTGTCAACTTTTTACCCAATTTACTTATTACCTTTTCACTGGGCTTGGCCTGCCGCTGCCACCACCTGGGCCGCGTCCGCCGCCGCCTGGTCCACGGCCGGCACCACCGCCACCCGGACGGCCACCTGGTCCGCCACGGCGCTCACCGCCGGCACCACCTGGTCCACGGCTACCGCCGCCGGCACCACCTGGTCCGCCTGGTGCACCCGCACTGCGGCCACGTCCGCGTCCGCCACCACGGCGTCCGCCATCTTCTTCTTCACCTACTTCCAGTCCACGTGCCCTTTCGGTT
The DNA here is from genome assembly GCA_964430995.1 of uncultured Flavipsychrobacter sp. GTDB lineage: Bacteria > Bacteroidota > Bacteroidia > Chitinophagales > Chitinophagaceae > Nemorincola. The sequence continues at coordinate 140,719 of CAYSIG010000001.1, forward strand.
GTTTCTTCCGATGTTTCTTCTTCTTCTTTCACCTGTGCGCGCTCCTGCAGGCCTTCAAGTATGGCAGCAGTGAGGTATTGGGTGATAATTGCTATCGATTTTGTAGCATCATCATTCGCAGGTATAGCAAAGTCTACTTTCGTAGGGTCGCTGTTGGTATCCACCATAGCAAAGGTAGAGATGCCTAGGCGTTTTGCTTCTGCCAGTGCTATATGCTCATGGCTGATATCCACCATGAACAATGCGGCTGGTACGCGGCCCATCTGGCTGATACCGCCAAGCACCTTTTCCATTTTCTCCTTGCTGCGGGTCAGGGTCAGGCGCTCCTTTTTAGTCACGCTGTCCATAGTTCCGTCCTGCAGCATCTTTTCAATGCTCAGCATTTTCTTTACGCTCTTGCGTATTGTGCTGAAGTTTGTCAGCATTCCACCCAGCCAGCGCTCAGTTACATAGGGCATGTTGGTTTTCACCGCTGCTTCCACCACTATTTCCTTCGCTTGCTTCTTGGTTGCCACAAACATGATCTTCTTACCGCTCTTCGCGATAGACTTCAATGCTGCCGCAGCTTCATCAAGGCCTTCAATGGTCTTATTGAGGTCTATGATATGGATGCCATTCTTCTCAGCAAAGATGTAAGGCAACATCTTTGGGTTCCACTTTTTCTTCAGGTGGCCGAAGTGAACGCCAGCCTCAAGAAGTTGCTGGTGTAATGTTTTATTATCTTCCATTTGAATAATTTCTTAGTTGGTAAAAAAATAATTTGTGCAAACCTGCGATTAACGTTTAGAGAACTGGAAGCTACGGCGTGCTTTCGCTTTACCGAATTTCTTACGTTCTACTGAACGGCTGTCGCGTGTTAGCAACCCTTCTTTCTTCAAAGACGGGCGGAATTCTTCGTTCACTTCGCACAATACGCGGGAAATAGCCATTTTTATAGCTTCAGCCTGTCCTTTAGGACCACCACCCTGCACATTTATTACAAGGTCGTAAGCGCTCATGCCATCAATGGTTTTCAAAGGCAGTTCTACCTGGTTCTGCAGGTACATGATAGGAAAGTACGCTTTATATTCCTTACCATTTACCGTAATATTGCCGGTACCCTTGCTCAGGTACACACGGGCAACAGCTTCTTTCCGGCGGCCAACAGCGTTTTTTTGTTTTTCCATTTTATAATGGTGTTTAAAATTTTTAATTTAGTTAGTTATTGATCCCTAAAACATGGGGAAGTCCCTTTAGGGATTTAGGGTTTCAGTTCTTTTGGCTTTTGCGCACCATGCGGGTGTTCAGCGCCCTCATAAACGAATAATTTTTTATACATCGCGCGGCCAAGCCTGTTCTTAGGAAGCATGCCTTTCACGGCGCGCTCTATCATCAGGTTGGGGCGGCGGTGGTTCATTTCAGTAGCCGTTTCTATTTTCTGGCCACCGGGATAACCCGAAAAGGTCTGGTATTCCTTTTCTTCCATTTTATTACCGGTCAGCACCACTTTACCCGAGTTGATTACGATTACATAATCGCCGCAATCAAAGTGCGGGGTAAAATATGCCTTGTTCTTACCGCGCAGTATCGACGCGATTTTAGAACTCATGCGGCCCAGTGTCTGGTTGGTAGCATCTACCACGTGCCAATCCCTCTGAACTATCTTTTCGTTGGCGGATTGTGTTTTAAAACTTAAGTGTCTCATTTTTTTAATTTGGGAGCGCAAAGGTACAGGCACACAATGAATACACCAAGAATTTCATTAAGTTTTTTTATGACACCGCCACAATCAATTGATTATCAATAAAATTATCGAAAATAATTTTTACTCCGCCCTCCGTCAAGCCCTCAAAAACTTTATAAACAATTAACATTACGCTTTTATACTATATATTTAAAATAAACACATAAAATACCAGTGCGAAACATAGGCCGGATTACAGGAAGAAGCCGCTTTAGGGGTTTGGGGCTTAAATAATCCTTCCAAAGCTTTGTTTATTCACATTGTTGTAATAAATTCACCCCAAATTATCCCGGCTATGCCTTATTAAGGCATCGGCTAGGCATTGAATGTTATGCGCTTACCCGCATTATTAAACGAACGAAATATGAAAAGACTTGGTTTACTAATTGTATTGTTGCTCACTGTTGGAATACATGCTTTCGCCCAGAATACCCATACGGTCACCGGTAAGATATTGGACGAGAACGGTAACGGTTATTCGGGTGCCGGTATCACGCTCAAAGGCTCTCAGTTAGGCACCGTTTCCGATGCCAATGGAGATTTTATGCTCGACGTTCCGGATGGCGACAATGTATTCGTTGTGCAGGCTGCAGGTTATGGCATCGTGCAGGTAAGAGAAACAGATCAGGGCATCAGCGTTCGTTTGCGTCGTAAGTCAAAAGAGCTGGAAGGCACTGTGGTTACTGCGCAGGCAGTAAGGAGAGAGAAGAGGGAACTTGGCTATAATACAGCAACCGTAAACGGTGAAGATCTTACTGTAGCAAACAATGTAAGTGCATTATCAGGTCTTGCTGGCAAGGTAGCCGGTGCAAACATATCCAGTTCTACCGGCGGCCCTGGCGGTTCTACACGCGTCATTCTTCGTGGCGAAAAATCAATAGCTAAAGACAACAACGCCCTCATAGTCGTGGATGGTATCATCATGAACAACCGCGACCGCACAAGGTCAAATGAGCTGGAGCAGGTTGATTTCGGTAACAGCGCTAACGACATCAACCCCGAAGACATTCTTGATGTGCATGTGTTGCAGGGTTCACAGGGTTCAGTGCTTTACGGTTCTGCCGGCGCCAATGGTGTCATCATGATCACTACAAAAGCAGGCAAACGTAAAGATGCTGACAAGCCAAGCAAAATGGACATCACATACAAGGTTGCCTACACGCAATCCGATGTGCTGAAATTTGCTGATATGCAGCACACCTACGGACAGGGCAATATCTATCAGGGTGTGTCTGACGACCGCCGTGAGAACTTTAGCTGGGGCCACAAATTCGACGGCCAGATGCGCCCATGGGGTCAGGTGATCAATGGCAAACAAATGGTTAAACCATATTCCGATCAGCCATACAATATTCAGAATTTCTTTAACCATGGCAAGAACCTCACAAACTTCCTATCTATATCAGGTGGTTCAGAGGCTTCTACTTATTACCTCGCCCTCAATACCATTAACAGCACGGGCGTTGTGCCAAACACATTCTATAATAAATACAGCATCCGCTTCAACGGAACTACACAGTTATCCAATCACTTTTACTCTGAGATCAACGTAAATTATATCAACACTTACTCAAGGGTTGAGGCCGGCGGTCAGAGTACGGGTTCTGTTCTCGGCAACCTCTACCAGACTCCACGCGATATCCCGACACAGGAGTTAAAGAACCTCAACAACAATTTCTACTCCATGCAGTATATCGACACCGGTGGTGTTGAGCGTTATGGCTACTATGGTGCATATGCAAGAAATCCGTATTGGTCTGCAAAGCATTACGATAACCGCAACAAAGGCGACCAGATCATTGGCGATATCAAACTCGGTTATAAGCGCGGTGAGTTTAATGTATTCGACCGTGTGGGTGCAAACATTTCTTCCGACAGGTCTTATTATAAAACACCACAAACAAACGCTATACCGGTCGATCCTTTCTACTCTGGCCTCAACTACATCAATCCCGGTGGCTATGCGCAGAATAACTACAACGGCTTCAGGTTGTTCAACGACCTTATCGGTACATGGGATCACGCCCTCAGCGATAATTTCGGCATGAATGTTTTACTAGGTCACAACGTAAGTATATATAATGATGAGTCACTGTTCGCCGACATCAACCCCGGAACAAACGGACTTGTGCTTCAGAATTTCTACCACTTCACCAACAATCAGGGACCGATTTCTGCATCAAACAACGTTACCCAGCGCAGGACTTTCGGCTTCTACGGTGATTTCACTTTCAACTACCGCCGTGAGGTTTACCTCGAGATCACTGGCCGTAACGACTGGTCTTCTACACTTGTGCAGCGCCGCAACTCTTATTTCTACCCCGGTATCAATGCTTCATGGATATTTACCGAAAGGCTGAAAGGCACCCATTTCAGGGATAAGTTCCTCAACTATGGTAAGGTTCGCGCAGGTGTTGCCGGTGTAGGTAGCGATGCCTTGGCTTATGCCAACAATAGCGCTAACTACAGCCAGGCACCCATTAACAGCGGGTTCGGTTCTGTAGTTCCTCCGTTCAACGGCGTACCTGCTTACCAGATCAACGGTACTTTCGGTAACCAGAACCTGAAACCGGAGCGCACACGCGAATTCGAGATTGGTACAGACCTCTCTTTCTTCAAAGACCGCATCAGTTTCTCGTTCACTTACTACAACAAGCTCACGCGCAACCTGCTTACTGCTGTGCCACTGGCACCTTCTACAGGTTACCAGTTCATGTGGACAAATGTGGGTGATGTAAGCAATAAGGGCGAGGAATACACCCTGAGGGCTACACCTATTTCTACAAGGTATGGTTTAAGGTGGGATGTGTTTGGTACGTACACGCACAATGTGAATACAGTGGAAAGCCTTGCAAGTGGCCTCGATCATGTTGTGGTTGGCGGTTATCAGGGTATGGCTATAGTTGCTGCTGTGGGCAAGCCTTACGGCACGTTCTACGCTGCTGATATCGAATATTGGAATGGCCGCCCCGTGGTTGACGCCACTACCGGCTTGCCGATAGCTACCTCAAAACCTGTTTACCGTGGTTCTTTCCAGCCTAAGTTTATCGCATCCTGGGGTACAGACCTTTCTTACAAAGGAATTAAACTGCACGCACTGTTTACTACCAAGCAGGGAGGCCAGTTCTACAGCCAGAATAAGCTGAACATGAACTTTACCGGCACATCAGAAGCCTCTACTGTTAACAACCGTAACCCATTCGTTATGCCTAATTCAGTTAACCGTATCGGCAATACGAATAACTACGTGACCAACACAACGGCTATGTCGCCTTACGAATATTACACTAACGTAGAAAGCAACAACCTGCCTGCACAGGGCCTTGTAAATGCAAGCTATGTAAGGCTGCAGGAATTGTCGCTTTCATACGCTATACCACAGAAATATTATAAGCGCAGCCCATTCGGACAGCTTGAGGCCGGTATCTATGGCAACAACCTCCTCCTTTGGACAGCGGAAAGCAACAAATACGATGACCCTGAAAATACATCAGCAGGGGCATTGGGCAATGGACAAGGATTTAACTATTTAGCGCGCCCTTCCCTGAGGAATTACGGTGCTTACTTAAAAGTTACTTTCTAACCTTAATTATTTAAAATCAGTATTATGTCAGTAAATAGAAAAATAGTTATTGCAGCGATGGCCCTCGTTTTAGGCTCATCTTCCTGTAAAAAATTCCTTGACGTAAACAAAGACCCTAATGCTTCACCAACGGCTACAGTACAAACACTGCTGCCCGCTGCCCAGCTTTATGTAGCATCGGCAATAGGCTCAGACCTGCAGATAAATGGCTCTGTTTGGGGGCAATACTGGACACAATCGCCCAACTCCAGCCAATACCGTTCTCTCGAGCAGTATTCACCAGGTCAGGACAACTACGCCTACCCCTGGGCCAATTTGTACTCAGCTTGCGAGAATTTCTATCAGCTATACAACCTCGCTGATTCCCAGAATAAAAGGAACTACATGGCCATCGCTATGGTAATGAAGGCATACACTTTTCAGGTGATTACAGATGGCTGGGGAGATGTTCCGTATAAATTGGCACTCAAAGGCCAGTTTGCCGACAGCAATATCCTGCACCCGAAATATGACCTGCAAAGCGTTGTGTACAAAGGTATTCTTGCCGATGTGGATTCCGCTCTTAAATTAATGAATGCAGGTGGCGCAGTATTGCCCGGTGCCGATGACCTTATCTATCATGGCGACATGGATAAATGGAAAAAATTCGCTTACACGCTCAAGCTGAAAATATACATGCGCATGAGCGCAAAAGACCCGGCCGGCGCACAGGCAGGTGTAGTTGCTTTATACACTAACCCTAACCTACAGCTTATAGGCACAGGCGATGATGCATTCATTCCTTTCGGCTTCTCGACCACCAACAAGAATCCCCTTTATGCCGAGGCCAGCTCCGAAACACTTAATAGTGCGCAAAACCTCGTGGGCAGCAGCACATGCATTGATAGCATGAACAGCAATGGCGATCCCCGCGTGTTTTTGTTCTACAACGCCACTGCAGCAAGCGGCGGCTCAACTGTGGCTGGTATCCGTCAGGGCGATTATAACACAAGTATAATGGCTACTAATTATTCTATCCCCAGTGCTTATGTGGCGGGTGATGCGGGTGATGAAGCATCTTCAAAGGCCCCTGTCAATTTCCTCACCAGCTGGGAAAGCTGTTTCCTTCAGGCCGAGGCAGTGGCAAGAGGTTGGATTGGTGCCAGCTTCGGTAATACCGATGTTCATTTGTTCTACCAGGGCATTCACGCCAGCTTCAATTATTATGGTACCGGCCTAGCGGCTACCTATGGCGCGCCGGTTACGGCCGCTATCGATAGCGATTATTTCACCGGTGCTTCAAATGGCGGCACACCGGGTTATTGGGTCGTTTATCCTGCGGGCGGTTCCACTGCACAAAGGGTTCGTCATATCATCACGCAAAAATGGTTTGCTATGTGCGGCAACCAGGGCTTTGAAGCATGGTGCGAGCAAAGGCGCTCCGGCTACCCCGATTTCTTCGTGGTATCTAAGAACACCCTTGTTGGCAGCAATCTCCCAGCAAGGTTCCTGTACCCCACTTCAGAGAGCACCCGGAATATCAACTTCCCGGGCCTTGCTCCTATAACAAGCAAAATGTGGTGGGACTTATAATTTTTTTAGTATTAAACAGGTATGAAAATGAGAAGAATAATAGTATTGTCTTTTATAGCAGCCCTCGCTATTGCAGGATGCAAAAAACAAACGGGTAATGTTTCTGTCGTAAAAACGGCTTCTTATCCTATTATCAGCATAGCAGGTCCGCGGTTTGTCAGCATACCGGTAGGCGGCATGTTTACCCCGCCAAATGCTTACGCTGAAGACACCTTCTACAAAGAGAAGCCAACAGTTGTTACAGATCTCGGCACACTTGATAATACCAAACCCGGCCTTTATACCGTGGTTTATTCTGCTAAGAACTCCAATGGCTTTGTAGGCACTGCTGTTGTTTATGTGGCGGTTACCAATATCAGCGATACATTCAATCTTGCAGGTTATTACTTCAGGCTTGGCGACCCCAACCGTGTGGCTTTCGTTACCAAGCTCGCAAGGGGTCTGTTTATGACAAGCAATGTAGGCGGTGTGGACACCGGCGATGCTGCTACCGGCGCTTTGGTAGGTGCAGTATTTGCATCACTTGATACGGCAACTATCGATTTCGGCTCACAACCCACTTCCGAAGGCACGCTTACCGCGTCATCGGCTTCTGTCAGCTACCCCGATACCACCATTTCTTATATCATCAACCTCAATGGTTTCTCTAATACTACAATGCGCTCTTTCGTTAAACAACCATAAAAAATATCAAACATAAATAATGAACTCCTCGTAGCAATGCGGGGAGTTTTCAATTAAAAAACGATATTATGCACAAGCCCCTTCTTTCTGCCGTTTTTGTAGCTGTTATTCTATTAGCCGTCTCTTGTAGCAGGTCCACGCAGCCCGTAGTGGTGCGCAATTATCTGTCAATCCCCGCTGTACCATACGATACCGCCGGGCTCAGCGGTATTTTCATTGTAAGGCAGACCTATCAGCAGGGTTTGGACCATGTCAGCATGGATGGCTATGCAAGATTCTGTAAATTGCCCGGCTCGCCGCAGTCGCTTTACGCCAATGCCGGTGTAATGGGCAGCGGATGGGAAACCACAGATCATGATAATGGCTTCAAATCAGAGAAAACCGTGAATTTCGTCAGCTACCTCAACGATACTACTGTATGGCTGGTAAGTGAGCAGAAAACCAACGTTCAATACTACATAGATTCATCCTTTTTCCCCTACATGCGCTATACCGCGCCCGATACAGTATCTAAGAGCATAGGGTTCACATTTCACCTGGATAGCCTTGCCAATGCCGATACCATGCTGTTCTACGCCGGCGACCTCACAGACGGAACCCGTAAGATCGAGAATTATTTCAGCAGCAAGGCCAATAATATTGCCGTCAGTTTTGCCTCGCCCGATTTCTCTGCAGGTAGCCTGGCCTATATTGGTACTATTGCCTTCCGCCACAAATACGTGACCATAAACGGGGCCAAATACCTTTTCGTAAAAGAGTACGAGGTCAAAAGGTCGCTCTGGCTTAAATAGGCGACAATTCGTACAATTTTTGAGCAGATAACAGCAAATCCGGTGATGTAAAAAACCACCAATCTAAAGCCGCTATAATCCGCGCCCACAGCCAAAAGTAGTTTCCATCACGGTACAGTATGTGTACTGCCATGGTACAGTTACTGTACCATCATGGTTTTTAAATTTTGCAGGAACAGCTGCATTAATGAACTTTACTCAACTCCAAAAAATGGGGCAAGTTCTTTGAATGACTGAACCAAACGGCAAATCAACTCCCGGACTTACGACTAATGACTAATTATACCTAAACCAGGTATAATTATACCTTTTCAGGGTATATTTATACGTTTTAGGGTATAATTATACCCCTTTATACCTGAACAAAAAACACATATAGTTGCCCACAGAGCATTTCATTCACCCCACTCCGAACGATTAACCGCTGCCGGGCATTTCCTGAAATTATACCCAAAGTTGTTCCGGATGATGAAGGCTCTCTGTATGTCTGGTTGGTCAGCGAGATCATGTACATAACAAAATAACCACAGACCCTGTCGCCAATACTTCTTTAAAGTGAATAGTTATCACGAGTCGCTTAAAGAACCTATCAATAGGGCTAATAAATAAAACAGGGTGCAATCTCTTGCACCCTGCATAAAATATTTACCTATTAATTAATCAACTTTTCAACTACTCCGGCACCACCAGCCTGAAGCCATTACCGTGTATGTTCACTATTTCCACGCTGCTGTCTTCTTTCAGGTATTTGCGCAGCTTGGCTATGTACACGTCCATACTGCGGCCATTGAAGTAAGTATCGCTGCCCCATATGCGTTTCAAAGCTGTTTCGCGTGGCAGCAGGTCGTTCTTGTATTCACACAGCATCAGCAGCAACTCATTTTCCTTAGGCGAAAGCGTATTTGAGTCATTGCCATGCTTCAGTGTGCGCAGCTTGCTGTTGAAGTGGTACGCGCCAATTACGAATTCTACCTGCGAATGTTGCTTTTCGTGCAGCTCCTGGTTGCGCTTCAATACCGCCTTTATTTTCGACAATAACACATCACTGTCAAATGGCTTGGTTATATAATCGTCAGCGCCCAACTTGTAGCCTGTCAGTATGTCATCTTTCATGCTTTTGGCAGAAAGGAAGAACAGCGGTACATCCGGGTCTACATTCCTTATTTCTTCCGCTAGTGTGAAGCCGTCCATATTGGGCATCATCACATCTAGCAGGCATATATCAAAACGCTCACGGCGGAAAGCCGCTAAGCCAAGAATACCATCACGCGCCAGTTCTACAACAAAATCATTCAGCTCCAGGTAGTTTTTCAACACCTGCCCGAAGTTGGTATCATCTTCTACCAGTAATATTTTGTTTTTCTGATTTTCCATATAGCAATTTGTCTAACAAATATAGTACCATGATTTTTCTACTGCACGAAAACTTTTGTTAAAAGAAACGAGGGCAGGTGTACATCTTCTTGATTCCCTGATTATTAGGATACTTCCCGGTATATATAAGTGAAAACTCAAGGGCGCCGTATGCCGAATTGTAGGGTGCCAGCGTTGACATAGTGAAATCATAATTCGCCATGAACTGAATGGTACCTACCTGTATACCGGCCACACCTATCAACGCATCACCCAGTCGGTCGAAAATGCCGAGTATCAGCTGGGTAGGCATATGGTTCTCATTCTCGCCCAATTTGGTCCGGAAAAGCGACCCGAACAACAGCTCTGACGCTCCATTCTGTGTAGCATAATACACTGATGGGTTGATAATGAGTACCGGGCCAGTCTTTATAACACCATCTATTGTAGCCGCAGGGCGGTACTTCACAGTATTTATCCCGTTCTTATAAAAAGTTTCCGTGGGCTGGTTAATGTTGTTCACACCTGCGCCTATTTTGATATAGACGTTCTCATTGGGGAAAAGCGATAGGTTCAGCCCACCTGCTATAGTATAAAAAGTGGTTTTTACTATGCCCAATTTTTCACCGTTCGCATAGTTGGTATTGAAGGTGATTCCGTCCCATTGCGCGTCAAAGGTTAGGTTATCATAGTTCACACTTCGCTGCACATAAGCGCCCGAAAAACCTGCTGATAGCATTGCTGATCGCCCCAGTTGAAGATGATACGCGAGGTTGCCCTGTAGTTGCAGCAAAGACAGGTTACCATCTCCGGCCTTATCCGTAAACAAGGCTACACCCGCTCCCAGCCACCTGCTCCTGTTCTCCTCATCCGATTTACTGAGCAGTTTGAAATCTGCAAAACCTGAAAACGTATTATACGGCACGGGTAAGGCAGACCATTGATTGCGGTAGTTCAGTCCTATACGAAAGTCATCTTCCGGCATCAGGGCTGTATTGGCGGGACTCAGCAGCATAGGTGCATTATAGTATTGGCTGAAGTGAATGCTCTGGCCCCATGCACTTGTACTGCACAGCGCGAAACAAAACAACATTGCCTTTATTATTTTATTCATGCTCACTTCTGTTGTACCCCCGGAAGGATCTTATCTTAATAATGTAATATTCCCTTTCAAAATTTTTGATGTGCCATCAATAAAGCTGGCGTTCAAAACATATCCATACGCCTCAATCGGCTGCGGCTGGCCATTATACTTGCCATCCCATCCTATTTTCTGGTCGTTTGTTTCAAAGACTAACTGTCCCCACCGGTTGTATATCCTCAGGTTCAAAGTTTTAATGGCCGCGCCGCGCACATAAAGTATATCATTCTCTCCATCACCATTAGGGCTGAAGCCGGTAGGCAGCCCCAGCAACGGCACTACCTCGGCAGGTACATTCTTACAGGCTATTGACGGGCAGTCGCTGCTGTTATACGCTGTAAGGCATACTTTATATGAGCCTGTCTTGCTATACTGGTGTATGGGGTTTACTTCTGTTCCCGTTGTGTTATCCCCGAAGTCCCATGAATACCTGGTGGCATTGGTGGAGAGGTTGGTGAATTTGGTCGGCACATTGGGTGTGGGCATAGTGGGCGTATAAGAGAAATTAGCAAAAGGCACGGGCAATACCTTAATGGTATGCACAAGTGTATCGCCACCGCCGCAACCGTCCGGATTAGACGCAATCATCGTTACCGTATAGCTGCCCACCGACTTGTAAATATATGTCGGGTCAAATACAGTAGAAGTTGATCCATCCCCGAATTCCCAAAAAACTGAGGTGACATTCACAAGCGTCAGCTGCGGGGAGAATGATGCGCCCAGGCACAATGAATCAGGAATAGTGAATTTGGCAGACACCTCCTGGTTTGCAAAATGGATAGTGTGTGTTACTGTGTCGGGCGATTTACATGCTGCTGTATCAGACATGATGAGCATTACCGTATAAGTACCTGTATCAGGATAGTTGTGATCTGGAGGAGTGGTGCCATTGTATATAGTGCCATCACCAAGATGCCATTGATAGGTAGGCGTGCCAACAAAATCAGTCGAAGTGTTGGTAAACGAGGCTATGTATGGATCGCAGCTATCTGTGAGCACATAAGTAAAGCCCGGTGTTATTTTCCCGGTATCCACAAAAATGGTGAGGGTGAATGTATCTTCCGTTTTAAAGCACGCGTTTGAGTTGGCCGAGGTAAGCCTTACCGTGAAAACCCCCGCAGCGGTAAAGGTATGCGATGGCGAGAATGTGGTTGTTGTTGGGCTGCCATCGCCAAAATCCCACAGATAAGTGAGGCCGTTGGTAGACAGGTTGGTAAAATTAACGGTAAGGGGAGCGCAACCGCTTGTTGTAGGGCCGGCAGCCACATCGCATGTTACAGGCCCGATGTTGAATTCTATTTTAAGGCCGGCTTCATTGCAGTTTGGGCTTAAAAGGGTCGTAGACCATGATCCCGGTTTTGTAGGGAAAGGTGGGGTGCTGGGACCTCCGCAGTTCGCACATATAGCCTGGTATATAATACCCTGTTTGCTGAACCTGCTGGTGCCTCCATCTACGTGCTCACCGGAGAAGCCGGGAGCGTTCCTGCCGTAGAAAGAACCGTACCGTAAAGTAGTCATACCGGGCCCAAGCACTATAAAATAAAAGTCAAAACCATCGGTGGTGAGCATGTGCCCGTCAGAGGTGGTGGGCATCCCCGTTGTAGTGCCCGTGTGCGCCAGGGTAGATACACCCATTATATTCCCTCCCCAACCCGAAATGTATATATTGTTACAGGTATCCACCAGGAAAGCCACCGGAGAAATATTGGTCTGAGTAGGATTACCGGAACCATAAACCGTGGATATAAGGTCGTTGGTCAGATTGCTGTCCATCTTCATGATGAATTGGCAGGAGTTGGGATTTGTATACACACCGGGTGTTACCGGGAATGTTCCACCCAACGACTGCCCCATTACATATACCTCGCCATCATCATCTACTTGTATACCATATACCTGATCGAAATTTGACGTACCCACATAAGTACCACGCTGCACATTGTAAGGGGGGCTATTTCTTATTTTTAAAATAAACCCGTCAGCCGAATCGCCTTGGTAGGTTGATTGCCAGGTACCCGGCGTTACCGGGAAATTTGTACTGCTGGTACCACCCGCCACATAAATAGATGTTTGTGTTTTATTGAAAGCAAGAACATACCCGGCATCATCCCTGTTACCGCCCAAATAGCTGCTGTATATCAGCGAGGTGAGGCTTGGATTAAACTTCAGTATCAACCCCTCCTGCATACCGCCTCCATAAACGGTAGATATGGCACCCGGCGTAGTAGGGAAATCGCTCGATGAAGTATTGTTAGCCACATAGATATTTCCTATGTTATCTATCTGCACCTCGCTGCGTGCATCATCACCGTAATTAAATTTCAGGTGGCCATAAAAGTATTCAGTAGAGTCAAAGTTTACACCATCCTCGCCGCTGCCACCTATGTAAGTGGAGCCAATTAACGCAGTAGCAGAAGCATTAAATTTTGTTACTATTATATCCCATCCGCCTCTGTTAGTTGTTTGGTAAGCGCCTGCGGTAACAGGAAAATCATGTGACCTTGTCCTTCCGGCCACAATAAGGTTATCCGAAGGGTCCACGATAAGGCTGTGTGGGCGCTCATTGTTCTGTCCTCCAAGATATGTAGCCCATATGCGGCTGACACCGGTCGGATCAAGTTTCATCAACGCGATATCTGACCCGAACATAAAGCCGTCCGCGCCCTGTCCACCCGCAAAGGTGGTTTGGTATGCACCGGGGCTCACCGGGAATGAGCCACCGCCTGCTATAGCCAGACAGTTCACAATACCACCCAGGTACATGTTACCTGCATTATCATACGTAGCCGTAAAGCCCCAGTTATCGGCAGAGGAGCCTGTGAAGGAACACCAGAAAACTATAGGGTCTATGATAAGTTGCTTCGTGTGGTCATAGTCATCGGGGAAATCAAATGTCAGGGTATTTTTCTTCAAGCGGTAATCACATTTCACCACCACTTTTTCATCATTGATATATTGGTACGCGTATGGCTTCATTTCCATCACCTGGCCTACCGATGTAGTGATAATCAGATCGCCATTCTTAACGCGCATATCATCAGGCCCGTCAAATTTCATTTTAATCAGCCCGGCATCTGCGTTCGGCTTCACATAAAATTCGTATTCCAGCGCCTGCCCGTTCGATGACAGGTACATGGTAATGTCTTTGTAAAGGTTATTGTAATTAATGGCAAGGTTCGGATGAATTCCCGACTTCCATTTCGACTGGTCGTTCCCGATAAAATAGTTGTAATAATTTTTCTGTGGTTTGAGTCCTTCTAATTCGGGTTCCGGATTTGCGTCTTCAAACGTAACCTTGTACACATGGAATTTCATAGTCGGCTTTTTCGTGATTTGCCCGGTATGAAAAGAATCCATCTTGTTCCTGTTCTCCGGGTCACAAAGTATGTAGCGCAGCCCGTCATGCTCCAGGTGCACCTCGCCCGCAGGGGTAGTGGCTTTATATTTTATCCAGTCACTCCACTGTCCTTTATTTTCTATAAATTCTGTAGCCGGGGCAGATTGTGCATAAACATGCTCTCCAGCCATAACCAGCAAGCAGCACAACAATATATAGCGGAGCTTCATTATAAAGTATAGTTAGGATAGTAAATTTAAGCTTTTTCCTTATAAATAGACAGATAAACTCAAAAAAAAGTAAGGCTGAAAATGAAATATTTTGGAGGATAATATTACTCACAGGTAAAAAACAAAGCCGCGTTGCTCAAAACTTTTAGAATATATATAGAGATAAACCCGAAAAAGTAAGGCTAAAAAAAGGAAATATTTTAGAGGATAATATCACTCAAGGGTAAATAATACCCTTGTAAAGGAGGGAAACATGAATATAAACGGTCAATTGACCATTTTGTCGGCACAGCAGCTGCTGGCAAAAGCGTCGGGTTTGGCTTTGAAGGCATAGCCCATACCCAGGATGTAGCCCATGGCCTCCCGTAGCGCTTCATTACTTTTAAATTGTGGATTGGTATTGATGTCGGCATGTACTTCCATGTCTACATCATACTTGTTAAACAGGTCACACAGCTCATAGGCTATCTCTATACTTTTAGCCACTTCCACCAGCATGCGCTCCTTTATACTGTAAGGCTGGGTTGTTTTCTCATTGCTGATGAACATAAACCCCCCGCGTTTTTCGCGCAGGAAAACGATGACAGTAGCAAACTCGGTCTCCACATTGCGCACCTGCGAATCGGTGCCTATGCATACTTTGAGCTTGTACCCCGCCTCCGTTTCCCTGACGATAGCCTCCTCCACAGCTTTCTTAATAGGTGCCCGTAAAGGCTCCCCGCTGAATCTCCGCCATATCATATCCAGGTAAATATTTGGTTACACTAAAGATAGATACAATTACTATACCAAATTATTTCCTAAAGATTATTATAATGTGAAATGCACAGGATATTAACAATGGCTGTGATATGCCGGCGGCATGGCTCCAATAGCGCTGGTATGGGCAGAGCGATAGGTATTAGATGAACGTTACGCTGGTGCTCACCCTTCCCCCAGCAACACCTGCCATGCTTTGTTTACATCTCCGGTGTCCAGCAGTTCTTTAGCGTATTGGTGCAGGGCTTCTTTTTTGGCAATTTCGTTGTGAGAGAATTCCTTCAGAATTTCTGTAAGACGGTCATCCGTAAATACTTCTGCCAAAATGGGTATGGTAGTGCAATTGCCCAGCATGCCTAGGTTGTTCCCCGTAAGTATTTTGCTATGGCGAATGTGTGCCGGCAGGGCATCTACGCCCACACCCAGCTCCACGTTCGGTTTATGCACATCAAATATAGCACTGCCCGATGCCCGGCAGTAGTGGTCGCCACCCATACGGGCCACGAGGTCTATTTTGTGCGGGTCTATCTTCCCTGTTTCATCCAGCACATTGTCGTCTATGTGCATACACAGCACCTCGCATATGATGAGGTTTGCCGCGCCTCCTTCCTTGCCTGTTTCTATCACTTGTAGCACCTTACACTCTAGTTGTGCAGGCGACTCTTTCACACGGTATGGCTTCACTATATCCGACTTCACCGGTGTAAACCCCGCTTTTACAAACTCATCCACGCCTTTCGGATACTCACAGCTGCTCAGGTTCATCTGCTGCACCATATTGTAGCTCACCACGTTTATTACTACTTCCCCGGTCTCATATACATTCTCCAGACTGTGCTTTATAGTATTGTCGCGCACACGGCGGGCGGGCGAAAAAATAAGTATGGGCGGTTTGCTTCCAAATACATTGAAAAAACTGAACGGAGAAAGATTGGCAACGCCGTTATTATCAATGGTACTTGCAAAGCAGATAGGACGCGGAGCTATAGCGCCAAGCAGATAGGCGTGCAGTTGAGCGGTCTTTATTTCTCCCGGTACTATTCTCATCGCACCTCAAAATTTGCCAGTGTCACAAAATCATTCACCCTGCTGTCTATATCTGCTGCTGTGATCTCTTTCAGGCGGTTGGGTCCGAATTTCTCCACGCAATACGAAGCCATTGCAGAACCTACAATAACGCCTGCCTTCATGCTCTCGAACGAAACATCATTCACCCTGGCAAGGTAGCCAATGAAACCACCTGCAAACGTATCACCTGCCCCTGTGGGGTCAAACACATCTTCCAGCGGTAGTGCCGGAGCCGAGAATATTTGGTTTTCGTAGAACAACAGCGCACCATGCTCACCCTTTTTCACTATTACACATTTCGGGCCCATGGCCTGTATCTTTCTCGCGGCTTTTACTAATGAATGCTCTCCACCCAGCTGGCGGGCTTCGCTGTCGTTCACCATCAGCAGGTCCACCATTTTCAGCACATCTTTCAGGCCATCAAGCGCCACGTCCATCCAGAAGTTCATCGTATCAAGTATAATGAACTTAGGGCGCGTTCTGAGTTGCTGCAACACAGTCAATTGTACCGCAGGGGCAAGGTTGCCCAGCATCACAAAATCAGCATCCTGGTAGCTTTCCGGTATCTTAGGGTCAAACTGCGCCAGCACATTCAGGTCTGTCACCAATGTATCGCGTGTGTTCATATCCAGATGATATTTACCGCTCCAGAAAAAACTTTTGCCGTCTTTTACTACCTCAACGCCTTCCATGACCACACCGCGCTGTTCCAGTGCGCTCATTTCTTCCTGCGGAAAATCGCCACCAACGATAGATACCTGCTTTATCGGGCTCACAAAGTTGGAGGCCGCCCAAGCGGCATAGGTGGCGGATCCGCCTATTATGCGGTCCACTTTTCCAAAAGGGGTTTCCAGCGCATCAAACGCCATTGTGCCTACGATCAGTAAAGACATATTATTTTGAAATTTTGAGCAAATGTAATGCTACATTCCGATATATCACCCCTGCATGTAGAATGAATTACATCTGATACGGCCTCGATAGTTATTACCTGTTATTTCCCCGGTTTATTGCCCCGAAGATCTTCCTGAATTCACGGTAACAGATAACATTATACCAAAAAGCAATAACCACGCCCGCACTCATGATTATGACCTGGTTCATTGGCACCGTGGCGCGTAACCCTTTGTCCAGCGCTACATAGTTCTCCTTCACATTATGCACAAAGAAATAATAAACGGCAAGGTAACCAAGCATGGCTATGATGTATACGAATCGCTCCACTTTCAACAACTTCAGCGTCCCCAGGAAAAAATTGATTACCACGCTCAGCATCTGCCAGCCTATCAGGGCCTGCAGCACCGGCCTGTATGGTATATCAGCATGGGCATCCAGGCAATAAATAAAAAAAATTATTCCTAAACTCTGTATTATCGGGTCAACGAGTTTGAACATTTGCACATTGCTGCTCTTATTCAACTTTGACGAACTGTGGGATGCAGATCTTCGTTTTGACTTACTATTGCTCATAGGTATTATATAGCCTGCTAAAGTATGGATTTTTATAATAGTACATAGCCAATCATATCTATATAAATAAGTTTCTGCCCCTATATCATGACAGACTAATAAATTTACAGCTTGAAGCGGGCATTTTATCTGCCTAAACGAAAACAAAAACACATATGAAAGCAATGTTATTCGCCGCGGGCTTGGGCACAAGGTTAAAACCGTTTACCGATAGTAATCCTAAGGCGCTGGCACTGGTGAGCAATAAAACCTTGCTTGAGCACAGTATCAGGTACCTGCAGCGCTTCGGTATTTATGATGTGGTGGTCAATGTGCACCATTTCGCTGATAAGATAGAAGCTAAACTGCATGAGCATAAAAGTTTTGGCAGTAACATTATTATATCAGACGAACGGGAGGAGATACTGGAAACAGGTGGTGGCCTGAAAAAAGCCGCCCCGTTCTTTGCCGGCGAGGAATCATTCGTGGTACTGAATGTAGATGCACTGACGACCCTGGACCTCAGCGCCATCATCCGGGCGCATACGTTATCAGGTGCCATAGGCACACTCGCCGTAATGCAGAGGCCCTCCGGGAGGCAGTTATTATTTGATAAAGATATGACACTATGCGGCTGGCAGAATAACAGCACCAATGAGCAGCGTATCTCGCGCGAAACTGCGCCGTTACATCCATTTGCGTTCAGTGGCGTACAGGTACTTTCACAATTTGTTTTACAGAACATCTCCTTCACGGGAAAATTCTCGCTTATAGACCTTTACCTGCACCTCGCAAAAACAAGTACCATTAAGGGCTATGACCATACCGGTGATATTTTTGTTGATGTGGGGAAACCAGAAAGCATTGAAAAGGCAGAGGCATTTTTTCCCTGATACTCAATGCAGCACGGCACGCAGTATAGGCAGTGACCTCACATTCCCCATATGCTGTGTGTGCTGCTGCAAAAAGGTAACGTACCAGTCTATCAGGCGCAGGCGCATATCGGCATTCATCTGCACCTCCTGCAATGCTTCAGCCTTGGTCACTTTCTGCAGCTTGCTTAATGCCTGCACATCCTCATCGCTAGTGTACGACATCGTGGCCGGAGCATGCTCCGTAAACCCTCCTTCGCCCAAATTAAGATAAGGGGTTTCTTTACTGTAGCTGCCCTTCAGGTTAAAACCGAATTCCCTGCTGCAATGAATGATAAAATATAAAGGGAAGTTGGCCACTGCCGTGGCTGCCAATTCATCCAGCTTCACGAGGTAATCATTTACAAACCCATACATTTCGGGCATTGGTGCCCCTTCTGGCAGTAAACGCAACAGCACCTCCACCGAAAAAAGAAGAATGCTGTTCTTCACTACATTTTCCTGCACATGGCAGTATATATACCCTGTTTCAAATTCACGTATACGCTGCAGGTTCTTATTTGGCTGGTGGTACACTACAAGTGATAATATTGTTCCCGGCTGAAAGAATGCTGCGCGGTTTTGCCTGCTTTTCGCACTGCGCACACCCTGCACCATATATGCCTGCACACCATATACGTCTGTAAATATGGTAGTTATCAGGCTGGTTTCGCCATACTTTACCGACCTCAATACTATGCCATTTGTTTTGTGCAGCATGGGGCCGTGGAGATAGTTATTGCATAAACACGATCTTTCCCGTATAGGTTTGCGCGCCATCGCTGCTCGACACAAATATCAGGTATACGCCGCTTTGTGGCTTACGGCCTTTGTAGTCCCTGCCATCCCACACAGCCTGCCCGCCAAAAGCTTTGGTCTTATACACAAGCTGCCCGTTTATATCTGTGATGCGTACATCTGCGTTGGTGGCTAAACCTTTTATCGCTATTGTGCCTGTATAGTCATGGTTTACGGGATTTGGAAATATTTTAACATCCTTGTTAGACTCTCCGCCTTCTGTAGCCGTGCCCCTGAAGCTTACCAGCCCATCAAGTGTTCCGATATATACATCTCCTGTCACTTTGTCTATACTTATTTTTCTTATCTCATTAGATGGCAGCGGGCTGTTGTCTTCTGTAAACCTGTATATTATCTGTTGTGCATCCGGCGATAGAAGCCACACTCCATCGTCTGTTCCCACCCACTTCCTGTTCCCGCCATCCACTGCTATGGTACGTACATTGTTCCCTGCAAAAAGGTAACCGGCAAAATCATCGTATTGCACTATAGGTATCTGCCCGTCGCATGGACCCGGAGCGTTACAATTACTGATGATACCAATACCATTGTCTGTACCTACCCATATATTGTCGTTGTTGTCCTTTGCAATACAAAAGGCATTGTTGCTCGGCAGGTTGCCATTCCCGGCCCCTGCGCCCAGCGAGTAGTATGTATCGTCTGATACATCTTCTATTGTTCCTGAGGGGTTATATACTACCACGCCTCCGCCATCCAGCGAAACGAACCAAATCTGGTCATTGTCATCAACTACCACGGGCCCGCCATTCGTTTTGCCCGGCACCCGGAACTTGTACCAGACACTTGCCGTCTTCGCATACAGCTGGTGGTAAGAAAAGGCGGCGGTAACCCATAGGTTCTTTGACTTATCTAACGCCAGACCTGTTAACTGCCTCTGGTCATTGCCAAAATTAACGCTGCTGGTATCAAAGACGGAATTTTTGTTTAGCGCCTCACTGGTGCCATCAGCGTTTAAAGTGAATAGGCCATTCATAAACGAACCCATATATACTGTGCCTTTAGCTTCATCCTTTGTCAGGGCCACAAAATAATCCATACCCGCAAGCGCAGGGTAGGTCGATTGACGGTATGAATACCACCTGTTACCATCAAAATTGCTTACGCCGCCAAAACTCGTTTGGGGATACAACCGGTCTGTGTAGCCGCTATGCGCTACCCAGAAATTTTTATTATGAGCATATACATCCGAACAGCCTTCATCCGGTGGCCCGGCAGGAATATAAATGTTTACCCCATTGGGGTTCAGTTTATATAGCCCGTTAAAGGCATCTGCTACCCATATCGTATTGTCCGCTATCTGCACAGCCTGTTTCGGGTATAGAATATCATGGTAGAAAGAATCCGTAATGCTGTTATCCAGGTTCATTAATTTTACGGCTCCCTTGAATATCGAACCATTGTACTCACTTATGAGCAATGCAGTTTGCCCTGCATCAATATGCGTAATGACCCTGTTCGTATCACAGGTATAGGCTACGCGGAATGTATCATCTGTCAATATGTATACCGAACTTTCGTTACCGGCATACAGTTTGTTGCCCACACTGGCCACATAAATGTATCCGGGGTTTGTATCTATCAGGTCCCAAACCTGAAAATTCTGTAGCTGCGGGCTGGTAACAGGTGCTTTGTAAACACCACCTTTTGTAAAAGCATAAAAGAAACCCCCGTTTCTGACGAAGCCATTGATGGGTATCGTTTCATTGCTGGCAATGAATTTATAGGTCTCCTCAATATAGTGCGTACTCAGGTCTATTACCAGTATGCCAATGGAGGTACTTACATAGGCAATACCATTTTCGGCAAAAACCCCGCTTACCGACTTGGTGCCGGAGATACTTTTTATCTTGAAGTCGGGAACGTTATAGAACGTACCTTCTCCTTCTTTAAAAAGGTCAATGTTCCCATTGGCATAAACCAGTATCGTGGTGCCGGTAGTCTGATCATATGCTACGCTTTGCATACCTATATCAGCCATACCTTCTACTTTACTGTAAGGCACTGGACCTGCACTAAGGTCCGCTCCGTTTAAAGTAAAGAAAGCTTTAGTGCCTGCTGCATACAGTGTATTCCCATTGGCCGCAACCCCGATAACAGAATTATAGGGCAAATGCGACCGCCAGTAGCCTATAGGCCTGTCTTGGGCGCCCATATCCTGCACAATTGAAATAAATAATATTATAAATAATATATGCCTTGAGAATATCATTGTCAGAAAGTATTGCCAAATTTAAACAAATAACGCATTGTTTCCCCTGATATTGTCTAATCCTACCAGCATCATGTAATCAGTTAAGTTGAATGGAAACATTTATTCCCCTGATAAATTTGTTTCCTGATGTCCGGCAACAAAAAAAGCCATGCCATCCTATTTATTCCCAAACGAACTAGGTTGGGCATAAAAATAAGAATTATAAAATATATGACTTATATTGCGCTATGCCAAAAAATGACTGAACAATACCTGCTCAAAGGGTTTTCTGTGCAAGGTATAAGATGTTGGCTTCGGTTATTAATGGCCTGGGAAAAGAATATAATAGTGCCCGTAACGGCAAAAAACAGTTTATTTATGGATTTTCTTGAAAAGCTTTTAAAATATTTCCCGTCCTATTTCAGCGATTTTGCTGTATTGGTAGGCTCACCAAAGAAATTTCTTTTAAAGAAATCTTCAGAGGAAGATACTAAAGACGCATCTCAAAACAGCATCATTTTTCTGTTTGTATCATTTGTCGTCACACTGTTGTTTCTGGCATTTACCGGAGAAGATAATACCGACCTCAAAGCACTGATGTCAAAAGACGAGGTATTGCTTTCCAGGTTCGCGGGCAAGGCGGCTATATACCTCATTGGGGCCATAATTTCAGTGCTTATTATAAGGGTCGCTTATTCCATGGTTGGAGGTAAAGCAAATATGACCAGGATGTTCATAAGTTTCAATTACGTAGTAGGTGTGCTTATCGTTTTCAATTCTTTGATCAACCTGGCAACAACCGGTATTGCCAACACAGACCCCTATGTGGTTCAGATGGGTATTGCTGCAAAAAATGAAATGAAAAAAATGACCCCTCTGTTAAGAGATGCGAGTGAAGCTGTTGGCACACCCAATGGCAAAATCAATGCCGGCGATAAAGCAGAATTTCAGGAATTTATTGCAAATGGTCAGAAGATAATGGCAAACATACAAGACCGGCCAATAGTGAAAATGGCAGGTTATGCCGGTATTGTGGCATACGGTTTGCTGGGTATCTGGTTTATTTTTTGCGTTGGTGCGTTCAGGGCTATCAATGAAATTTCGGGAGGGAAAAACATCTTTGCCATAACACTTGCTGCCATAGGCATATTTATCTTTTTCATGCTATGGAACCTGGTTAGCGCAGGAATGTTCATGAACAATATGTTGAAAGAAAAATATGCCAATGACTCAACGTTCAATTTTAAAAAAATGGTGAATTCAGGTTCCGACGGCACTTCCTTACCCGCGACCGGAACTAACGTACAGAATACAGCGCCTACGGAAACTCACCCGGTATCTGTAGATCAGGGTGATCAGCCTGCTGCCAATACAGCAAAACAGCAGCAGTCAGGCACTTCAGGTAGCAACAAGCTGCACGGAGTTATTGATAATGTAAATTATGTATTTGAAATAACAAACAGAACTCCACCATACCTTACCGGAAATTTATATCCTGAAAATAACGTAAACATGCGTCTCGAATTTGCTATGGCACCGGAAGAGGATGGTTCCATCGGAATTGTCATAAAACGCGGGTCAGAAATTGTCGCATTAGGTGCCGTCAGCTTAAACAACAATGGATGTTACGTTGGTTCCTTGCTCGAAGATGGCCGGCAGTCAGATATCAGGATTTGTGAATAATTCTGTTATCCACTGTTTTCCGCGTTAGCGGATGATATAAGTTGTATTATATGCCTGTTATATGCCTGCTACTATTTACTTTTGGCTTTAATCAGTAAATCATAAAATAATTGTCTCTAAAAAAACTGGCAGGGCAAACGGTATGGTATGGAGTAAGCAATATTGCTGCCCGGCTGCTTACTTATCTGCTTACCCCTTATTTCACTTACATCCTTATCTCTAAGGCAGGCCAGGTGGAATTTGGCAGGTTTCAGTACATGTATTCCTTATTCCCGGTGATGAATGTGCTCTACACCTATGGCATGGAAACTGCTTTTTTCCGGTTCAGCACTACCGAGGATAAACAGAAGCTCTACCGCACACAGATAACGGCAATGCTCATCAGCACTTTGCTGCTCACGGTGGTATTGTACATTTTTCGCGATCCCCTGGCTGTTTTCGCAGAGCTGGGCAGCCATGTGGAGTACGTGGGCTGGTGCGCGGTCATCATTGCGCTCGATGCCCTATCGGCACTGCCGTATGCCCGAATGCGCAAGGAGAACCGCCCGCGCAAATACGCATTTACGAAGGTGATAGGCATCATTGCCTATGTGCTTACTATCGTTTTCCTGTTCAGCTATGGCGATGATATTGCAGCAGGCAGTCCTGATAGCGCTTTCGCGGGCTGGTATGCCCGGCATTGGGGCCTGGGTTTTATCCTGTTCGCCAATATCATACAATGTGTGGTTACGCTGTTGCTGTTGCTGGGCGAGTTGAAGGATTACCGTCCGCAGTTTGATAAGGCCATTTTCAATAAGGTAATCAGGTATGGCTACCCTATACTGATAGCGGGTTTTGCAGGTGTGATGAATGATTCGCTGAACCGGGTGATGTACCAGAAACTGTCTCCCGAGCCGGGCGAGGAATCGTTGCGGTTGCTGGGTTTTTATTCGGCGGCACTGAAGCTGGCGGCGCTTATATACTTAGTGATACAGGCATTTAAGCTGGCGGCAGAACCGTTCTTCTTTTCTATATCGGGTGAGAAGAATTCGAAGCAGACCTATGCCCGCATCATGAAGTGGTTTGTGATATTGCTGGCAGTCATGTTCCTGAACATCATGCTGTATATAGACATCTGGAAACATTTTGTGGGCAAGGAATATAGGGAGGCGCTGGGGGTAGTGCCGGTGCTGCTGCTGTCGTACATTTTCCTGGGTGTTTATTATAACCTCACCGTATGGTATAAGCTGACGGACAAGACACAGTACGGTACTTACATCATGTTGATAGGCTCGGTAGTCACCATCATTTTCAACTGGCTGCTGATACCTACGTGGGGCTATTATGCATGCGCCTGGGGCACGCTGCTGTGCTATGGGGTAATGATGGCGCTGTCTTATTACTGGGGGCAGAAGTATTACCCCATACCTTACGACCTGCCGCGTATGTTTAAATATATAGGGCTGATGCTGGTGCTTTTTGCTGTCAATTACGGCGTGTTCTACTTTACCGATAATACAGGCATGCACCTGCTTTCGGGTACCATATTGTTTGTGGCCTACCTGTACTATGTATATACACAGGAGAAGGGCGAGCTAAGGGGTTTTCCGGTTATTGGGAAGTACATCAGGTAGTTCTCCTCACTACATACAAATTCACCACCAGTGCCATCAGTAAGAACATGGCGACAAGCTGGTGTGTTTCGGCCAGTATCTCGAAACCGCCGAATTTACCCGGCACCATTGATGGTGCTGAAATTACAGTAACAACACCCAGTATTATCTGCAGCGCAACAAGCAACAACGGCCACCACTTTGTTTTGTTTAGCAGTGTGGCGCTGCCCGCCGTAGCCGCCCGCCCGGCCGATATGAACCAGGATACCAGCAGCACAACAAGGAGGTATGCTATGCCCCGGTGTATGAAGTGCACATTTATCTTATCGCTGAGCAGGCTGGCGATAAAAAGATTGTCGGGCACTATCATGCCGTTTATAGTGGGCCATGTAGGTGCGCTCATGGCGGCTTTCAGCCCGGCCATAAATGCCCCATATGCCAGCTGCACAAACAATAAAAGAACAATGGCAATGGTATATTTGTTCAGCCTGGTGTTGGTGGTCCGTTTTTCTTCGGGTATTAGTAGCTGTAAAGCAAACCATAGGGTGTAGCAGGCCAACACCATCGCCGAAACAAAATGCAGAGCGAGTTTTATATGGTCCACATAAAGGTTGGTATCATTAAGGCCGCTGGCCACCATTATCCACCCTATAAGGCCCTGCAAGGCACCCAGCAGGAACAAAACGATAAAAGGCTTTATCATTTTTTTATGGAAATAGCCTTTTACGAGGAAGAACACAAAACCTATGGCGAAAACAACACCCAGCAGGCGGGCCCATTCCCGGTGCAGCCATTCCCAGAAATAGATGAACTTAAAATCGGAAAGGGTGAAATCGCTGTTCAGGTATTTGAACTGGCCTATTTGTTTGTACTTATCAAATGCTTCGTTCCACTGTTCGGCATTCAGGGGCGGCAGAGCGCCTAAAATAGGTTTCCATTGGGTGATGGAAAGACCGGAACCGGTGAGCCGGGTGATACCGCCAAGCAAGGTCTGTATAATGATCATGATAACACCTGCCAGTAACCACCATGCGACTGCTTTACGCTTCCTGTTGTCCAACTTCTGAATATTTCGGCAAAAATATTAATAAGCATTGAACAAAAATTCAAACAATTGTCATAAATACTAATCGAATTAGTTTACATTTGCATATAAATTTCCACATAATTGTATTCGATTGACTATAAATTTGTGGAAATTTTTCCCCATCGTATTCCCCACATATTGTGTGATTTATATATTTTTGGTAAGTACATAAAAATATAGTAGTTTTATCTTTCAATAGGAAGTCGTGGGGCTGTGGGGTGTGATTACCCGTGGGAAAGGGTTTGAGGGAATGAATTTTTATGGTAAAAAAATATCTACCAACTAAAATCAGATTTTTTTTAGACCAAGGTATAAAATGGTCTGATAGTTGATTTAAAAAACAGAAGAAGAATTATTCAAACACTATACTATTTTATCACTTATCATTTCTATCCATTATGAGAAAAGCAGACATTGTAGGCACGATAGCAGAAAAGACCGGTATACCAAAGGTGGACATCCTGGTAGCTCTGGAAACCTTTTTTAAAGAAGTAAAAACTTCGCTTATTGAAGGTGAGCCGGTTTATGTAAGGGGCTTCGGCAGTTTTATTTTGAAGAAGC
Organism: uncultured Flavipsychrobacter sp.; assembly: GCA_964430995.1. Lineage (GTDB taxonomy): Bacteria > Bacteroidota > Bacteroidia > Chitinophagales > Chitinophagaceae > Nemorincola. The sequence continues at coordinate 167,253 of CAYSIG010000001.1, forward strand.
GTGCCGCAAAGATAGGCCGCAACATAAAAAAGAATGTGGCCGTAGAAATACCGGAACACTTCATCCCGGCATTTAAGCCTGCAAAAGAGTTTGTGCAGGCTGTTAAGGAGTCGAAGCATGAGCTGGTAGAACACTCTGATGCCGACCTGACTGAAAACTAATGACTGCTGCCGTGTTTTACCGTACATTTGCATCGAAATTATGATGCTTTGAAGGGAATACATTACATAGCAATAATTATTGCAATAGGACTGATTGCTCTTTTATACTGGGGAGGTAATACGGTACCGCCGGCCAAGAAGCCGGTTGCAGAGATGCAGCGGCCAAATTCGGGTGGTGCGGTGGCCCAGGGGCATGATGCGCATGATATTGCTCAACCTGCCTCATTCGATTCTATACTGGCTGCAGCTAAGGCACAATTGCCCAAACCGGCTGCAGATACAGCGAAAATGATTGAAAATGAACTTGCAGCCATACGTGATTCATCACGCATGGCTGTTGTTTTTGAGCGGTTGGCGAAGGTTTTTGGCCGTAATCATGAACCCCATGTAGCCACCTATTATATGGCCAAAGGGGCTAAATTGGAAAATTCGGAAAAAAAGCTCACCTTTGCAGCCCAAAATTATTTGCAGTTGATGGAACGGGAGCAATCTCCATCGGTGCAAATGTGGGACGCTGGCGAAGCAATCGGTTGTCTGGAGCAGTCGTTAAAGATAAACCCGGATAACGAAGAAGCAAAAATAGCTTTAGCTACGGCATATGTGGAGGGGACAGGAGAGCCAATGAAGGGCGTGCAGATACTTTTGGCCATTACCCGTGAAAAACCTGACCACATACCGGCAAATCTGGTGTTAGGCAGAATGGCCATACAATCAGGGCAGTTTGATAAAGCAGTAGGCCGCTTCGAAACTGTATTGAAGCAGGAACCGGAAAATAAGGAAGCGCTTTATTTTCTGGCACAGGCCTACGAAGGAAAAGGAGATAAGAAGAAGGCAATAGAATTGCTGGAAAAATGTAAACGGATAGTGAATGACCCTGGTTTCAGCAATGAAATTGACCAACATATAAATTCATTAAAGTAACTTTTAAAACACTCAAGTTATGCCTTGCGGTAAAAAAAGAAAACGACATAAGATAGCTACTCACAAACGCAAAAAGCGCCTGAGAAAGAACCGTCATAAGAAGAACAAATAGGCTATCTAACCACTCTCCTGACTCATTTTGCCTATTCCGCACACCCCTGCCAGTGTAAACCGGTAGTGGTGTGCGGGTATGTTATTACAGCCTGAAACCCATACATACAATATAGTATGGGGGCGATATGCATAGCCGGAGCTGAACTGGTATAAGAATGAACAAAGAACTTATTATTAACTCGTCACCGGAAGGTGTTGAAATAGCTTTACTGGAAGATAAGAAACTGGTAGAGCTTCACTATGGCAGAGGGCAAGACCAGTTTGCCGTGGGCGACCTGTATCTTGGTAAGATCAAGAAACTGATGCCCGGTCTCAATGCCGTGTTTGTGGATGTAGGTTATGAAAAAGACGCATTCCTTCATTATACCGACCTCAGCCCTCACTTACGTTCGCTGGTAAAATTCACCAAGCAGTCTGTAGAAGGCAACCCGGCCTGGGGTGAGGATATGGGCAAGTTCAAGAATGAAGGGGAGATACTGAAGAACGGCAAAATAACAGAAGTATTTAACGGGAAACCGGAAGTAGTAGTACAGATACTTAAAGAGCCTATCTCATCAAAAGGCCCGCGCCTTAGCTGCGAAATATCATTGCCCGGCCGTTTTGTAGTAGTAACACCGTTCAACGATGTGGTAGCTATATCGCGCAAGATACACTCGGCCGAGGAGCGTAAGCGCCTGCAGAAAATAGTGGAAAGCGTAAAGCCGAAAAACTTTGGCGTGATAGTGCGCACCGCGGCCGAAGGAAAGAGTACAACCGAGCTGCATACAGATATACTGGAGCTGGAGAAAATGTGGAAAACCCTGCAAAAGAACCTGAAAGGTGCCAAAGCGCCACAAATGGTACTGAGCGAGCAGGATAAGACCACATCCATCATCCGCGATTTGCTGAGCGTGAGTTTCCAGAAAATAGTGGTAAACGACAAAAAGCTGCTTGGCGAAACCAAAGATTATATATCCCGTATAGCTCCCGAGCAGGCAGAGATCGTGACCATGCATACTGCCAGCCAGCCGATTTTTGACACTTATGGTGTATCGAAACAGGTGAAAGCTGCATTTGGGAAAACGGTGAACCTGAACAGCGGCGCGTACCTTATAATAGAACATACTGAGGCGCTGCATGTGATAGATGTGAACAGCGGCACACGCAGTGCAGACATAGGCCAGGAGCAGAATGCACTTGCTACCAACCTGGAAGCAGCGGGAGAAGTAGTGCGCCAATTACGCCTGCGCGATCTGGGAGGCATCATCATAGTTGACTTTATAGACATGAAGCTGCCGGAGAACCGGAAAAAGCTCTATGAAGAAATGGAAGCCCTGATGGCTACTGACAGGGCACGGCACACCATACTGCCGGTATCCAAATTCGGGCTGATGCAGATAACAAGGCAGCGCCTGAGACCTGAGCTGAATATATCCATCACAGAGGCATGCCCTACCTGCAAAGGGACTGGGAAAATAGGCCCTTCAATGCTGCTTGGCGATGATATAGAGAAAGACCTTAAATACCTGGTAACACAAGGGCATGGCAAACTAAAACTGCATGTGAACCCTATAGTGGAAGGGTACCTGACCAAAGGCTCCTTCCTGAAACCATCAATAGCCAAGAAGTGGGAGAAACTGCATAAAGTGAAACTGAAAGTATTAGGTGATAACAGCTCACCGCTTACGGAATATAACTTTTACGACGCCCATACGGATGACCTGATAAAGTTATAAGTTAATCTGTATCTGAGTAATATAAAAAGGAGTGCATCGCACTCCTTTTTACATCGGGTCCACATCAAATATCACCTGTACATTGGTATTGCCTTTTTGGCTGAGGATGAGCTGCCGCTGGTTTTTGATAAAGCTCTTCACGGAATCTAATAACTTATTATCGCGCGGGCATTTTATCCATATCTCGTGTATGTATTGATTGCGCACACGTGGTATAAGTGCTGGTGCCGGGCCCTGTATGCCAATGCCCTGCATGACCTGTAACGCTTCTGCCATGCGGGCCGCGGCAAAAATTGCTTTAGGCTCGTCCTGGTGTTTAAAGATGATCTTTATGAGACGGGTATATGGCGGATAGCTGAACCGCTCGCGGTAGTTTATCTCGTTTATATAAAAGTTGTGTACATCATGTTCCTTCACCATTTTCAGTATAGGGTGCTCTGTATTATATGCCTGTATCAGCACACGGCCTTTGCCATCTACCCTGCCTGCGCGTCCGCTTACCTGCTCCATTAGTTGGAAGGCTCGTTCATTAACACGGAAATCGGGATAACTCAATATACTATCTGCGCTGAGTATGCCTACCAGCGATACCGATGCAAAGTCCAGCCCTTTCACCACCATTTGGGTGCCAACAAGTATATCCACTTTCCGTTTTTCAAGCTGGTCGAGCAGTTCATTCATGCTGTGTTTGCCACGCATACTGTCCACATCCATGCGGGCTACTTTTGCTTCCGGAAAGACCTGCTGCACCTCTTCCTCAATTTTCTCCGTGCCGAAACTTTTACTCACCAGTTTATTACTGCCGCATTGTGGGCAGGAAAGCACCACGGCAGCCTTCAACCCGCAATAGTGGCAATGCAGCTTGTCGGTACTTTTGTGATAAGTAAGCGATACCGAGCAATTCTTGCACTGCGGCACCCAGCCGCAAATAGTACATAGCTGGAGCGGTGCATAGCCACGCCTGTTCTGGAAGAGGATGATCTGCTTGCGGTTTTGCAACGCCTCCAGCATAGCCTGTTGCAGCTCTGGTGTCAACAATTTCACCCCGCTTCTTCGCACTGTCTCCAGCGACTTTGCATTGATCACCTCAATAGCTGGCATATCCACGCCCAGGTAGCGGTCTTTCAGGCCTATATAGGCATATTTGCCCTGCTGCACATTAAAAAGACTCTCTACAGAGGGCGTAGCCGAACCGAGAATTACTTTAGCATCGAACAAAGATGCCAGATATATAGCCGCATCACGCGCATGGAAACGGGGAGAAGGGTCTTTTTGTTTGTAAGAGCTGTCGTGTTCTTCATCCGTTATGATAAGGCCAATATCGCTGTAAGGCAGCCAGAGGGCCGAACGAGGACCCGCAACTACTTTGTACACACCTTTGCGCACCTTCTCCCATATCTCTACCCGCTCGTTATTGCTGAAATGTGAATGATATACCCCTAAAATGTCGCCGAAGTAGGCGTGAAGGCGGCGTACCAGCTGCGTGGTTAGCCCTATTTCGGGCAACAAAAGTATGGCTTGCCTGCCCGCAGCTATGCATTCTTTTATCTTGTGAATATAGAGCAGCGTTTTGCCGCTGCCGGTAACGCCGTGCAGCAAGGCGACGTTTTTTTCTGCTAAGCCATTGTCAAGTTCGGTATATGCTTTTTGCTGGGCAGGTGTAAAAACGATCTCCTTAGCTTCTTTATCGCCTTTATATAATATACGGTCTACGTTCTGTTCCTCAATGATAAAGACCCCTTTGGCCACTAATGCCTTTAACTGTGCTGAGGTGGCTTTTGTACGGTCGAGCAGGTCGTTCTGTTTTACCAACCCATGTTTTACAGACAGCTCTGTATAGGCCATCAGCAACTCCAGTTGTTTAGGCGCCTTGGCCAGCTGGTCGAACAGGGCTATCATAGCAGGTTCTCCCTTGTGAGCAATCGCCAGTACCACCACTTTTTCGCGGCGCGGCCGATAGGTAGCTTCAAGGGACTCATTTATCTGCAATACTTCCTTTTCCAGCAGCTCATTCAATACGGCAGCAAAATGCCGCGTACCTATCGTATTGCGCAGTTCGCTGATGGTTATCTCTTTGCGCAGTATCAGCATATCGGCGGCCAGGTGTGCGGCATCGCTCCAGCCATAGTCTGCAGCGTCTTCTCCTATCCACTCCAGCCGGGTCTCGCCCATCAGCTTCAGGTGGGCAGGCAGCGCAGCCTGCATTACCTCCCCGGGGGCTGCCATATAGTATTGCCCTATCCACCGCCAGAACTGCAGCTGCTTTTCATTCACTACCGGGTCGTCGTCAATTATGCCTTTGATCGGCTTTACCTGGTATGCCTCTGGCCGCTCATTGTGCAGCCGCTCCACAATACCGGCATATTGTTTGTTCTTGCCCAGGGCCACCTCCACGCGCATTCCCGGCTGCAGTAGTTCCTGCATCTCTACCGGCACCCCATAGGTAAGCACCTGGGGCAGATTGAGCGGAATAATGACATCGGCGAACATGGGTGCAAGTTAATGACCTATTTTGAAGTGTGTAATTTTATCCCGACCGTTTGTATTCATTTATATTTGCAGAAAAAACCATGCGCGCTTTATATATAATAATGCTTGCAGTATGCTTTACCTCATGTGGCAGTGCAGATGAGAAGCAGGACGGGCAAGATGTAAAAAAACCTTCAGCCCCGCGGGAAGTAGGCCCGGCCCCAACAGCTTTATCCGATACTGCTATTTTGAAACTGCCCAGCACAAATGATCTGGCACAATATGCAATTAAGGAGATTACCGGCTTTTATAGCGGTGTGGGTACTTACTCGAATGGCGTAACGAAGGCCGGAAAGAAGTTTTACCGTGTGGAAATAAAAAACAGCCCGGTTCTTGACAGTAATGTGAAAATAACTGAACTGAATATCTCTAACATTGCGATGCTGTTCTACAAGCACCTGGCGGGTGACCGTAACAATTTTGACGAGATACAGAGCGCTATCACTTTTGGCGACGGACAGAAATTGGTAAAGACCTACCCTAAAGAACGGCTGGAACTGGTATTGTCGAAGGTAGTGGTGATAGTGAAAATAACGGAGCTGCTGAAAGCGAAAAACTATGCTGCGCTGGCAGGGCTGCTGAACGATAAAAGCCTCATTGTTTATGATAAAATGATACTGATAGAGAAAATAAAGAATGCAGAAGCACGACTGGAGACGGTGAAAGAATTCATTCCTTACGGGTTTATGTTTGCTATGTCGGAGAAAAAGAAGGAGATACTGCATATATCGGGTGTGCTGCTCCGGGAGCAGGGCAAAAACAACGAGTTCAGTATTGATTTCGACCCATCTTCGGCAAAAGAAGAAGCACTTTTTTTAAACTACAAACTATAAAGTTTGACGCCATTATTATTTACTCCCATGACGATACGTGGCATCACTGTCAGGAACAGGATAGTGGTATCCCCTATGTGCCAGTATTCAGGCGAGGACGGCTTTGCCAACGACTGGCATTTTGTGCACCTCGGAAGTCGCGCTGTTGGCGGAGCTGGTTTGGTATTCACTGAAGCTATAGCTGTAACACCCGAAGGCAGAATATCGCCAAACGACCTGGGGTTGTGGAAGGATGAACAAATAGGCCCGCTGATAAAAATCACTGCATTTATAGAACAGCAGGGAAGCGTACCGGGCATCCAACTGGCACATGCAGGGCGTAAGGCAAGTATCACTGAGCCGTGGAATGGCGATAAGTTCATCCCGGAATCCGAAGGTGGGTGGATGTCAGTAGCGCCGAGTGCCATACCTTTCACAGATGAGCAGAACATGCCCGAAGAGCTTACAGAATCCGGCATAGCGAAAATTGTGGCAGCGTTTAAGGCCGCAGCAAAACGCTCGCTGGAGGCAGGTTTCAAAGTAATAGAGATACATGGCGCACATGGCTACCTCATCAATGAATTCACATCGCCGCTGAGTAATCATCGCTCTGATAAGTACGGTGGGACTTTTGAGAACCGAATCCGTTTTCTGCTGGAGATAATTGATGCTGTGAGAAGTGAGTGGCCGGAAGAGTATCCGTTATTTTTGCGCATTTCTGCCAGCGACTGGGTGGATGAAGGGTGGACCGTAACTGATTCTGTGCGGCTGGCACAAATAGTTAAAGACAAAGGTGTTGACCTTATAGATTGTTCATCAGGTGGTGTAGTACCACATGTGAAGATACCTGCCAAACCCAACTATCAGGTGCCATTTGCAGAGGCCGTGCGGAAAGCAGGTATCCTCACCGGGGCTGTTGGTATCATCGTTACTCCCGAACAGGCAGAAGCCATACTGACCAACGGACAGGCAGACCTGATATTCATGGCGCGTGAGCTGCTTCGCGATCCATATTTCCCCCTACGTGCCGCACGTGAGTTAGGCTATGATGAAATGGTGTGGCCGGTGCAGTATGAACGGGCGAAGAGAAAGAAGTAGTGACATTAATCAGAGCACTACGCGTCATAAGTATTGGCTAAAGGAGGGAATGCCTCGCCCTGGAATTACCTTACACTTTGGTTTAGTTGTACGTGCAGGGGCTGGCGATGACAAATGGCCGTGCTGATTTGAAAAATGACATGCCGCAAAGGTAGGGTTAAATGGGTAATGGGTTAATTGGGTAAATGGGTTAATAGGTTAAAGGGTTAATAGGTTTAAAAATGCCACTTTGTCGAAGTGGTGCCCTCCTTCGCTGAAAAAGCTACGGCGGGTGAAAGGTATAATTTCGGGATATAGCCGGCGGGGGTCAATCACTTTTAGTGACGTAGGTGAAATGCGCCATGGGCAACTATATGCGTATTTCTATACAAGTATAAATGGGTATAAAAGGGTATAAATATACCCCATATAGGTATAATCAACCATAAGTCGTGAGTCATAAGTCGTAAGTCAGGGAGTAGGGGGGAAAGTACTTTTTGCACATTTTTTCGCACACTTTTTTGGGTTGCAGTTTTAATGTGTAATCTACTATTATACATAAGACAACAAAATAATTTTTGCGCACTATTTGCGCACTTTTTTACAGGAGTGGAAAAATAACCACCCCTTCGGGCCACATGGATGTGAATGCTCACTACGGCACGAACTTCACAAAGCAGTATGTCAAAGAACATGTCCCATTTTTTTGGGAGTGAGGTAAAGTTCGGGAGTGTGGTGGTGGCAGCAAAATAAAAGATACATGATGGTACAGTTTGCTGTACCATGACGGAAAAATGTGTTTCGCCCGAAATGCTTGACTGTATTACGTTTGGCAGGTTTTTGAATTTAGTGGCATTATATGTATGTGATTGATAGGGAGGTGATTAGGGAGAAGTATGGTGCGGGTAGTAATTATATGCGAGTGGTTGGAAACGAGTACCAGTAGGGGAATATCCTGAACAACCCGTGTTCTCATTTCAGTCGTGTCTCTACTGCCACGGCCCGTATTTCGAAATATTGATAAAGCCTTTTCCATCAAACCGAAAAAGACCACCTGAGAAGCCGAACCATAGTTTACCTACCTTATCCTCATATATACTTTGTATCTGGTTGTCGGTCAGGCCATCATTTTCTGTGAACGTGGTGAACGACCGCCCGTTGTACCGCGATGCTCCCCCGCCACTTGTGGCAAACCACAGGTCGCCGTTACTTTCTTGCAGGATGTCCCATATATTATTGCCGGCCAGGCCATCTTCTGTATTGAAATGGGTGAACGATTTTCCGTTGTAGCATGTAGCGCCCCCGCCCCTGCTGCCCAGCCATATATTACCGTTTTTGTCTTTCATTATGCAGGCAATCATATTGCTGGTCAGGCTGTCTTTATAGGTGTAAGTGGTAAAGGTATTTCCGTTGTACCGGCAGGCGCCCGCGCCCGCAGTGCCAAACCAAATATTGCCTGCGTTGTCTTCGCAGATGCTCCATACCTGGCTGGGGCTGAACCTGGAACTATACTCCACATTTTTCCGTGGTAATGGAAAGTCTTTAAAGGTATGACCATCGTAACGGCTTACCCCGTCATCGGTGCCAAACCAAATGATACCCACCCTGTCTATTAATATGCTCCAGACATTATTATCTCTCAGGCCATCTCTCATGGAGAAATTGGTGAAACTCCCCCCGGCAAGTTTTGATACCCCAGCTTCTGTGGCGAACCAGATGTTGCCTTCTTTATCTTCTGCTATAGCCCTTACGCCGAAGCCAGCGAACCCATCCTTCTTAGTAAAATAGGTTAATGACTTTCCATCGTATCGGCATACACCATCGCTGGTAGTGCCGAACCAAAGGTTTCCGTTCTTGTCCTGGAATATGCGGCGTATATAATCGCTTATCTGTAGTTTAGCCCTGAAAGCAAATACATCCGGTCGTTTAGCAGTATCAATTTTCGCTTCGTCTTTGATTCCTTTTTGCTCGGAGCATGATGCGATAAATATGAATGATAGGAGCAGGGCGTATAGTAGTTTCATGATTTGAATGTAGAAAAATAAAGAATAAGTAAACGTTAAAAAAATCCCCATTAAGTCCGTCTCTATAACTTAGTTATATGGGTGGAGGAGATAATCTCACTGTTGTTGGTGTTACATACTCTAAACTGTTAACCTACGCCATAGCAGAAGACTAACAGTTAACTTCGTTTTTAAAGGAAGATTACGGAGAACCGGGTTCTGAGCGAGTTGTTGTCGGTCAGAAGATAAGACCGACAACGGCGGAAAACGTGTACCAGTGGCGGGCATCACAAATTGTCAGTAAAAGGACTCCCATGCTAATTATTGCTATGCGACAATACGAAATGCACCCTGGTATATCAATAAACTTTCTTTTAGCCTATTAAGAGTATCTTTGCCGCCCAATATTCAGTGTTTTATGTTACCTATACAATTATTCAGAACGAATAAAGAATTGATACTGGCAGGGCTTGCGAAAAAGAATTTTAAGGAGCCGGAGCTTGTAGATAAGATAATAAATATAGATGAGCGCCGCCGTGCGCTGCAAGTGGAGAATGATAACCTTGCTGCATCGGTGAACAGCGCATCGAAGCAGATAGGCCAGCATATGGCAAAGGGCGAGCGGGAGAAAGCCGAAGAGCTGAAAGCCGTGGTGGCGCAAAACAAAGACCGCGCCCGCGAGGTTTCGGAGCAGCTATCAGCATTAGAGAAAGAACAGCATGACTTGGTAGTGCTGCTGCCCAACCTGCCGCACAGCAGTGTGCCTGCGGGCAAGACCCCGGAGGAAAATGTAGTAGTGCGATCGGGAGGAGATATGCCTGCATTGCAAACCCAGAAACTGCCACACTGGGAACTAACGGATAAGTATAACCTTATGGACCTGGAGTTGGGCACCAAAATAACCGGTGCGGGCTTTCCCGTTTTCATAGGACAAGGTGCCAGGCTGCAGCGGGCATTGATAAATTATTTTCTGAACTATAATATAGATGCAGGGTACACGGAATATTGCCCGCCCTTTATGGTAAACGAAGACTCGGCATATGGCACAGGCCAGTTGCCGGATAAGGAGGGCCAGATGTACCATGTGACAGCCGATGGCTTTTACCTGATACCGACAGCCGAAGTGCCCGTTACCAATATATACCGTGATACCATTATTAAAGAGAGCGACCTGCCGGTAAAAATGACAGCCTATTCTCCTTGTTTTCGGCGCGAGGCAGGGTCTTATGGCAAGGATGTGCGGGGGCTGAACCGTGTACACCAGTTTGATAAGGTGGAGATAGTGCAGCTTGTACATCCTGAAAAGAGTTATGAAGCATTGGAAGGAATGGTGCATCATGTGGAGAAGTTGGTGCAGTCGCTGGAATTGCCATACCGAATACTGAGGCTTTGCGGCGGGGATATGAGTTTTGCTTCAGCACTGACGTATGATTTTGAGGTGTACAGCGCAGCGCAGGAACGCTGGCTGGAGGTGAGCTCAGTCTCCAACTTTGAGACCTTCCAGACGAACCGGTTGAAAGCGAGGTATAAGGATGGCAATGGAAAGATTCACCCGGTACACTCGCTGAATGGCAGCTCACTGGCATTGCCCAGAATAATGGCCTGCCTTCTGGAAAACCATCAGACACCTGAAGGTGTTGTTATTCCGGAAGCGTTAGTGCCGTTCTTCGGGAAAAAAATAATCAGCTAATATTCAAATAAGCTAATAACTATGATACAACGCAAGCAATCCCTTTGGCTATTGATAGCCGCCCTGCTGAACGCGGGCGTACTTTATTTTGGTGTGTACAGGTATCATATCATGGAGAATGGTGTGGATACGCTGAAGGAAGTAAGGGTGAACGATCATTTTCCTTCACTGCTTATAGCGCTGGTTATGGCCATTTTGCCCCTTATTACCATTTTCATGTTCGGTAACCGTAAGCGGCAGATAGCCATGAGTTTTCTGAGTATACTGGCAGTATGCTCATTTGTTACTATCGCACTTTCGCGTACAAGAAACTTAAATGCCTTACCCTCCAGCGAAAGCTACTGGGTTGGGGCTTTGTTGCCGGTGGCAGCTGTTGTTTTCCTGTTCATGGCCATCATCGGCATACGTAAAGATGAAAAACTGGTGAGGTCTGTTGACCGTTTGCGCTGATTAGGCTGCGCCTTTCACATTAGGATAAATCACCTATTTTCGCCTTAACGCTTATAAGTCAGCAGAAAAGATTAATTTCGCCGACTTAGGGACTTGTACATTTAATTTTTATTATATAACACAAACTATTTAATGAAAATATTAACGTACAAATGGCTCATACTTGGGTTAGGCATTGTGTTTGAAGTGTTGGGTACGGTGTGCATGCATTATGCTAAGGGCTTTACGAAGCTGGTACCTTCCATACTGGTGTTCCTGTTTTACGGAATGGCGTTGGCGGCTTTGGTATTTGTGCTGGAAAAGATGCAGGTGAGTATAGCTTATGCTATTTGGGCAAGTGTAGGCACCGCGCTTATAGCCGTGATAGGGATGATATGGTTTGGAGAACCGGTATCTGTAGCGAAAATAATATCCATTTCCCTGATCATTCTTGGAATATTGGGGTTAGAACTTTTTGATTGAAAAATTAAAGCAGATAATTATACATGAATATTTTTTTAACGGGGTGTACTGGTCTAGTAGGAGGCGAACTGCTGGTAAGGCTTTCTAAGAGGGAAGATGTAAAAAAAATATATTGCCTGATCAGGGCGCAGTCTCATAGTGATGCCGTAAAACGGTTGCATAAGGTCTTTGATGTACATGAAGACCATTATGATAATAAAAAGATCATCCCCGTTGTTGGCAACCTGTTTGATGAGCATTTTACAGAGCAGTTGATTGAAAATGAGCTGCTGCATGATGTGCATACGGTAATCCATTCTGCGGCGAATACTTCTTTCTCGAGGGTAAACGATACACTGGTTGAAAAGGCGAACATAGGAGGGCTGGAGAAAATATTGTTGTGGGCAAAAACACTACAGCACCTGCAGACATTCCTATATATAGGCACAGCAACTATCTGTGGCAAAGACATAAGGGACCGTGTTGTTCATGAAGATGAGTCGCCCAATACCAAAGTAAACCACGTTGTAAAATATACTTACACAAAAATGAAGGGCGAGATGCTTATTCACAAGCACCTGCCCGATGAGAAGGTCTTTATTGCCCGTCCGTCTATAATTATGGGCGACAGCCGCCCTATTTTGCCACGCTCACCGGTTATACTGTGGGCCATGGCTACCATCAACCACCTGAGGCTGATGCCGGTAAATGAATTCTCGAAGCTGGATATTGTGCCTATGGATTATACTGCCAAGGCGATCATCGGCTTATTGTTTGCAAAGCGCAAGTACCATACATACCATATATCTTCAGGCACAGCTGCGGCTACTACAGCCAACCAGCTTGCCAAGACACTGGCCGATTATTTTGATGAGCTGCCACCCTTCAAGTTCATAGAAAAATCAATGCTGAAGCAGATAAAGTTATGGACGAAGAACAAGCTTCATGAAGACAGCGAGCTTTACCAGTACCCCGATTATCTCAGCTACTGGGAGGATGTTTTTGAAGGCAAGAGCAACCTGCGTGTACTTTTTACAGGGTTAGACCCATATCTTGAATTTATGGAACTTGGCCAGGTCTTTGACAACTCCAGGCTGCTGGAAGACCTGCCGGAGATAGGCAATTCAGAGCCAGCGCATGAATATATTGCCAAGTCGATGCATTATGTTGAACGACTGGATATACTGGAGGGGGCGATAGACCCGTAATCAGTAACAAATTATATTAAAATACAGGCCCGGGGTTCAGCACTCCGGGCTTTTTCTTTTATATATCTGACTATGGTCATTTTACAAAGTGACCACGCTCATAATACACCATGTGGCACAGTGGTAAATTGCGCACAAATTTCAGAATGGCTGCCAGGATATGGGTCATATTGTTTTCGGTTTTCGTATTTGTATCATTGATGGTATATGCCTATTGCGATGACAAGAATGCTGAAGGTATGCCTACGCCGCAGATAACCGCCGGATGGCAGGTGTGGCAAGACCACAATTGCCAAAGCTGCCATCAGTTATACGGCCTGGGGGGCTATATGGGGCCGGACCTGACGAATACTTATTCGGAATATGGTAAAGGCCCCCTATATATGCAGGCCATGATAAAACATGGTACGGGCAGGATGCCCGACTTTGGCCTGAGCGATAGCGAAGTAAATGCCCTGGTGCAGTTTCTGGCATGGGTAGATAAGAGCGGAATGAGTAAAGTAAAGGCCGGTGATGTTCATTGGTCTGGTACCTATAGCCTGGAAAAAAAGTAGATGCCGGTGATCTATCGAACATATATTCAGTTTACATTGCTCCTACTTGTTGCGGCGCTGGTGCTTGGTATCCTGTCCACATTTGCTTTTTTGTATCCCGAGGTTTATAATAAGTTTCTGCCCTTTTACCAGTTGCGGCCGCTGCATGTTTCGGCTGCCATCTTCTGGATACTGAGCGGTGCAGTAGCAGGTATTATGCATTATAAGAATGAGGTTTTTGCTGAAGAGGGCAGGAAAAAGACATGTGAAAAAGCATTTATGCTTATATGGATGGCCTCTGTTGTGGCTGTTTTCATCAGTTATGCATTTAAGCAGTTTGGTGGCAGGGAATACTGGGAATTTCCACCCGTGCTGGGAGTGCCTGTTTTGCTGGGGTGGCTGTTGTTTGCGGGCTGTTATTTTTCGCAATGGTACAGGTCTAAAGCACCTAAACCGGCCTATGTATGGATGTGGTCTACAGGTGTTTTCTTTTTTGCACTTACATTTTTAGAGCAGAACCTGTGGCAGGTGCCTTGGTTCCGCCAGTCGTTTTTGAAAGAAATAACAGTGCAATGGAAAGCCAATGGCTCAATGGTGGGGGCCTGGAACCAGATGATATACGGCACATTGCTGTATATCATGGTGAAGATAAGCGGCAACGCTGACCTTGCCCGTGGGAAAAAGGTCTTTTTCTTTTACTTTCTTGGCCTGGCCAACCTGATGTTCAACTGGGGGCACCATATTTACAATGTACCAGGCGCATCATGGATAAGGCACCTCTCGTATGCAGTAAGTATGACAGAAGTATTGTTCCTGGTGAATATAATAGCCGGTTTCAAAAAGCTGCTGGATGATCAGAAAAAAGTACAGCACCGTATCACCTACCGCTTTTTTGTGGCGGCTGAGTTTTGGGTGCTGGCTAACCTGGTGCTGGTACTGTTCATGAGTGTACCGGCTGTAAACCGTTACACCCATGGCACGCACATAACCGTGGCCCATGCTATGGTGGCTACTATAGGCATAAACAGTATGATATTGCAGGGTAGCATAGGGTACATGCTGAAAATTGATGAGCAGGCTGAAAACCTGAAAAGGATCATCAACAAGGCTTTCTGGCTGAGTCAGGCCTCCCTCATGCTTTTCTGGCTGTCGCTGGTGACAGCGGGTGTTATTAAAGGGTACAGGTCGGTAGCCGTGGGTATGACAAATTTTCAGGAGGTGATGCAGCCGGTTTTAGCGGTGTTAAAAATATTTGCCGCCACGGGCATTGTGCTGGCTGCCGGGTTAGGCACGATTGCGCTATGCTACATTAAAGTATCGCGGACGGGCAAGGCACACAAGTGAGTTTGCCCGGGTAGTTTAGGTTTATCATATTGCGTTGCTGTAGGTTCTGCCTGCGGTGGCTTTGCTCCTCAGCAAGTGCAGGTCGAACGCGCTGCATATATTGCGGATGAAGTTTCTTCCCAGGCCTGTAATCTGTAAATCGTATCCATTCCTTTCGATCAGGGCATCTGCTTCCAGTTTTTCGAGCTCAGGCAAAGTGTGGCGACTCAAAACATCCAGGTGTTTTGGGTCGAGGGTCGTTTTTCCGTGGCAGCTCAGGTCGAGTATATACTTTCTGAATGCAAGGTCTTCTTCGGTCAGGAAGTATTCTTTTACTATGGGTAATGTTGCGTTGTTTATTTTGTTGTAATAGCCATGTATGGTCTTGTCATTTTGCGCAAAAGCGTTTCCTGAATCGCTGATGGCAGAGACCCCGAGGCCCAGCAGCATAGTGCTGCGTTGTGTGGTATAACCCATAAAGTTGCGGAAAAGCCACCCTTCCTGTGAAGCCTTGTAAAGATCATCATGCGGCAGGGCAAAATGGTCCATACCTATGTCTTTATAACCGTTGGCTGCGAACATTTCTTTACCTGTGCGGTATAGTTTTATCTTTTCCTCCGCATCCGGCAGGTCATGCTCATCAAAAAGTCGTTGTCCCCTGCTGGTCCAGGGCACATGGGCGTAGCTGTAGAAGGCTACGCGTTCGGGTTTTAATGAAATTGCAGCGTTTATTGTTTGTTCTATATGTGCTACAGTTTGTAGCGGAAGGCCGTAGATGAGGTCGAAATTTACGGAGTGGTACCCAATTTCGCGGGCCATTTCCGTAACGTTTTTTACATTTTCAAAGGGTTGTATCCGGTTAATTATGCGCTGCACCTCGGGATTATTGTCCTGAACACCAAAACTTACGCGGCGGAACCCAAGGTCATACAATGTTTGCAAATGTTCCCTGGTGGTGTTGTTCGGATGGCCCTCAAAGCTGAATTCGTGCTGTTCATGTATAATGCAGTCGGCAAGTATGGTTTGCAGCAAACGCTGAAGATTATCTGTAGAGAAAAATGTAGGTGTACCTCCCCCCAGATGTATTTCTTTGATAACAGGCTTTCCGTCCATTAATGCCCTATAAATCTTCCATTCCTTCAGAAGGGCGGAGATGTATTCTTCTTCAACAGCATGATTGGTAGTTATTTTTTTATTGCAGCCACAGTAAGTACACAGTGACTCACAAAATGGCAGGTGGATATATAAACTAATGCCACTTTCCCGGTTGCCGGCAGAGAACCGGCCCCGGAAGCGGTTTTGCCATTCATCAACACTTTCCCCTTCCTTCCAATGAGGCACTGTAGGATAGCTGGTATAGCGGGGTACGGCAACATTGTATTTTTTTAGCAGGCTAAGGGGCACCATCTCGTATTATTTTGACGCAAGGTATAGACGCCGGGGTAAATTGCTTATGACTGTAATCAGTCTGTTAAATATTTACTTATTATTTTATTCGTATGTAAAAAGAACATGTTTTTAACCTGACGAAAATCATTTTTTTGCCCACTGATAATCAGTTTCTTGCGCCTTCTTTAGAAATACTTTTGCCTGCAGAGCAACAAATGAATAGAGGATTTACATATAGCAGTGAAGCGCTGAAGCCCTTGTTGGAAAGAGTGGATAGGTCGTATTATAACGTCATTAACACACTGTGCGAAACTGCGAAAAAGCAGGCCAGGAAACTACAGGAACTTGAAGTGCACCAGTCTACGTCGCAGTATATAACGCTGTGCAACCGGATACTGGATGAGATACTGCGTTATGTAAAGAATAAGAAAGACCATTTTCTGCCCTATATGAACGAACTGTTTGAAAAACAGGAAACCGGTCATGATTGCCGCAATTGTACCGGCACAGGCTCATGCGACATGCAGCACAATCTGCAGCTAATGGAATTAAAAGAATCGCATGCGCAGATAAAGGACATCCTGTACCGCCTGCAAATGGTTGCCTTGCCCCTCTATTCTGAGACCATATATCCTGATGTATACAGGATATTGCGCAGCCATATGGCCCTTATTGAGAATAACCTTACCGAGTTGTTCTCAGTAGAGGAAACGTTGCTTATTCCCAAGGTAACTGAAGCACAAAAAAGGATAAATGCCCGCGATTAAAGAAATGGAGGCTGTAGTTATTGAGAAACTGCAAAAGACCGACACACTGTGTTATCACTGCGGCACGGCATGTATTACAGACGTGATTGCGGTAGATGATAAGGTTTTTTGCTGTGACGGCTGTAAGCTGGTATATGAAATACTGAACGAAAACGGCCTTTGTGATTATTATAAACTGCAGGCGCATCCGGGCCTGGCGCAGATAAAGGGTATACGGAATGATAAGTATGCCTACCTTGATAACGAGGATATTGCCAAGCAGCTCTATAAGTTCACCAACGGCGACTATACGATTGTCACTTTTTACCTGCCCGCTATTCATTGCAGCTCCTGCATGTGGCTGATGGAACACCTGCACAAGGTGGACAGCAGCATCATAGAAAGCAGGCTAAACTTCACCACCAAGGAAGTGACCATTCACTTTTCCCGCAGTAAGATCAGTATCCGCAGGATAGTGGAGCTACTGGCCACAATAGGCTATGAACCCTATATAAGTCTGGAAGAGGCTGATAAGGTAAAGGCAAAGAGTTTTAACAAGCAAAGGGTGTATAAGCTGGGCGTGGCGGGTTTCTGCTTCGGCAATATCATGATGATGAGCTTTCCCGAATACCTTTCGCTGGGTTCGGGTATTGAAGAAAAGTACGCAAGCCTGTTCAGGTACTTCAACCTCTTGCTGGCGCTTCCGGTCTTCTTTTACAGTTCAGGCGAGTTTTTCTCTACCGCATGGAAAGGGCTGAAGCAGCGGACGCTGAATATAGACGCGCCCATTGCGTTGGCCATCATTATCACCTTTGGGCGCAGCGTGGTAGAGATATTAGGCAACTACGGTGGCGGCTACCTGGATAGCATGAGCGGCATTGTGTTTTTTATGCTCGTAGGCAGGGTGGCACAGGAACGCACCTATAAGTCTATTTCTTTCAATCGGGATTATAAGTCTTATTTCCCCATAGCTGTGAGCGTGGTGACCGCAAGCGGAATACAAAGCAAAAAGCTACAGGACCTGAAGGAAAACGATATTGTGCAGCTGCACAATGACGAGATCATACCCGCAGACTCGATAGTATTGAAGGGCAAGCCATATATAGATTACAGCTTTGTAACCGGCGAAAGCGAGCCGGTAGCCGTAAAGCTTAATGAAACGGTATATGCCGGTGGCCGCCAGGTAGGCGAGCAGCTTACCATACAGGTCATTAAACCTGTGGCAGGCAGTTACCTTACTTCGTTGTGGAACCACTATGCTTTCTCAAAGAACAAATCGGAAGATAACAATGCGGACAGCGTTCTGCATGCCCTGAGCAAGTATTTTACATGGATATTGTTCACACTTGCCGCGGGCACGGCAATATATTGGGCTATATACGACCCGTCCAAGATCATGAGCAGCGTAACGGCCATGCTTATTGTGGCCTGCCCCTGCGCGCTATTGCTTTCGGCCACATTTACCAACGGCAATATTCTGCGTATACTCAGCGACAATGGACTATTTCTGCGCGATGCCCTTGTGATAGAGCAATTGTCGAAAATAGACCATATAGTTTTCGATAAGACAGGCACGATAACTGAGGGCAGTAATAATCATCTGAATTGGTCCGGCCATCAGTTGACAGAGGAGGAGAAAGATATTATATTTTCTGTAGTGAGGCCGAGCAAGCACCCATACAGCAAAATGCTGTGTTCATGGTTGGGCAACCGCACCGTAACCGATAGCCTGACCAACTGGGAGGAGATAACAGGCAAAGGCCTGCAGGCAGAGGTGGGCGGCAGGCACATTATGGTGGGTTCCGGAGCATTTGTTGGTATTTCTGCCGGGAAAGACACGGATGAGAAAGCCACTGTTTATACCCGGATAGACGATAAAATAACTTCTTTCCATTTCAATTCTGTTTTCCGGGATTCCATTCCGCAGGTGATACCCGCACTGGGACAGGAATATAAATTATCGCTGTTGTCGGGAGACAATGACAAACAGAAACCTGTGCTGAAGGAATTATTTGGAGGCAAAAGTGAGCTGTTCTTCGGACAGAAGCCTATTGATAAACTTCATTATATAGAAACACTCCAGGGCAATAACAGTAAAGTGATGATGATAGGGGATGGGCTAAATGATGCCGGTGCCCTGCAGCAAAGCAATGTGGGCATCACACTAGCCGATGATATTAATAATTTTACGCCTTCCTGTGACGCTATCCTTGATGCAAAAAGGTTGTCCCTTCTGCCGGCAATACTGAAACTGGCAAAAGCATCGCGCAAGGTTATCTGGGCAAGTTTTATTGTATCAATAGTATATAACATAATAGGGCTTTGGTATTCCATGCAAGGATTGCTGAAACCCGTGGTAGCCGCCATACTTATGCCATGCAGCACTATCAGCATCGTCATCATCACCAGTGGGGTAAGCAGCCTGTTAGCCTATCGTCTGCGTCTTTCCTTAAAGCCAAACATTAATTAATACCAAGTACATGATTATAATCATGTTTTCCGATGAGCGCAATCATTGAACTGCGCGCACATGGGTAATAGTTTTGCAAAAAATTGTTAAAAAATGAGTGCTTTATACCTTTTGGTTACCGTGAGTATTGCTGTTGCAGGGTTTTTTCTTGGAGCATTCATATGGAGTGTAAAAAGCGACCAATACGAAGACAAAAAAGGCGCTGCCATGCGCATGCTCTATGATGACGATTTTCAAAAAGAAATCTATAAATAATAAAAGTTAAACTATAAATATGAGTAATTCCTTTCAAGGTGCGACAGAAACTGTATCGGTACAAACTGATAAGTTCTTTTACGACAATAAGATCGTAAAAATGTTTGCCTACGCTACCATTTTGTGGGGTGTTGTAGGTATGCTTGCGGGTATATTGGCTGCATTCCAGTTAGTGTACCCGGTGCTCAATTTCGGAACAGCCGCTACCACGTTTGGCAGGGTAAGACCGGTACACACTAATGCCATCATTTTTGCGTTTGTGGGCAATGGTATTTTCATGGGCGTGTATTATTCGCTGCAGCGCCTGTGTAAGACCCGTATGTTCAGCGATGCGCTGAGTAAGCTGCACTTCTGGGGCTGGCAGTCGATAATAGTACTTGCCGCTGTAACTCTGCTCGCCGGGATAACCACCGGTAAAGAGTATGCAGAGCTGGAGTGGCCTATTGATATTCTCATCGCGCTTATATGGGTCACTTTCGGTGTCAACATGTTCGGCACAATTATTAAACGCCGTGAGCGCCACCTGTACGTGGCCATCTGGTTTTACATTGCCACATTTGTTACCGTTGCAATGCTGCACATTGTTAACTCATTCGAAATACCATTTACCTGGATCAAATCCTACTCATGGTATGCAGGTGTGCAGGACGCGCTGGTGCAATGGTGGTATGGGCACAATGCTGTTGCCTTCTTCCTTACTACTCCTTACCTGGGGCTTATGTACTTCTTTATTCCCAAAGCATCTGGCCGCCCTGTTTATTCTTATCGTCTTTCCATTATTCACTTCTGGGCGCTTATATTCATCTATATATGGGCGGGCCCTCACCACCTGCTTTATACCGCTCTTCCGGATTGGGCCCAGTCTCTGGGTACAGTATTCTCTGTAATGCTTATTGCGCCATCATGGGGTGGTATGCTGAACGGGCTGCTGACACTTCGTGGCGCATGGGATAAAGTACGTGAAGATCCGGTGCTTAAGTTCATGGTAGTAGCGGTAACGGCCTATGGTATGGCCACCTTCGAAGGCCCGATGCTGAGCCTTAAGAATGTGAATGCAATCAGCCACTTTACTGACTGGACCATAGCCCACGTACACGTAGGTGCGCTTGGCTGGAACGGTTTCCTCACCTTTGGTATGCTGTACTACCTGATACCCAAAATATTCAGAACGAAGCTATATTCCATAAAGATGGCGAACCGCCACTTCTGGATAGGTACGCTGGGCATCATCTTCTATGTAGTGCCAATGTACTGGGCCGGGTTTATGCAAAGCCTTGCCTGGAAGGAGTTTACTCCGGAAGGAACACTGAAATACCAGTTCCTTGATACAGTAAAACAAATGCAGCCTTTCTATCTGATGCGTGGTATCGGTGGTGTGTTGTTCCTTATTGGTGCGCTCATCATGTGCTGGAACCTGATAAAGACAATCAAGACAGGAATGGTGCAGAATGATGAACCCGCTGAAGCAGCACCACTTGCGAAAGTATATGTGCCCCATGCTACACAGCACTGGCACAGGTGGATTGAAAGCCGCCCGATGCAAATGTTGTTATTCAGCCTTATAGCGGTGGCAATAGGTGGCATAGTTGAAATGATACCTACGTTCATGGTGAAATCAAACATCCCCACCATCGCGAGTGTGAAACCATATACGCCACTTGAGTTGCAAGGCCGTGATATTTATATTCGCGAAGGTTGTTATCTCTGCCACAGCCAAATGATACGCCCGTTCAGGAGCGAAGTGGTACGCTACGGAGAATATTCAAAGGCCGGGGAGTTTGTTTATGACCACCCGTTCCAGTGGGGCAGCAAGCGCACCGGGCCAGACCTGGCAAGGATTGGCGGCAAATACCCGGATAGTTGGCACTTCAACCACATGTATGAGCCGGCGAGCATTTCTCCTGCTACCATCATGCCTGCTTATCCCTGGTTATTTGACAATGATATAGATACGGGTGTTACCCCTGCCAAGATCAGGGCTATGCAAACGCTGGGTGTGCCATATCCGGCAGGTTACGACCGGATTGCCAATAACGACCTCATGACACAAGCAGACAGGATAAGGACAAATCTGGCAGCGGATA
The DNA here is from genome assembly GCA_964430995.1 of uncultured Flavipsychrobacter sp. Taxonomy (GTDB): domain Bacteria; phylum Bacteroidota; class Bacteroidia; order Chitinophagales; family Chitinophagaceae; genus Nemorincola. Next base: position 189,174 of record CAYSIG010000001.1, read on the forward strand.
AGATTACCATAAAGAGCAATAAGGAAATTGTGGCGCTCATAGCTTATCTGCAACGTGTAGGCACTGATATTAAACTGGAACAAAAGACTGTTAATCAATAATTCAAACTGATACCAGGTTATGAAATTCATCCATTATCTCGAAACGATCACAGGCGTGGGCATATTTCCCCTTGTATCACTGCTCATATTCTTCGCGTTTTTCACTGTGCTACTTTTCTGGGCAGCCAAAGCCAATAAAAAATACATAGCTGAATTGAAGAATATCCCTTTCCCGGTTAACGAAACTGAAGAACTGATCATTAATAACAAACAGGCATAATTATGCGCTCAAATAATAAGATAGTACTGATAGTATCAGCAGCAATGTTGCTGTTCCCGGCCTTTGCTTTTGCCGCTGACCCTGAAACCAGCAGCAGTCCTGACAAGTATAATATGGTACTCATCTCCCTGGTAGGGTTGATGCTGATACTGCTCTTTGTTATAGGTATGCTGGCTAATACTGTGCAGCAGCTGAGCTTCGTGCTCAAAGACAAAAACCGTGCTGACAGGAAGTCAAAGAATGTGGTAACTAGTATTTTGCTTTTCCTTGCATTGCTGTCCCCTGCCGCGCAAACTTTTGCACAGGAAGCAGGTAAGGCAGTCGCCGCAGTGGTGCCTGAGTCTGAATTCATTGATGGCATTGCCAAAAACGAGTTTTATGCCATAATGGGTGTTATCGCGCTGGAATTGTTAGTGATTTTCGCACTCACCATTTATGTCAGGTTATTGCTTGTTGCAATGCGCAACAGACCAGAACTCGATGCTGAAGCCAAGAAGGTAATGCAGAAAAGCTGGTTCTGGGATAAGTTCAACGCAGCGGCTCCTATTGATAAAGAAAAAGATGTGCTTCTCGATCATAACTACGATGGTATACAGGAGCTTGATAACAGTTTGCCCCCATGGTGGAAATACGGCTTTTACCTCACCATAGTTGTTGCTTTTGTTTATATCTACCATTATCATTTTTCAAACGGACCCAGTTCAGAGCAGGAATATTATGCCGAGGTACAGAAGGGCGAAGAGGAAAAGGCGGCCTACCTGGCTGTTGCCGGTAACAAAGTTGACGAAACTACTGTTACGCAACTTACCGATGCAGGCGATCTGGCTGCAGGAAAGGATATGTATATCAAAGTGTGTGCCGCATGCCACCTAGCCGATGGTGGAGGCGTTGTTGGGCCAAACCTTACAGACGAATACTGGATACACGGCGGAAGCATCAGTGACATTTTCAAAAGCATAAAATACGGCTGGCAAGACAAGGGAATGAAAAGCTGGAAGGATGATTTTTCGCCAAAGCAGATACAGCAGTTGTCCAGTTTTGTGAAATCATTAAAAGGTACAAAACCAGCGACGCCGAAAGCCCCACAAGGAGAATTGTATGCTGAGGCAGGCGCTGCGGCAACCGACAGTGTAAATACTGCCGATAGCGCAAAAGTCAAAGCCGATTCGGCTAAGACAGTAAAATAACATGTGATGAGTGAACCTATAATGAAGACAACATCTTTCCGGGATAAAGTAGCAACGGTAGATCAGAAGGGTAAACGGATATGGATGTTTCCTCAGAAACCTGAGGGCAAGATATATTCAGCCCGCAAATTAGTTACACTTGGTTACCTGATGGTTTTCTTTGGATTGCCGTTTATTAAGGTGAACGGCCATCCGATATTTTTGCTGAACGTTCTTGAGCGTAAGTTTATACTATTCGGGCAGATATTCTGGCCGCAGGATTTTTTCATTTTCGCCCTGGGCATGATCCTGTTCATTGTGTTCATTGCATTGTTCACAGTGGTATTCGGGCGCGTGTTTTGCGGCTGGGCTTGTCCACAGACAGTCTTTATGGAAATGATATTCCGTAGAGTGGAGTTCTGGATTGAGGGTGACGCAGCACAGCAGAAACTCCTGGCAAAAGAACCCTGGAGCAGCCGTAAGTTTGGCAAAAAAAGCCTCAAGTGGGCAGCGTTCTGGCTCATTAGTTTTGTTATCGCCAATACCTTTCTGGCTTATATCATTGGTGTGGATGAGTTGCAGAAGATTATTACGGAGCCACTGTCACAGAATCTTGGCAGTTTTATTGCGCTTGTCATTTTTACTTCCGTTTTCTTTTTTGTATACCTGTGGCTGCGTGAGCAGGTATGTACGGTGATATGCCCGTACGGACGCATGCAGGGTGTGCTGCTGGACCGCGACTCTGTTATAGTTACTTATGATTATAAAAGAGGCGAAGAGCGGGGTAAATTTCATAAGAACGAAGAGCGTACCATAGGCGATTGCATTGACTGTGCACAGTGCGTGAAGGTTTGCCCAACAGGTATAGATATACGTAATGGTACACAGTTGGAGTGTGTGAACTGTACAGCATGTATTGATGCCTGCAACCACATGATGGACGCGGTTGGGTTGCCGAAAGGTCTTATCCGTTACGCATCTGAGAATAGTATAGCCGAGAAGAAACCGTGGAGGTATACATGGCGTATGAAGGCATATACTATAGTTATGTGCCTTTTGCTGGGGGTGCTGGCCTGGATGCTCGCAACACGTACCGATGTGGGTGTAACCGTACTTCGTGTGCCCGGGCAGCTTTACCAGGAGTGGCCGAACAAGCAGATGAGCAATCTGTACTCTTACAAGATATTGAATAAGACTTTCCGCGATAAGGAAGTTACATTAAAGCCAGAGAATTTCAGGGGAGTAATCAAACAGGTAGGTGAAAGTAAATTTGTCATTCCAAAAGAAAATTATGCTGTTGGTACTATGTTTATTTATCTAGATAGTTCTGAAGTTACCAGGAGGAAGACAGTATTGAAAATAGGTGTGTATGAGGGAGGTGAGAAGATTAATACAATTACCACTTCTTTTCTCGGACCTTTTAAATAAGCAAGCTAAAACTACATTTATGCAAATAGGATGGGGATGGAAGATAACATTGTTGTATAGCGGCTTTGTAGCACTGATACTTTTTTTGGTCATATCAAGCAGCCGCCAGCAAATTGATCTTGTTTCTAAGAATTATTACGAACAGGAGATACGCTACCAGGATGTTATAAATGCCGGGAAGAATCAGTCCGGCTTGTCGGCTGCGCTTGGTGTAAGTTCAAATGCAAATACCGTTACCATTTCCTTTCCTGAAGAGTTCAAGGGGAAGGCACTATCCGGGAATGTTCAGTTTTATGCGCCTGTAAATGCTGCGTGGGACAAGAGCTTTACAATTAACGCTGAGAATAACGCTATTATCATACCGCGGAGTGAGTTGCATGATACCCGGTATATTGTTAAGATATCCTGCATTGCCGACGGGAAAAATTTTTACCAGGAAACTGAATTAATGCTGCAGGGAAAATGAGCACGGTAACATTCACCATGGCTATATTGATGGGCCTTGCCGGCAGCCTGCACTGCGCAGGCATGTGTGGGCCCATAGTCTGGATTATGCCTTTTCAGGTTTTCAGCGGCATTAAGAAAGCGCTGGCCATAGCGTTGTATCACTTTGGCCGGATTTCGGTGTATGCACTGCTAGCAGCAGTATTGCATTCTTTCCGTAGCTTTTTTAATCCGCAGGTGCAGCAATATATTTCTATTGTACTCGGTGTCGTTTTGTTACTTGTTGGCATCCTCTCATTTCTTCCAAACAGTTTTCTTAAACTTAACCTTCCGTGGTCGGGCTATGTAAAAAAGCAGTTGGGTGGTGTTATAGGTAATCCATCACTTGGTGCTATAACAGCAGCAGGCATACTTAATGGCTTGTTGCCTTGCGGCCTGGTTTATATGGCACTGTCGGCTTCGCTGTCTGTACCCTCATCAACTCAAGCTAGCCTGTTCATGTATACGTTCGGGCTGGGTACTGTGCCGATGATGGTATCAGTGACGCTGCTGAAATCCCGCCTCACGTTTTTGCGCACGGGTCATCTGCGCAAAATGGTGCCGGTAGTATTGTTTACCTTTGGTTGCCTTTTTGTATTGCGTGGCATGAATCTGGGAATCCCATATTTAAGTCCAAAAGTAGAGGTAGCGCAGCACGGTATAAAATCATCCTGCTGCCACAAGAAATGATTTTTACTTCTTGATAAATAATAAGCCCGCACAGAGATGCGGGCTTGTTATTTATCATTTTAATAAAATCAACCTATTTGTGTTCTCCCAGTAAACTGAATGGTTTTATTTTTCTTATTTTCTTTAAGCCATAGCCTTCAACCGCGTATTTGTTGATATGGTTTATCGCTTCGCTTACAGAATCGGTGAAGAGGAAAAGTCCCATATCTTCAGGGCTTATTGTTTTCTCCTCCACCATGTTTTGTATATACCTGAAGAGTTCTTCATGATATTCTTTGCCCATAAGTATGACCGGGAAGCGTAAAGTTTTGCCGGTTTGCATCAGTGTTATAGCTTCAAAGAATTCATCCATTGTGCCATACCCACCCGGCATTACCACGAATGCGTAGGAATATTTTGTGAGTAATATTTTTCTTACAAAGAAGTACTCTATATTCACCCACTTGTCCAGATATTTATTTGGTTTCTGCTCTTTGGGAAGGACAATATTGCAGCCTATTGAGCGCCCTCCCGCCTCTTTTGCCCCTCGGTTTGCCGCTTCCATAATGCCCGGGCCGCCACCTGTTATTACTGTGAAGCCCATCTTAACTATTTCACGGCCCATTTCCCTGGCCTCTTCATAGTACGGATGTGCTTCATCAAACCTGGCAGATCCGAATACGGTGACGCATGGCCCCACAAAATGTAACTTCCGGAAACCATATATGAACTGCCGGGCCACAGTGAATACAAAGGATAGTTCCTTCCACCTTGAGCGTGGCCCCTGGAGAAAGACAGTTTCCTGGTGAGATCCCTCAGGCGTAAAATTGCTAGCGGTATCAGGCATTACTTTTTCCGGGTTTTACCAGTTCATGTCCGTAAAAGGGGCAGTAGTGCACTTCCTGCTTGCCGCTGTTATTCAATTCAAACCATACACAGTCATACATATCGGGGTCATACCGGTTGGCCAATACGTCGAAATGCGGCCCCCTTATGGTCATCTCCGGCCCTCCCGAAATAAGTTTCACTATTTCGCCGGGTCTGAAAGAATGTTTTTCATCTGTCTTTTCCACTTTTTACTATTTTTATACCCACAAAGCTATCTATGCCGATATATTGATGAAATGACTGTCGGCATTAGGTTTCATGATTCAGGTCATCCAACCCTATTCATATAAGTATTTATAGTTTTTATATATTCGATAAAGTCTGTATCTTGTGTCGATTTCCAATTAATTAATAGTTAGTGTGACAGAATAGTCTATGCCATTTCCCAATCTCAATAATGATTCTTTCCGTGCATTATTCAATTATGCCAGTATAGGCATACTCATAGCTAACGCACAGGGTGAGATACAAATGGCTAATAAATTCATCGAGCAGCAATTTGGTTATACCGAGGAGGAACTCACGGGCAGAAAGGTAGAAATGCTCATTCCGCCCCGCTATAGCGCTCAGCACATTAAACACCGGGAGAATTACAGCCACAACCCGCACAGCCGCCCTATGGGCCTGGGTATGGAGCTTTCGGGCCTTAAGAAAGATGGTTCTGAATTTCCTGTTGAGGTGAGCCTTGGCTACTACAAAATAGAAGACGATAATTACGCGCTCGCCTTTATCAGTGATATTACACAGCGCAAAGAAACAGAGCAGGCCATAGTGCAGCTTAATGCCCACCTTGAAGAAAAAGTAAAGGAAGGATCACAGTCACTTGCGTTTACCGTTGAGCAACTTGGTGCACAGATAAGGGAGACCGAACGCAAGGATGCGGAACTGGAAAGGGTCAACACTTTCCTCAACAATATCTGGAACCACGCCGGGGCCATGATCATCGTTTGTAATAATAGCGGTATCATACAGTTTTTCAACCCCGCTGCCGAAATGGCGCTGGGCTATACTGCCAGCGATATGGTAGATACTACATCGCTCGTCAGCCTGCATACCAAGCAGGAACTGGAGAACCGGGCGGCGGAATTATCACATTCCCTTGGAAAAAATATTCCCGCAGATTTCAGTGTCTTTGCGGCTTTGAACGCCCTCAACCAGGGCAATAATGAGGAATGGCACTATGTAAGGAAAGACGGCAGCACTTTCTATGTGTCTCTCAATGTTACAGCGCTTAAAGATGCGCGCAATGATATTACCAGCTATCTGGCTATAGCAATAGATATTTCTGAGAAAAAGAAAGCGGAAGAGGAACTCCGCGCTACCCTGAAAAAGGAAATGGAACTTAACGAGCTCAAATCGCGGTTTGTATCTATGGCCTCTCACGAATTCCGTACACCGCTCAGTTCAGTGCTGTCATCGGCATATCTGCTGTCAAAGTACACCACCACCGATGACCAACCCCAACGCGATAAACATATACAGCGTATCGTTTCTTCAGTTACTTCGCTTACCGATATCCTAAACGATTTTCTGTCGGTAGGTAAAATTGAAGAGGGTAATATCAGTGCCAGGTACAGTGAGTATATTGTGGGTGAACAGGTGGCCGATGTGATACAGGGTGTGCAGCATATGCTTAAGAAAGGACAGCATATTTCTTACCGTCATGTGGGTGCAAACACCGTATCTCTCGACCCCTCCATGATGAAACATATCATCACTAACCTGCTGTCTAACGCTATCAAATTCTCCCCTGAGGAGTCGGAGATCGAGTTGCTTACGGAAAAGGACGGCGATGTATTTATACTATCTGTTAAAGACAATGGTATTGGTATACCCGCCGAAGACCAGGAAAATCTGTTCAAACGTTTTTTCCGTTCTTCAAATGTGACCAATATACAGGGTACAGGCCTTGGCCTGCATATTGTGAGCAAATATGCGGAGCTGATGAATGGCACAATTGATTGCGTCAGCGTAGAAGGAAAGGGAACGAAATTTACAATTACATTCAACAAGAATTAGCCGGAGAATATTAAAAACACACAGATGAAGACGATACTTATTATTGAAGACAATCCCGATATCCGTGAGAATGTAGCGGAGATACTGATGCTGTCCAATTATAAAGTGATAACCGCCGCTAACGGTAAGGAAGGCATTGAGATGGCCCAGAAGCAGCACCCCGACCTGATTATCTGTGATATAATGATGCCTGGTGTTGATGGCTATGGTGTGCTGCATGTTTTGAATAAAGATGCCGAAACACAGAATATACCATTCATCTTCCTTACTTCAAAAAGTGAACGGAGCGATTTCCGCACCGCTATGGAGCTGGGTGCTGATGACTACATCACCAAGCCTTTTGCAGGCAATGAGCTGCTCAACGCAATTGACAGCCGTTTCCGCAAGGTGGACATTATGAAAAAGAACCTTACGCCCGACCTGGCCGGGCTGAATGAACTGATGTACACTGTGGGCAATAAGAAATCGCTCGAAGACCTCGCCAATGAAAGCAATTCCAATACATTCAAAAAAAAGCAAGTAATTTATAAAGAGGGGGCGCACCCGCATTATCTGTATTTCATCCTCAGCGGCAAAGTAAAAACCTTCAAAACGCATGATGATGGCAAAGACCTTGTAATGGACCTTTACAGCGAAGGTGACTTTTTTGGTTACGTCACCCTGCTCGAAGGCGGAACCTACAAAGAAACTGCCGAAACAATAGAGGAAACCGAACTGGCCTTCATACCTAAAAAGGATTTTGAAGACCTGGTGAATAGTAACCCTAACATCGCCAAAAAGTTCATTGGCCTGCTTGCAAAGAACCTTGTAGACAAAGAAAAACAGTTACTGGGTATTGCCTACAATACGCTCAGGAAAAAAGTGGCCGAAGCCCTGGTCAGCATGCAGAAAAAATACCATATTAATAAAAAAGAACCTTATCTTATAGATATTAGCCGCGACGACCTGGCTACTATCGCCGGCACAGCTACCGAATCGCTTATCCGCACACTCAGCGATTTTAAAAGTGAAAACCTCATTGATATCAAGAGCGGTAAGGTGGTCATCACCAACGATAAGAAACTGGAAAACCTGATCAGGTAAAAAAGTCAGCCAAAGCCGGAACAAGGATGCTTCCCCGGCTTAAGCTGACTTTAAATATATGTTACATATGGATTGATGCAAACCGGTTGAACGACTGCCTCAGTTCGTTCACTGTTTTTTCTTCCGTATGGAAACGATCACCCAATGTGTTGTGCTCTTCCAGCAGCATGCCGTCTATATATCCTGCACCTGAGTTGTGCGCTTCGCGACCCGCCACTTTTACATTGTGTTTTATTTCATGCGACAGTTTGTGTATGTTTTCCGCTTGTATGTCAAACTGGTTTTCGAAGTGCTCAATTTCCTTCATCACTTCGCGGTTGGTATTCTTTCCTGCTATTTCCGTAAGCCTGTCCCTTAATATTTTTATTTCATCCTTGTAAAAATCAAGGCTACGCAGCCAATCGGTGTGTGCGTTGCTCATATGAGTTATGCTTACTCTTTTTTCTATTGTTTCCATATTTTTTAATTTTTACGAAGTTAGAAATGCTTTGAAGGGTGTTTTATGACAGGAATCAGGAAAAAATATGATTCAGGTACTATAAAATTATAACAAAAAAATCTCATCTTGTTAGTGTTTTGACAAATATATTTTTCGGGTCATAGCCACATCTTAAAAAGGGAAGACCATTTTAATTTATTTATTTTTAAATGCTTTAATGGCACATTTTTTTCAGGGTATCGGTTATGGTGTTTTAACAACCCATAGTTTTATATATTAATATATATGTTGATGATTGTTGTTTTACAGAAAAATTAACGTAACTTTCGGTTGGTAATACTATTTTTAGTATGTTTACCATTCGTTGTGGGCGTAAAAGGTCCATTAAGTTTGGTGAAATTGACATTTATTTAAGGTAAAGGCTCATGAAAAAACTTTATTCGCGATCATTATTTGCTTTTCTTTCCTGTAAAAAGGACCGCATAAAAGCCCTAAAAATATTCTTCTTAGCCCTCGCTCTATCAAGTTTTGGCTATTCTGTTTCTGCGCAGGTGGTAGTAACCCCTGCAAACGATACGGGCATCTGTGCCCAAACGGCCACTAATGGGAGTGCGCCGGGATGTACTACTCTGGGCATTATCACTATCAACGAAACATTGAACACGGACTTCGCAATTGGTACCAACCAGATTGTCCTCAATCCTCCTTCCGGCTGGCAGTTTTGTGTAGCGCCCCCTCCGGTCATCAGCATGGCTGGTGGCGGCGATGTTACGTTGTCATCATTCACTATCACCGCTTCTGCGCTTACCATCAACACTTCTACGGCCGGCACACTGCTGCATGATATGCTGACCATCACAGGTTTACGCGTGCAGCCCATTCTTACAAGCTCTGTCAACGGCAGTATCATTGCATCTTCAGTTACGGGGATCGCAGGTATAACCAGTGGTACAGGCGGCACCACTTTTGGCCGCCTTGGCATGGTGCCCATGCCCATACTTGGTCTTTCCAATGTGTGCGTAGGTTCCTGCATCACGTTAACTTCCAGCCCGGGTGTGGTGTGGACCAGCAGCAACCCGGCACTGGCAACAGTAACCCCTCTTGGCGGTGATTCGGTAAGGGTTTGTGGTGTTTCCGCTTCGGTTGGCGTAACTATCACGGCTACCAGTGGTGCCTGTTTCCAGACGAAGGCTGTGGCGGTGAACGCATTGCCCACCAGTATGCTTATAGGAGACTCTACGCTATGTGCCTGGTATGACTCTACTACTGTTATCTCGACCCCTAATACCGGCCTGTATTTCAGCACCGGGGTCACTACCTACAACCTGGGCAGCGGCAACGGTAAGATACGGGCGAACGCACCCGGCGTTTATCCTGTGACCTACACCCTGCCCACAGGCTGTTCCATAACAAAGAATGTGACCGTAAACGCAAACCCGTACCCGATAATGCCCGATGACCTCACGGCTCCTTACTTCGACATTTGCCGCGGGTCTACCAGGTTATATACCTGCGTTCCGGGCGGCGGCACCTGGGCTACCGCTACGGTCGGCGTTGCTACCGTGACCACTGTTGCCGGCGATGGCAGCGTGCTCGGCGTTGGCGTTGGCACTACAAAACTTATTTACACAGCGCCGGTTACCGGATGTAAAACAGATACCACCATCACCATTAACCCCCTGCCTACACCCATAACCGGCGATACGGCTATTTGCGAAGGTGAGACCACAACATTAGCTTCCGGTCCGTGTGGCGGAACGTGGAGCGTGGTTACCGGCACAGTTGCATTGAAGGTAGCAGAAAACGCATGTGCCGATACTGCGGTATTCTTAGGCATTGGCGCAGGCACTACCGTCATCCTCTATACTTTGCCAACAGGTTGTGCGCAGATCACTACGCTTACCGTTAATCCGCTGCCGGGTACTATCACCGGTTCATCCGTAGTGTGTGAGGGCGACTCGGTTTTGCTTAGCAGTTCTTCGGGCGGCGGCACATGGGTTTCCAGTGATCCCTCTGTTGCTACAATCGACTCGGTTACCGGCTGGCTGAAAGGCGTTGATTCAGGTGTGGTGACTATCCTGTACAGATTGCCGACAGGCTGCAGCACCACTTTTTCGGCTACGGTCAACCCATTACCTACGCTCATCGTTCCTGTGGACAGTGTGTGTGAAGGGTCTTCCATCACGCTCACAGGCCTTCCTTCGGGCGGCACCTGGTCAAGTTCGACAAGTGCGGCTACAGTAGATGCTGTGGGTGTAGTAACCGGGGTTTCCGCGGGTGTTACCACTATCACGTATGCATTGCCTACCGGCTGTTTCGTTACCAAAGACGTTACGGTGAACCCCAAACCGGGTCCGATATCCGGACCTACCAGGGTGTGCGTTGGTGACGTCATTACGTTGAGCAATGGTACTTCCGGTGGGCTATGGACCAGCCTCGACTCATTCACACTTCGCATAGTTGATACTTCAGGCGTTGCTACAGGTGTGGCTCCAAGCCCTTCGGGCACCACAATACGCTATACTGTTGGCGCATGTTTTGTTTCTTATATAGTTACGGTTGATCCGGTTCCTCCGGGCATACTGGGCCCGCTTGAGGTATGTATGGGTGATACTGCTACCTATACCAATACCCTTCCGGGTGGTGTGTGGTCATCAGCCGATACGACGCTTGCTACTATTGATTCATTTACTGGTGTACTTACCGGTGTAGCTGCGGGAACGGTCACTATTACTTACACCACGCTTGGTGATTGTTTTGCTATATATAGCGTTATCATTAACAATAAGGAGCCTATACTTGGTGCAAGCCGTGTATGCCAGGGCGATACTATCCATTTGTCAAATGCGAATCTTACAGGTGTATGGACGCATACCAGTCCTTTGATAACCATTCTGACTGCCAGCGGCGGCACAGCTGTTATCAGTGGCACTTCTCCGGGTGTAGATACCATCATTTATACTACCGGTACACTGTGTGTTTCTAAAAATATTGTCACTGTTGATCCGCTAGCACCTATCTCAGCGCTTACTACTTCGGTTTGTGTCGGCTTCACCGATAGCGTATGGAATGTGGTGCCGGGTGGCGTATGGAGTATCCTCCCCGGCTCGAAGGCAGCAATTAGTTCCACAGGTTTCATCACCACCTTCGATACAGGCGTGGTCATTGTTACTTACACTACCCCGGCGGGCTGTGAGGCCACCATCGCCATTACCATCAATCCGAATCCCTCGACTATCACCGGCGACAGCGTGGTATGTATGGGGCAGATGATAACTCTGGCAAGTCTAGATACTGGCGGCATATGGACCAGCAGCAACAATTCTATAGCTACTGTCGGCACTTCTGATGGAATTGTAACAGGCGTTGCTGCGGGAACAGTTACGATCACCTATTCTTTCCCTACAAGTTGTTATACTACCAAGACGATAACCGTAAACCCCTTATCGCCCATCTTAGGCGACAGCATTCTTTGCGTCGGAGACACGGTTATCCTTATGGATACTACGAGTGGCGGTGTATTCTCAATTTCGCCCGGAACTTATGCATCCATAAATGCCTTAACGGGTCAGACCATCGCATTGAGCGGTTATGGTGTGGAGACTGTTTATTATACTTTGCCTACAGGCTGCCAGGCAGCGCTGCAGATCACGGTTAATCCGCTGCCGCTGCCGATAGTAGGCAGGGATAGTGTTTGCCAGGCCGACACTATTATGCTATCCGATCCTACTCCGCTCGGCACATGGAGCAGCCGGTTCGGGCTCACCATAGCCGGCGCGGGCGATGGTGTGATACTTGGGGTAAGCGTAGGTATCGACTCAATATATTATACACTACCCACGGGCTGCCGCATAGGCAAGCCCGTAGTGGTCAACCTCACTCCTGCACCTATTGCAGGTCCTTCGCAGGTTTGTCTTGGCCGTTACATATCGCTTAGCGACGCTACGCCCGGCGGTTACTGGACTAGTGGCGACCCTTCGGTTGCCAGTGTCACTGCAGGTGGTGTAGTCAACGGATTGGCTATTGACACCACATCTATATATTATACACTGCCTGTCGGCTCCTGTCGTGCCGCAAGGCTGATTACCGTGCAGCCGATACCGGTTATCGTGGTCAATCCAAACCCATCGCCTATTAAATGTAAATATGCTAGTGTAGTGCTTACTGCTACCGGGGCTGTTTCTACCGGCAGCACGGCAGGCACCTATACATGGGTTCCAACTTACGCGCTTTCAACAGCGGTTGGAGCTGTTGTAGTGGCCAGCCCCACTATTACTACCACTTATACCGTTACAGGAATCAACCCGGCCACCGGCTGTGATTCGTTCACTACCGTTACCGTGCTTGTTGACGACTCGCTGAACAACATGAAGATAGTAGGCGACAGCAGTATATGCGAAGGTGAGTGCAGCCTGCTCATGGGTTCGGGCCGTGCGGGCACTTTCTACAACTGGCATCCATCAGTTGGCCTGTCTTGCACTATATGCGATACGGTAAGGGCTTGCCCCGATACCTCAACCACATACTGGGCAGTGGCTATTGACGACCTTGGCTGTAAAGACTCTGTCTCCTTCAGGGTGAATGTGCACCCCATACCTGTTATCCGCACAAGGCCTAACCCCGCTATCGTATGCCGTGGCAGGCCGCTGCAGCTTTGGGCCTACAGCACCAATACAGATACACTTACCAATACGTATACCTGGAAGCCGAACCTGTTCATTTCCTGCGATACCTGCCATAACCCCATTATTAACGATACGGCGAATATCGTGTACAGGGTGACGGGCACAACCATATATGGCTGCTACGACTCGTTTGATGTGAAAGTATCTGTGCTTGATACTAACGTGAATACGATAAGCAACGATACAAATATCTGTTTGATGGATGCCGCACTGCTAATTGCTACCAGTAAGAGCCTTGTGAGCAACCTTGACGTGCCTACATTTACCTGGTTGCCAAATGATGGCTCGTTGAGTAATCCGGATAGCTCCGCTACTCTTGCATTCCCCACATCGACGCAAACATATTCTGTTGCGATCCGCGAGAACGCCTGCTTCAGCGACACGCTTTCTGTCACAGTATTCGTAGAGCCTTATCCTACTGTTTCTATACAGGCCAATGCAGCGACAAATATTGTTGCCGGCTCGCCGGTACAGCTAATAGCATCTGCACCAAACGTGGCCGTACGGCATTATGCGTGGGCACCTGCGAATACGTTGTCATGCGATAGTTGCTTTAACCCTGTGGCAATACCTGTCGGGCCCGGGCCAACAACATATACACTGACGGTAACTTCTATATACGGATGTACGGCTACCGATACCATCACGTTCAACCTCAATTGCGACAGGGAGCAGGTATTTATACCGAACACATTTACGCCAAATGGCGACGGTGTGAACGACCGCTTCTATGTAAGTGGCAAGGGTATAGATATGATTACACTCTTCCAGGTGTATAACCGCTGGGGCCAACTGGTGTATGAGCAGCGGAACATTCAGCCAAATGACCCGTCAAGGGGTTGGGATGCGACCTTTAAAGGTTTGGTGCTGCAGCCCGATGTGTTTACTTACATTGTAAAAGCAAGGTGTAACCTGGGTAACGATATTTATACCTATACCGGTGACATATCCATAGTGAGGTAATGAAATATTAATGTGATAAAAAAAGAGTGATGAAAAAATATCTGACCATAATAACAACAAGTATCCTCCTTTGCTCCGCCACAGGCAGCAAGGGGCAGGATATTCACTTTTCTCAGTTTTGGGAGAACAATATACTCCTTAACCCTGCCCTTACAGGCGTTTTCAGTGGCGATTATAAGGTAGGTATCGATTACCGCTCGCAATGGAGCTCCCTGATAAATCCCTATAAAACATTCATGATCTCCGGCGAGACACGTATACTGGTTTCCCGCGAGGTAGGCGATTATATCAGCTTTGGCCTTGTGTACACGAACGATAAGGCTGGTTCCATCAATTTCACCAGCAACCAGCTTTATCCTGCCATATGCTATAACAAAGCACTTGAGGATGAGCGTAATTCCTATCTCTCCGTTGGGCTTACAGGTGGCTACATAAGCCGCAATGTAGATATGGCACTGATGAAGTTCAGCAACCAGTACCAGGCGGGCAGTTATGACCAGAGTAACCCCACAGGTGAAACTTTTGTTTATGACGGACTCAGGAATTACGATGTGGGTGCAGGGGTGAGCCTTAATAGCTCGCTTGATCTCCAGAGCCGTTCTAATTATTATATTGGCGTAGGGGTTTATCACCTCAACAGTCCAACAGTATTATTCAATGGTGGCAATACCCTCGTTAAGTTACCCATGAAATGGCAGTTTAATGGAGGAATATACCTGCCGCTCAATGAGCAGTTCAGCCTCACCGCCCGCGCCAACTTTTCCGTGCAGCAGCCTTACCAGGAACTTCTATTTGGTGGCCTGATAACATGGAAGGCTTTGCAGGTAGGGTTGCCTAGTATTTTCTCCTTTCATTTTGGTGCATTTTGCCGTTACCAGGATGCCATCATCCCTACTATTAAGTTCGACTACAAACAAGTGTCGCTCGGTTTCTCTTACGATGTCAATAATTCATCTCTCAGCTCACAGGCAGGTACCAGTACCAGCGCCACCGAGATTACGCTTTATGTAAGGGGCAACTACAACCACCGGAAGAATCCGCGCGATGGGGTGATGTGTCCACGTTTTGAGGACGATCCGAATCCCGGTAATACTTTCCGCTGATAACAGACAATATGCATATATAAAAATAAAAGCGCTGAAAAGCGCTTTTATTTTTTTCATAGAGAAAGGGAAATTATATTAAGGGAGATAGGAGGGAACGTATTTATGCACTCTGTTTATATGCCGGTGACGATAATTCAATCAATGTGTTATGTATGTGGTTCTTCACTACCCGGTTGCGGGATAATGCGAAAGTAGCGCTCAGGAATGTCTGGAGGTCGGTTTCCATTGGGTGCTCAAGGATCTTCAATGCCCTGTTTTTGCTGAAGTAAGTGATAGCTCTGCGTTTCATAATGTTGCTGTTTCTTAGGATAATACAAAACCTGTGCCAAACCTTATTATCAAAATGCAAAGTTTTGCAAAAGAAAAACGAAAATAAATATGATTTTATGTAATAATGCAGTAAAATCATTGCTTTTTGCATATTTTTTATTATTTTTCACCCCTGTTTGGTTTGCCCTTTCATCGGGAAATTGATATTTTTTATATGCAACAGAAGAACGTTAAGAATAAAACAAGGCGCACATTTGCATCCTCACTTTTTTTGTCAGGATTATTTGTCGCTTTCTGCCTTATAGCAAATCCTGTTTCGGGACAGACAACACCAACTTTCACAGGTGGCGCGCTGCAGAATTTATCAGTGTGCATGAATGCTGCTGCATCCATCAGCACATTGCTTGCTGTAGATGATATTGATACTGGTAATACCGAAACATGGAGTGTTCTTTCTGCGCCTGCGCATGGCACACTCAGTGGTTTCAGCACTTCAGTTGTATCTACCGGTGCTACTGTTACACCTGCCGGTGTTTCATACATGCCATCTACCGGCTATGTTGGTGCTGATACGTTTTCTATTCAGGTTTCTGACGGTGCATTAACGGCAAACACTATGATAGTGGTGAATGTGCGCCCCATACCTACACTCAGCAGCACATTAACGCCGCCTGCCATCTGCGACAATGCAATGTTTTTCTACACACCCTCCAGCTCCACTCCGGGTGCTTCGTTTACATGGACACGTTCATTTGTTCCGGGCATTTCCAATCCTGCTGCAAGCGGCAGCGGCAGCATCACAGAATCGTTGGCGAATACTACATACTATCCGGTAGCCGTTACATACAGGTACACCATATCTGCGAGTGGCTGTAGCTCCACGCGCAATGTTGTGGTGAGCGTTGCACCGTCACCGTCACTGTCTTCACCATTGGCCGATACAGCTTGTAACGGTTCTGTTTTCAACTACGCGCCGGTTATCGGCACTCCGGGTGCCACTTATTCATGGACGCGCGCCGGTGTTACGGGTGTATCTCCGGTTACGGCATCGGGCACAGGCGCTATCAGCGAAACATTGAACAGTTCGCTATCAGGCGCCGTTACTGTTGTGTACACATTCACACTTACCGCCAGCGGCTGCACCAACACAAACAATTTGAGTGTTCTGGTCGTTCCTGTTCCCCCTGTTACGGGTATAGCTACTTCATGCCCAGCCACAGTTTGCGCGGGTACGCTATTCCAGAATTTCGGTGCGGGCATTGCTCCTCCTGCCGGCACTACTTATAGCTGGAGTGCTGTAAATGCAACAGTAAATGCAGTAGGCAGCAACCAGCAATATTGCCTGGTTAGTTTTCCGGCTGCGGGCGCGGCATCAGTTACGCTTCATATAGGCGGCGCGGGAGCAGCATGTGTGTCATCCAGTACGTATAACGTTACTGTAGGTGCTTCGGGCACGGCTGCGGCTAATGTGCTTTACTACAATTATCAGTTCATCTACCAGGACAACACACAAGATAGTTATCAGTGGGGCTATGACAATGCGGCTACGCTCGATTCGGTGCTTATACCCGGCGCCACCTTCCAGAGCTACCCTGTTTCATCGCCTGACTTTGTGAACAGGTATTACTGGGTCATCACCAAGAAAGGCGGCTGCATGAAGAAAAGCTATTACAATCTGCCGCTCGCTGTCACCAATTTGCAGTCCGGTAATGCACCAATCATGAATGTTTACCCTAACCCGGCCAATGATGTGGTGAATATTGAAATTGGCACAATCAGTGGAGTAGCGGAAGTAGTGCTCACCAATATGATGGGGCAGGTAATGAAAACAAAAACGTATTCAGGTAACAACATACAATTGGCAATAAATGATTTACCGGCAGGGTGCTACCTTATAAGCTGTGTGCAAAATGGCTTGAAGGTTGCTACCTCAAGGTTTATTAAAAACTGATAGATCACTATCATAAATCGCTGTTGATGAAAAAACTATTATTATTATTAGCTGCTGCGTCTGGCTTACAGGTACAGGCTCAGAATATAAACCCCGGAGGGGGAGATTATGCACCGTCTGTAAATGCGGAACCTACGGAGCAATGTTGCTCTGGTCTCGGTTGCCGCTGGGTTATGGATGTGAACGTTACGGGTGGCGCGCTTTGGCAAAAACTTACTACTGTTAATCAGGTGGCAAATTACCCAAACGCACTTAATGCGAACATCAGCACGCCTGAGTTCAGGAATGGCGTATCACGCGGGCTTGATGTGCAGGGGGCTTACTTTTTTGGTAAGAAGTGCAATTTTGGTGTAGGCCTGGGGCTTATGTATATGTATCAGGAAGGCGACCTTGTTATGGATAATTTCCATGTAGAATACCGCTCTACCGATAACTTCGGCAATACCTTCAGGCAGGTGCTCACCGGCAATGGCAGGATCAAAGAATCTTTACGTACACATAACCTGAGCATTCCGGTAGTATTTAAATACCAGACATGGTTCACTAAGAAGGTAGGCTTTACCGCCGATGCGGGCCTGCTCTTCAATCTTGTTGAGCGTGTCAACTACAGCACAGGCTCCTCCTTCGATTATGAGGCTATATATAAGTACTCGGGCACTCCGGGGCAGGTAGTTCCGGTGTATGATAATTCACCTACTCCTTCTGCCGATGCTTTGCTGCTTACGCGCCAGTATGCCTCTGAGCATGGCCTTAACAGCGAAAACTACCTTAACGACCTGCGAACTAAAGGTTACAATGTGGGCCTTGGTGTAAGGCCCGGTATCAGTTCCGGCAATGTCAATTATAATAGCGGTTCAGTAGGCATTCTGTTGCGCCCGGCCATTACCCTTGCTATGTGCAGTAACACATCTCTTAACCTCGGTGTATATTACATCTACCAGGATTTTTCGCACAGCACTGGCAGTTACCGTGTTACCGATAAGGTGGGTACCTACAACACAATGGTTAATGGCATAAGCCGCTCAGTGAACCATTCTCTGGGATTGAACATCGGTGTGAGGTACACATTTGGCAAATGCTGTAAAAAGCAATGTGAACCAGCCCCGGCCCCTGAACCAGAACCAATCCCCGAGCCGGCCCCTGAACCAGAACCAATTCCTGAACCTGAGCCTGAAGATGAGGTAACGGCACCTATCTTGTTTGATGTGGACAAAGCGGCTATAAAGAAGCAGGCTGTGCCTATACTGGAAGATGCTGCTAAAAAGATAAAAAGTAAGAAAGCATCGGGTGTGGAGATACATGGCTACACCGACAATACCGGCGATCCCGCATACAACAAGGAGCTGTCTAAGAAACGTGCTGCTGCGGTGAAGAACTACCTGAAGCGCAAAGGGGTGAAATCAGATAAGATGGAGACGATAGGCCACGGTCCTAAAGAACCGGCTGCATCTAACCGCACACCTAAAGGCCGTATGCTGAACCGCAGGGTGATCATGAAGCTGAAAGCTAAATAATAACAGACCTTTCTATAGTGGACAGAGACACACTTTTTGTGTCTCTGTTTTTTTTGGACCAATGTTTTCTTTTTGCACACAGCTATAGTCAGGCTATACTTTAATTTTTGTATGTTTATCTGGCACAAAATTTGCCATACCTGATAAAAAATACAGCATGAAAAGAGTAACAGCTCAGTGGATCATATTTGTTGCACTATTTGTCGGCGGGTGCAGTAAAGTAGATTCCGATGATCTGAAAACAGATGTTCCCTACTTTCAGGGTTATACGGTTATCTACGATAAGACCGCCGGCACCACTTCTGCATCAGCTTTTTTCAGGGTAAGGGACCTGTATGGTGCGCGTATTGAGCTAAGCGACAACAACAAGGTAGAAATAAACGGCGCACCCGGAAAAAAGGGCATCATTGACCATACTTATTATACCTGGCAGGGAACCGGTAAGGTGGATGTAAATTTCGTACTTACTAAGAATGCGCAAACGTTTTACAACGTGGTAAAAACAGCGGATATTGCCGATATTACTTTTCAGGGTACATTGCCTGCTTCATTTGCAAGATCGGGGGGTGTGAGTGTTTCATGGTCCGGCGCAGACAGAGCTTCGGGTGAAACAGTTGATGTAACTATAACCGGCCGGAACATACTAGATACTGCAATGACGGAGTCTGTAAGTAAGGAACTTACGGGCAGAAGTGTTTCATTCACCATGGCTGAGTTGCAGAACATAAAAAACGGTACTATTACTATCAGCCTGTCCCGCACACGGAGCATGGTGCTGGATGAGTATGACGGCACAGGCGGTGGTGCAAAAGAAGTGACCATAACAGAACAAAAGGGCGTTACACTGTATTGATGCCCGGCAACGCCTGGTAGACGCAACAACCTCGAATACATCATCGTAAAAAACGATTGCAAAAAACGTTTTTTCTATACATTGTTTTTGGTACGCTTTTTATCAGGTATTTATGTATATTTGCTTTAGCCTTTCCGCTTCTGCCCCCGGGCTCCGGACCTCAGGCTATTCAGATTTCTTTTTCTTTAGCATAATTTTAAATTTTGATGGAATACAATACAACGCGCAGCAAACTGCTGATGCCTGAATATGGGCGTAATGTGCAGAAAATGATAGAATACCTCGTATCTGTGGATGACCGTGAAAAACGGCTGAAACAGGCGGAGATTATTATTGAACTGATGGGTACGCTGAACCCGCATCTGAAACAGATAGAAGACTATAAACATAAACTCTGGGACCACCTCTTCCAGATGACCGATTTCAACCTCGATGTGGATGCTCCCTACCCATGCCCCACACCCGAAATGATCTACAAAAAGCCGGAAGTGCTGCCGTATCCTCAGGAGAAAATAAAGCACAGGCACTTAGGCAAGAACATACAGGGCCTGCTGGAAAAAGCTATGGTAGAAGAGAACGAGGAAACAAAACAAGGGCTCACACAGGCCATAGGCTACTATATGAAACTCGCTTATGCCAACTGGCATAAAGAACCTGTGCACGACGATATGATAAAGAACGAGCTGGCCGAGATAAGCGGCGGCAAGCTGGTGTATGAGACCGGCGGCTATCGCGTGCATTTCGATAATACGAGCACCCGCAACAATTTCAAGCAGCGGAATAACAATAACAATAACCGCAATTTCAAAGGCAACCAGGGCGGCGGACAAGGTGGTGGCCAGCGCAACTTCCGCGACCGTGACAATAACGGCGGCGGCGGTGGTGGATATGGCGGCGGCTTTAACAAGAACAGAAAATTTAAGAAGAATAAATAGAACCCCTGCGCCCGGTACAAAATATCCTTAAACGAAAATTTCTTACTTTCCCCAGGCCCTGCATAACATGGGGAAGTCCGCCACGGCGGATTTGGGGTTTTAGGTTTTATGAATGCATTTGAAATTCGCGGAGGCAAACCACTGAGTGGCTTTATTACACCACAAGGTGCGAAGAATGAGGCACTACAGGTATTGTGCGCAGCGCTGCTTACTGATGAGCGCGTAACACTCACCAATGTACCCGACATAGTGGATGTGAATATGCTCATAGAGCTACTGGAGGACATGGGCGTGAAAACCGAGCGGCCCGAAAAAAATACCATTACCCTGCAGGCTGATAACATTGACCCTGATTTTTTTACTACACACGCTTTCAAAAAAAAATCAGGGAAGCTGAGGGGAACTGTGATGCTGGCAGGGCCTATGCTTGCGCGGTTCAGGCGGGCATACATACCACAGCCGGGTGGCGATAAAATTGGCCGCAGAAGGCTGGACACACATATTCGCGGTTTTGAGAAGCTGGGAGTTGATTTTGTGTATGACGCGGATAACCAGATGTTCACCCTCGACGCAGTGAACCTGAAAGGAGCAAAAATGCTGCTGGAGGAACCATCCATAACCGGCACAGCAAACATTATTATGGCGGCTACGCTGGCCGAAGGGACGACAGTCGTTTACAACGCAGCCTGCGAGCCATATATACAGCAGCTTTGCCGTATGCTCATCAGCATGGGGGCCAATATAAGCGGGATAGGGACAAACTTGCTTACCATTGAAGGAGTTACTAAACTACGCGGTTGCGGACACCGGCTGCTGGCCGATATGATAGAAGTAGGGTCATTCATAGGCCTTGCCGCTATGACACAAAGCGAGCTGACTATTAAGAACGCAGATGTAGAGCATCTGGGCATTATACCCGAAACCTTTGAGCACCTCGGCATACAGTTATCCATAAAAGGTGATGACATACATATACCCGCCCAGGAGCACTACCGAATACAGAAATTCATTGATGGTTCTATACTTACTGTTTACGACCATCCATGGCCAGGGCTCACCCCAGACCTTTTAAGCATTGTGCTTGTACTTGCTACACAGGCAAAAGGAACTGTGCTGGTGCACCAGAAAATGTTTGAAAGCAG
The DNA here is from genome assembly GCA_964430995.1 of uncultured Flavipsychrobacter sp. Taxonomy (GTDB): domain Bacteria; phylum Bacteroidota; class Bacteroidia; order Chitinophagales; family Chitinophagaceae; genus Nemorincola. Next base: position 211,089 of record CAYSIG010000001.1, read on the forward strand.
GCTGTTCTTTACCGATAAGCTGATAGAAATGGGCGCGCAAATAGTGCTCTGCGACCCGCACCGCGCTGTAGTCATAGGGCTAGACAAACAACAGCCATTACGAGGGATCAACATGGTATCGCCGGATATACGCGCGGGTGTGGCACTACTTATTGCTGCGCTATCAGCCACGGGCAAGAGCATCATACAAAACATACACCAGATAGACCGGGGATATGAACGTATAGATGAGCGATTGAACGCACTGGGAGCGGATATAAAAAGGATATCAGCCTAGGAAGAAAGTTACACCGCGCTTTTCTCAAAAGGCCTTTTCACGAACCCGCTTCTTTGTTCCTGTGCTTCTTTGGCAGCTTTTATAAATGCCACAAATAACGGGTGCGGATTCTCCACCGTACTCTTATATTCCGGGTGGAACTGCACACCAATATAGAATGGATGGTCTTTGAGTTCTACTATCTCTACCAGATTTGTGCTTGGGTTTTTACCTATGGGTATGAAACCTGCCTGCTCAAATGAAGCGAGGTATTCGTTATTGAATTCGTAGCGGTGGCGGTGGCGTTCAGAGATGTTGGTACTGCCATAAATAGCCGCTGTGGCAGAGTCTTTGTGCAGTTCACATTCATAGCTGCCGAGGCGCATGGTGCCGCCTTTCTGCGTAATGGCTTTTTGCTCCTCCATCATGCAGATAACACCCTGGTCGGTGTCGGGGTCCATTTCTGTAGAGTGTGCTTTGGGCATATCCAGCACATTACGGGCAAACTCCACACAGGCCATCTGCATACCGAGGCAAATGCCGAAGAAGGGTATCTTGTTCACACGTGCATAGCGGATAGCGTCTATCTTGCCCTCTATACCGCGGCTGCCAAAGCCCGGAGCAACAAGTATCGCATCTACGTTATGCAGTTTTTCGCGTGCATTTTCTTTGGTCAGGTATTCGGAGTGGATATTGCGCACCTCTACTTTACATTCATTCATAGCGCCTGCATGTATCAGGGCTTCCAGTATCGATTTGTAGGCATCCTGCAGTTCCACATACTTACCTATAAGGCCTATTGTTACTTTGCCTTTCGGGTAGCGCAATTTGTTGAGGAACTCTTTCCATTTGCTCAAGTCAGGTTCTTTACCATGTGGCATCTCCAGTTTTTCCAGGCAAATGACATCCAGGCGTTCACGCATCATTTCCAGCGGCACGCCATAAATCGTATCTGCATCGAGCGCTTCTATTACCGCATCCTGCGTAACGTTACAGAACAGCGCTATTTTGCGCTTCAGGTCTTTATATAACGGCTCCTCAGTACGACATACCAATACATCGGGGGTAAGCCCATGCTCGCTCATCATTTTTACCGAGTGCTGTGTTGGTTTTGTTTTCAGCTCTTTCGCCGCTTTAAGATAAGGTATGAGCGTAAGGTGAACCACGAGGCAATTCTCAGTACCCATCTCCCATTTAAGTTGGCGCACTGCTTCGATGTATGGCAGCGATTCGATATCGCCTACCGTGCCACCAAGCTCTGTGATCACAATATCAAATTTATTGTCATCGCCGAGCAGTAACATGCGGCGCTTTATTTCATCTGTGATGTGTGGTATTACCTGCACCGTTTTGCCGAGGTATGCACCCTCACGTTCTTTGTTAATCACGTGCTGGTATATGCGTCCCGTGGTCACGTTGTTGGCCTGCGATGTAAATGTGTTGAGGTAGCGCTCGTAGTGGCCGAGGTCGAGGTCGGTTTCTGCGCCGTCTTCGGTCACATAACATTCGCCATGCTCATAGGGGTTGAGTGTGCCGGGGTCAACGTTGATATAAGGGTCGAATTTTTGTATGGTGGTGGAATAGCCTCGAGCCTGTAAAAGTTTTGCCAGCGAGGCTGCAATTATTCCTTTTCCTAAAGATGAAGTAACACCACCGGTTACAAAAATGTATTTTGTCATAACGCTCCTGTTTTTAAGACCGGTGCGCAGCTATTGCGATAAATAAAATTACTGGGAAGTAGCTCTTGCGGTCGGACAAAGTTATGAAAAAAATGGTTAGTTATTTCACTGGTCCGGTGTTTTACTTTCCGGGTTCTTTATCAACAGGGGCTACCACAGGGTTTAGTTCCGCTTTGTGTTTATCTTTTTTCATCAGCTTGTCGATCCATTTTTTTGACATGAATGGACGTTCGATATATAGATAGAACACCGAGGAAATAAGCAATATAGGGATAATTAACAATACGAATTGGAGTAACAGGTTAGGTATATAATAGTCGGTGAAATGCACCTGTACCGTAAACCGCCCCAGCATGGAAATGACTGTATAATGTATTAGGTATATGGTATAACACATACCGCCAATAATAGGTATGAATTTGTAACTGAATACCTTTTTTACAATCTCATTTCTAAGAATGATATAGTAGAGCAGTCCGAGCAGGAAGGGAAAGGCAATACCCATGGCTAACTGGCCGGGATCAAATGCACGCTCGAAGGGAGGGAAAGTTTGCTCCCAACGGGGCATAAGGAACATGGTAAAAAAGATGACCGGGGCGAGAAGAGCGACCCATTTTTGTTTGAAAAAGTTGATGGCAAAGCCACAAACGTAGAAATCTGCGAGTAAAATACCTGTTAAAAAATGCTGTGCGTGGCCATAGATACTGAGGAATGTAGGCGGGTAGAAATACTGCAGTACCACAAAAGCTACAATACCTGCCGCTAAAATTAACCTGCGCCCTATACGGGGCAGGGAGAATATGCGGAACAGGATAGGTGCTGTGGTATAAAACTGCACCTCGACCTCGAGCGTCCAGGCGACTACGGTAACAAGCGGGGTCTGGTGGAAAATAAAGTCGTGGGAGTATATAAGCGATGCGCCCAGGCTGGGGAGCAGGGTTTGAAAATCATAGTTGCCAACGGCGATCTGGGCGAAAAAGATGCAGATCATCACGATAAAATAGGGCGGCTCGAGGCGGGTAAGCCTGCGGAGGTAATATTGCTTGAGGTCTATTTTTTTGCCATGGTTGATGAAATGATGGGCAAAAGGTGTGGCCAGTATGAACCCGCTGATGGCAAAGAACAGCGGAACGCTGCGGTCGGCATTATCGAAAAAACGGTTGAACCAAAAGTAATCGCTTGGGCTGTCGGCGAGCTGGGTTTTGGTTTTTTCAAGGTGCTCAAGGAGGTAGCCGCGTATATGGAACAGGGTAACCAATGAAAGGGACAGGAACCTCATGCCGTCAAGCTCGGCCAGGTATAGCTGGTTGCTGGTTATACGGCGGAATTTATTTGCGAGAGCGTTTAACATTGTCCTTTCGAGGCGTCAAAAGTAAGGAAGAAAACGGAAGGTGCAATAAAACGGAAGAATGGTGCTGTGGCCATTCCTTTAAATTTTTTGGTTACGGCAATTAATGTATAATCAATTGATAATGATTTCATTTCATAATCTTTTCTGGACACTATCTTTACACTTTTTTACATTTTCTGACAGTTTCAGGAATGCTTTATCAACCACTAAAACTCAAGGGAAAAATGTTCTATTGGTTAAAGTTCATTGATGCCGCGGACATCACAAAATGTAAAAAACGTCACAGTACAGTAACTGTACCGTCATGGAAAAAATATCAGTGGGTAGATCGGGGGATTAGGGTACCCCTGGCGGTATTAACTTCGTTTATTGCGGTTTTTGTTCGTTAAAGCTCATCATCCAATTGATTCCAAACTTATCTGCACACATTCCGAAGTAATCACCCCAGAAAGTCTTATTCATAGGCATTGTTACCTGGCCTCCGGCAGAAAGGCCGTTAAAAATGCGGTCGGCTTCGTCTTTACTATCCGCATTTACGGAAATAGAAAAATTATTCCCCTGTTTATAACTTGATGACCATTCGCCGCCTGTATCGCTACCCATAAGCATGGTGCCGTTGCCTACAGGCAGGGATACGTGCATTATTTTATCCCCTTCCTCAGCCGGCATGGCTGGTTGCCCTTCCTGTACCGGCATTTCTTTGAAACGCCCCATATAGGGAAATTCGCCGCCGAATACTGACTTATAGAAATTGAATGCTTCCTCGCAGTTACCATTGAAGGTGAGATAGACGTTTACTGATGCCATAGCTAAAATGTTTTTTTAGTGAGGAGTAAAGATAGTTTGTATCCGGGAACTCGTATACAAACGGTCTCACTGCTATTTCGTTAATAACGCCGATGGTATCCGCCAAATAGATGTTGCAACACCTAAAAGAATGGCTTAATTAAAAAGAAACATTTTACGCATATACTTTTGAAAAAAATTGTAATATAGTGGTCATAAAGCACTTATATACACTCCTTTCAAAAATAATAAACCTATGAAATATGCAAAACAAAGCCATCTGGGATACAAATTTATCGAGGATTAAAAAGGCTCAACGGATCGCTCATTTCGGTGATTGGGAACTTGACCTCGCCACGGGGTCGGCGATATGGTCGGAAGAGGCATGCAGTATTTACGGCCTACACGCAGATGACAACAGGCATACCTATGCTGTATGGGAATCGTTCATACACCCGGAAGACATAGATGAGGTAAGGGCAAAGATAGCCGCATCGCAAAAGGACCACAGCGACTATAATTTTCAGCACCGCATCATCAGAAGGGACGGGTCTGTCAGGCAGATCCATTCGCATGTTACCTTTGAATCTGATGCAGCAGGAAAGCCAGTGAGCCTATACGGTGTGGCCCATGATATAACCGACAGCACAAAGGCCAGGCATGAGCTAAGCCAGGCAGAAGACAACCTGCGACTTATCCTTGACCTGATACCCTTATCAATCTACGCACGCCAGCAAAACGGCGACTATATTTTCGGCAACCACATTTTTCTGAAACACTATGGCATTACCACCGATGAACTGGAAGGCAAGAACCTGAAAGACTTTGTGAACACACAGGAAGAACTTGATGAACTGATCAGCCAGGACAAACTGGTGCTGGCATCAGGGAAGAAACTGGTGGTTTCGGAATTCAGGCAGAAGAACCATGAAGGGATGATGACCTGCTGGAAGATAACAAAGATACCCTTTGTGCCCAAAGGGCAAACGCAAAAAGCGGTGCTGGGTATTGCGGAAGATATTACACTGATGAAAAAAAGAGAAGAAGACCTGCTTGAAATGTCTCTGTCTATAGCTTCAAGAAACAAAGACCTGGAGCGGTTCTCGATGATGGTATCGCACGATCTGCGCGGTCCTGTTGCCACCTTGCTAGGCGCAACGAAAATGATAGACGAGATAAAACTGACACAGGAAGAGCTTTCCCTGTTTGCGGCCGGAATAAAGAATTCGCTGAATAAGCTTGATGATATCATCAGGGTGCTCAATGATGTTACCGGCCGAAAAGATTACATCAGCCGCACCGAAGGATAAAAGCCGGCCATTCCCGCCAGCCGGAAAAATAGTACAAATGGATTATAGGCATGGTTGAATTCGCCTCCTATGTTTGCAATGTAATTATGGAAACCGTATTTCAAAAAAATATGGGGCGATCCCGAAAAGCCAAATGGTTGGGGAATAAAAACAATTGTATGAAACAGACACTTATAACACTTCTCTCTTTTGCAGTACTTTCTGCAAACGGGCAAACACCTGCCGGACTCATCCTCAAAAAAGGAATGGTGATAGAATCTGAATTGGTGAGCTATAAAACACCGCTTTTTGCAGATGCCGCCAGGTGGACAAAAATGAAACCCGGAAAAAGGGACGATGAGGTGCTTAAGTTTAACGAGGATGTAGCCGCCGGAAAAATAGCACCTGCCGGAAAAATGATCTTGCCGACCGCGATAAAAAATGTAGAAGAAACAGGCAATAATACTATATACAGCGGCACGACAAGATTGGGCCAGACCGATTATAAGCTGCGTATAGCCCTCATGGGGGATTCTATACACTTTATACTGAACGACGGATTGAACTTCCCCATTGTCAATAAAACGGACACCACAGGTGTGTGGTGCTACGGGATAAGGAAGTACCCGATGAAACCGGTAGTAGGGAGCTTTATACCCGGATATATAAATGAAATGAACCTGTTCCCGTACGACCTGACGACCAACAGGCGCAATTTTTTCCAGGTAGATGGTGGGGACGGCTATAGCTACTCCGGCTTTGTGAACATAAGAAAGAAACACAAAATGACGGTGAGCTCTATTATTATGAACACACCCTATTTTGTGTCGGCCACAGAGGATATAGAGATAGCGGGAAAGACCTACAAAGCCTATAAGTTGCTGAACGCCCAATGGACAAAAACGACCACCAATGATGTGGCCACCGAAGATGCCACTACGTTTTTTGACAACGAACGATTGAACACTATAGTTAAAAACAACCTGAGCGCCAGGGCAAGAGGGGACACTAAAGAAGCGGTGGACAAACTGCTGAAGACAGCCGCTGAAAAAACCGGTATGGTGCCCAATGAATATGGCTATATGGAGAACTACCAGGAGAACTGGTTTGTGCCGGAGCTGGGCATGATCGTGAAATCGAAATTTTACGACGCATATGGCGCGCTGCAAATGGAATCGAAGGTGGTGGCGATTAAATAGCAACTGATCATTCGTGCAATGAAGGCCAGATATACAGCACGCCAATTGCTTGTATTGCGACCGGTTGAAGTATAATCTTCATCGCAGATAGGGAGAGTGATTTCTGGCGTAGTATTAATGAATAATAAATCAGGACACTTACTCTGAACGTTCAGCCCCCTTCCGCTCCCACCTTATACCGTAGCTGAGATAAAGATTGAAAACGAAATTGGCTGTTTTTTCGCCGCGGCCAAAACCGGCAATATACATGGGTGCCAGCTCCCTGAACGACTTACTGTTCATCAGGAATTTCCCACGGATATTCCAGCCGGCAAACAAGCCTTTATACAGTTCCACGCGCATGCCCCCCGTCAGCTCCAGCCAAAAGGCAGAATAGTTTTTACCGGGCAGCGACTGCATGGCCGTATTGCCCCACACACCGTCTTCCACCATATAAGAAACACTGCTTCTGTTTATTTGCGCAAAGCCCGCCCTCAGGCCCATGAACATCATATCCCAGTCGCGGGGGTGGTCTCTTGTCAGTATACTCTTATTGAAGCCCAGTTGCACAAAGCTGTTAGTGGTGGTGTATTTCAGGTCGGTGTAATCAATCGCCGAGTTGCCCCAGCCACCTTCTCCGGCTATGTAAAATTCTTTTTTCAGATAATAATCTGCATGAAGCTCATATCCTGTGCGGTCGGTATAATAAAAGTTGGAGCCGATACGCACTGCATCTATGCCTAAGCACAACTGGTGGCCTGCGCTATCGGGCTTCTTCACTTTTTGCTCAGTGGTGGTATCGGCGGCTTCTGCATCGGCTTGCGCAAATGCAGGCGTGATACCGCATACCATCCACGTGCTAATAGCTAGGATGTATATATATCTGCAGATGCTTTGTATTGACATTGTCGTTTACACTTGTATTTAGTATATCTACCGAATCGGTGTGCCAGTGTGTTGTGCGCACAGAATCTAAATCGAAGTAATAGGTAAAGCCACACGCGTTTGAGATGAACTCAAGCCGGCGTCGGTAAAAAAAAGATAACGTATCAAATGGTTGTGTCGCATCGGCAGAGTAGATCCACTGGCAAAAAGAAGTGTCAGGTGACAGCGTAAGCGTAAACAACGAAGATGGCTGGTAGCGGCTAGTATCATTCTTCTCTGTAGACAAGGGATAGAAGGCCGCCTTAGGCAGCGATGAGTCTACTGGTGCTGAACTGGTATCCGTTTTCATGTGAACGGTATTCACTATAAGGCTGGCTGTTACCGGGTTCAGGCAGGGCAGCCTCTGCTGCGAACAGGCCATGCAGCCGATAAGGCACAGCAGTAATAGTATGACCGGTAAATAACGCGCCTTAGTCATTCAGTGTGTTCAGGATTTTATCTATCTCCCCAATTACGGTATCTAATTGCTCGCGCATATTTTCTTTCTGTTCGTCATCCTCTACGGTCTTCCCTATATGCACGCTCACCATGCCTTTCTCCAGCGAAGCCAGTTTTTTGTTCAGCTGCTCTGTGGTCTTTATCTGGGCGGCAATAGTCTCCTTCAGGCGTTTGTTCTCCGCCTCTGTTGCTGCGTGTTTTTTCAGCAGTGTGTCTAATTTCTTACTTAGTTTGTCCAGTGCCTCCATTATTCACGGATTTGCGCCCCCAGCTTGTTTTTGTATACATCCATCAGTTGCTTCATCAGCTGCTCTGTCTCAGCATCTGTCAAGGTACGGTCTTGCAACTGAAATGTATAACTTAATGCCAATGATTTTTTACCCTGTCCCAGCTTCTCGCTTTCAAATACATCAAACAGCCCGAACGACTGTAAAGCGTCCATTTTCAGTTGCCCTGTGGCCTTCTGCACCTGCTCATAGGTGGTGGTACTGTCCACTACAATCGCTATATCGCGCTGCACAGCAGGGAATTTTGGTACTTCTTTATATTGCACCTTACCGCTGTCCACTGCCTTTACCCAAAGATCCCAGTTTATCTCTGCAAAGTATACATCCTGTTTCACGTCAAACTCCTTCAGCCTTGCAGCAAGTACCTGCCAGGCGGTGCATAGCGACTGGTTCTTCCATTTCCATACAATGCTGCCATCTTCGCCATAGCTTAATGCCGTATTCTTTATACCACCATAGCTGATCAGGTTATTAATGATGCCCTTCAGGTGAAAGATGTTGGCAGCTTGCGCTTTCTGGTTCCAATGGGTGGTTCGTACATTGCCTGTTATGCTTATTGCCAGTTTTGCTTCCTGTATGTATTTACCGTCCTGCTGCGTGTAAGTGTTGCCGTATTCAAACAGGCCAAGGTCGTGGCTCTTGCGGTTGCAGTTATACTGTATCACTTCCAGCGCGCCTTCCAGCATACTCGGGCGCATCACGTCCAGCTCACTGCTCAGGCTGTTTATCATCTTCACAAGGTCTGTGCGCTCCGGGTAATATTTACTGTTCACTATCGAGTTGGTCAGTATCTCCTGCAGGCCCGTGCCACACAGCAGTTCAGCAGTGCGGTTGCGCACGTCGCGGTCGTTGGGCAGGGCTTTTGCCAGCGCTATGTTCAGCCGTGATGGTATGGTTATATTGTCCAGCCCGTCTATGCGCAGTATCTCTTCTACTATATCGGCGGGGTGGGCCACATCTGTTTTGTTCGTTGGCACTTTCAGCGTCAAAGCCTCATTGGTCTCTTGCACTATCTCAAAGCCCGATGCGGTCAGCAGTTCCTGTATGGCTATCTGCTTGTAGTGTTTTCCGCTCAGCTTATGTATGTATTGGTAAGTAACACTTACGGTTTGTGGCTGCAATGGCTGCGGATATTCATCAGTAACTGCAGGTGCTATTTCACCGCCTGCCACTTCTGTTATCAGCTGGGCGGCACGTTTCAGTGCGGGCAGCACATTGTTTATGTCCACGCCTTTCTCAAAGTGTGTTGCCGCATCTGTGCGCAGGCCGTGGTGCAGCGATGTTCTGCGTATATGCTTAGAATCGAAGTAAGCGCTCTCTAAAAAAACGTTGGTTGTATTTTCATTTATGCCGCTATGCAGTCCGCCAAATACACCACCTATGGCCACCGGCCCTTTGGCATCGCATATCATCAGGTCATTGCCCTGCAGCTTCCTTTCTTTTTCATCAAGCGCGGTGAATACAGTCCCTTCGGGCATGAACTTCACTATTATCTCGCCGCCATTTATTTTGTCCGCGTCAAATGCGTGCAGCGGCTGGCCATATTCGTGCAGCACATAGTTGGTGATGTCTACTATATTGTTGATGCTGCGCAGGCCAATGGTCTGAAGCCGCTGTTGCAGCCACTCCGGCGATGCGCCCACTTTTATGTTCTTTATGCTGATGCCCGTGTACCTCGGACATGCATCCGGCGCTTCTATCCTCACCTTTATATTCCCTTCTGCCGCCTGACCATGAATACTGCCGCCTGTCAGTGGCATTTTCACCGCGTATTTCCCCTCCCGGTGATGCGTGAGGTAAGCGCACACATCGCGCGCCACGCCTATATGGCTGTTGGCATCAGAGCGGTTTGGGGTAAGGCCTATGTGTATGGCAATATCCCCCTTGGGTATATTGAAATATTCCTTCGCCAACGTGCCTACAACTGCTTCTGCCGGCAATATCATGATACCTGCGTGGCTGTTGCCCAGGCCTATCTCGTCTTCTGCGCATATCATGCCGGCACTCTCTTCGCCCCGTATTTTGGCCTTTTTTATCAGGAATGGCGCTCCTTCCACCGGGTGTACCATGGTGCCCACCGGGGCTACCACCACCTTTTGGCCGGCTGCCACGTTGGGTGCCCCGCACACTATTTGCAGGGTTTCCGGGCCGCCAATGGTCACTGTCGTCACGCTCAGCTTGTCGGCATTGGGGTGGCGGGAGCAGGTCAGTACCTCGCCTATCACAAGCCCCTCAAGGCCTCCGGGAATCCCCCCCACAGGCTCCAATGCTTCCACCTCAAGCCCAATTGAAGTAAGGATATTGCTTAAATCGTTGACTGGCAATGGTTCCGGTAAGTATTCCAGCAGCCATTGGTAAGAAATGATCATCTAAACACTAAATTTTGACAAAGATAGCCCATGATAATAGGAAAAAGTAAGTTCCCAAAAAAACCGTTAACAAAACCATTTACCCACATAATAATGTGTATTGCCTGTTAATAGTTGTGGGTAATGCGATACCTTTGTGGATAGAACCCTCTTTTAACGGGTTTTATGGGTATAAATGGTGTATACGATGTGCGGGGACTGCTTAAAATTTTACAAGCCCAAAATGTTTGCGGAGACCAAAATCGCGTTTACATTCGTCTCACTCCTCTGGTCTTTAACCTTCACTTAATGATGGCGTAACAGTTTGGAAACATTGAAAAATGACCCGATACGCCCCGTAATGAAGAAAAACACCTCCGGAGTACTGAAGAAATAACATTACAACTTACTATATAAGATACTAACCAATAATGGCAGTAAATATTAAAAAAGATTTTGGTGGAACAGCCCGTCGCAAACCCGACCTCACAACGCTGGTTTATGGCAAGGTGCCACCGCAGGCAGCAGAACTTGAAGAAGCGGTACTCGGCGCCTGTATGCTGGAGAAAGACACTTTTGCCCAGGTACTTGAGGTCATCCAGAGCGAAGACTGCTTTTATATGGATTCCCACCAGAAGATATATGCGGCCATGCGCCGCCTCTTCGACAAGGGAACCCCGGTGGACCTCCTCACCATTACCGAGGAACTGAGAAAAACCAACGAACTGGAGATAATAGGTGGGGCATACTACCTTACCCGCCTTACCATGAGCGTGCTTTCAAGTGCCCACGTGGAGGCGCACGCCCGCATAGTGATGGAGAAATTCATCCAGCGCGAGCTTATTCGCATCAGCGGGGCGGTAATAGGCGAAGCCTACGAAGACAGCACCGACGTGTTTGACCTGTTGGACAAAGCAGAGTCGGGACTGTATGAGATAACCGATAAACACCTCCGTAAGAACTTCAAAAGCCTGAAGGACGTAATGGTGAGGACAGTGCAGGAGATAGAGGAGAACATGAAAAAGACCGACGACCTCACAGGCGTACCGTCCGGTTTCAAGGCCCTCGACAACCTTACCGCTGGCTGGCAGAAGACCGACCTCATCATACTCGCGGCACGCCCCTCTGTGGGTAAAACCGCCTTCGCGCTGAATCTGGCCATGAACGCAGCCATGAATGCCGGCAAGCAATTCCCGGTGGCCGTGTTCTCGTTGGAAATGGGCGCGGGGCAGATAGTGAAAAGGATGCTCAGCGCGGTTACAGAGGTAAGCATGGAAAGCATTACCCGCGGCAAAATGGCCGATCATGAATTCATACAGATGACGCAGCGCATGGACAAGCTGTCGAAGGCGAAAATATTCCTCGACGACCAGGCCGCGCTGAATATATTCGAGCTGCGGGCAAAAGCGCGCAGGCTGAAGCAGAAGCATGATATCGAGATGATCATCATCGACTATCTGCAGCTGATGCAGGCCACCGTGAATGGCGGTGGTAATCGTGAGCAGGAAATAAGTAAAATATCGCGCGACCTCAAGGCGCTGGCAAAAGAACTGGAAGTGCCTATCATAGCTCTTTCGCAGTTGAACCGTTCGGTGGAGACGCGTAAGGAATCGAAGATGCCACAGTTGAGTGACCTTCGCGAATCGGGAGCGATAGAACAGGATGCCGACCTCGTAATGTTCCTCTACAGGCCTGAGTACTACGGTATCAATAACGATGCCATGGGCGAGACCATAGAGGGCGAAACACACATATCCATAGCCAAGCACCGTAACGGTAGCACGGGTGTAGAAAAATTGCGCTTCATAAAAGAGTACCAGAAATTCGTTGACCTTGATGATGATAAGTTCAATCGTGGCGGTGGCGGATTTGGCGGCAATAGTGGCGGCGGTGGCGGTGGATTTAATCCGGCCAATCCTGCAGGCAATAAAGACAATCCGCAGGCAGGCATACGCCGCGACCCAAGCGAATTCGGCGGCTCCAAAATGTTCATCCCCGGCGGCTTCCAGACACGCCCTTCAAAAATGAACGACACCAACTGGGACGACGACGATATGCCCGGCGGCAGCCATGGCAGCTTCAGAAAAGCGCCACCACCGGATGAGGATGTACCGTTTTAAAGTAGATGTACCGTTTTAAAGTATAGTATTCAGTAATAGCCTTGCGAAAGCAGGGCTTTTTTGATTCTTGCACGAGGATCTTTCACGAATTGTAGTCAAAAAGAAAACATGACCAACAACAGCGACAAAACAACCCATTTCGTTTTCAATCTCTATTTCAGCTATGGTATAAGGTGGGAACGGAAAGGGGTTAGTAGGTTGAAGGATTGATGTCGTGATAATTCAACCGCAAAGACCTAGAGGCGCAAAGCTTCAGTATTTTTTATGCAACCGGTTTGAAATACAAATTTTTAAAACTTCGTAAAATACCAGCGTTCCAGGGAGCCCCATTTTTTGGTTACCATAGCATCTTCTGATATGCTGAGTATGCTGTGCAGGTAATTGCCTATGGTATCAATGGTAATGTATACACTGTCTTTGGTGGCACCTTTAAAATACCATGTGCCGTACAGCACTTTGCCGGGCGTACTGTCTGAGAAGTCGCCCTTACGGGCAAATGTATAGACCCTGAACAAAGTGGTGCCGGGAATAAGTTCGCTCAGTGCGCTATCTGCTATGCCATTATTGTTGTAATCGGCCCAGATATGGTCCACATACCACTTATGCTTAGATAACAGCGTGAGGGTATCTGCATAGGGCACAGTAGCTGTGGTCACCTGCTTTTTCTTGCACGAGGGCATAACGGCTACCAACACTATCAGCAATGTGAGGGAGAGTAAATATTTCGGCTTCATGTGGCTTGTTTCTTTTTTTGCAACTATGGTGCCAACCTGTGTCGCTCCCAGTTGCCGGTGGCATCTTTCGTAAATACGATACGGTCGTGCATACGGCTGGCACGGCCCTGCCAGAATTCTATATGACCGGGTATTATGCGGTAACCACCCCAATGTGCGGGACGGGGAATATCTATCCCTGAGAATTCTTCCTCGTATTTGGCATAATTGAGGTCGAGAATATTACGGTGGGTTATCCTGCGGCTTTGTGGCGATGCCCAGGCACCTATCTTGCTGCCGGCAGGGCGCGACTGGAAATAGACGTTGCTTTCGGCTTCATCTACTTTCTCCACCCTTCCTTCCACGCGCACCTGGCGCTCCAGCTCCTTCCAGTAAAAAACGAGTGCAGCATGTGGGTTGGCGCTTAATTCGTTGCCTTTCGCACTATCATAATTAGTGAAGAACACAAAGCTATCTTCATCGAGCCCCTTGAGCAGCACTATACGGGCATGTGGGCGCATATCGGCACCTGTGGTGGCCAGCGTCATGGCATTGATGTCGGTGATCTGTGCAGCTTCAGCCTCGGAGAACCATTTCCCGAAAAAAGAAATGGGGTCATGCCCGGCAATCTCTTCATCGAGCGCCTCAAGCATGTATTCCCTGCGGATATCAGCTATCTGTATGGATGGGGAAGACAATGGTTACTTTTTTTCGTCAACCTTTCCGTCGGCATACTTTATGGTCACATAAAGCAGCTCAATGATCATGAGGAAGAAAAATACCCATGTAAGTGTGGGGCCTACATTTTTGTCTATGTTGTCGTAAAACGCACCAAGCAGTAAGTGATTCATGATTATAATTTGCGCTGCAAGATACGTTTTTAGTTGAAAAGTTGATTAATTGATAGGTTAAAAAGAATAATGCGAAGGTGCTAACCGGGGCATATTTTAAGAAATGCGGGGCAGCCCATTTAGGGATTCAGGGTTTTTATATTACTTTCATTTCCTAATTCGCCGCGGGATGTTACTGAGGCATGTGCCATTTCTGAAAGCTGTTTTTTTATATTCATTTACCGCATTTGGCGGGCCGCACGGCCATATGGGGATGATGGTGAAGACATTTGCCCAGAAAAGAAAGGACGTAACAGAAGATGAATTATTGGAATATAACGCATTCTGCCAGATGCTTCCCGGCCCCTCATCAACCCAAACAGTGACACTGATAGCCATGAAGCGGGGCGGCATACCGCTGGCTATACTTACGCTGCTGCTTTGGGTGTTTCCGGCGGCGCTCATTATGGGGGCACTTTCGTTCCTTATCTATTACTTTGATTCTACAGCGGTACAGGGCAACCGGAAGATACCACTGAATTTATTTTCATACGTGCAGCCCATGTCGGTGGGGTTTATCTTTTTTGCCGCGGTACGCATGATGCGCAACAGCGTAAAATTTGTGGCCACGGCGGCTATCATGGTAGGTAGCCTTATCGTGACACTGTTTGTCAATTCGCCCTGGGTGTTCCCTGCTCTGCTACTGGTGGCGGGTACCATCAGCAACTTTAGTAATAACCGTATCCCCACGCCCCTGGAGAAGCCTAAAAAGATAAACTGGTTTCACCTTTGGCTGTTTGTGGTCATTTACCTTGTGGCCGTGATACTAAGCGAACTCTCCTCGAGGCAGGGGTGGGCGCAGGAAGGGATAGCCCATATGTTTGAGAATTTCTACCGTTTTGGCGCTATCGTTTTTGGCGGGGGGCAGGCGCTGCTGCCGCTTATGTTTTACCAGTTTGTGCGCCGGCCACATTCACAGTTGCTCACGCCCGACCAGCTGCTTACCGGATTTGGTATAGTACATGCCGTGCCGGGGCCGGTGTTCTCGGTATGCTCTTACGTAGGGGGCCTGGCCATAGGCGGTGGCGGCATATGGCAGGCGGTGGGCTGCATAGTAGCCACTACAGCGGTGTTCCTGCCCAGCACATTGCTGCTGTTCTTCCTGTTCCCGGTATATCACAACCTGAAGCATCATGTTATCATCTTCCGCGCACTGGAGGGTATCAATTCGGCCATAGTCGGCATCATCTGGGCATCGGGCATGATATTGTTCCAGTCCATCGCCTTCGACAAATCACTGTCATTTGAGTGGAGCAATCTGGTGGTGGTCATCATTACCTTCTGTATGCTATCGTATACAAAGGTGCCTGCGCCATTAATTGTATTGGGGTGGCTGCTGCTGGGATGGACGTTGCATTAATGGCCCCAAACCCCTAAAGGGGCTTCATTTCAGGATTAGTAGCCGGTCTTTAATGCGTGGTTCCCTTTAGGGTTCAGGGTTTTTCCTTTAGCAGAAGTTTGATATCTCCTATCAGCTTATTGACTGCGGCAGGGGCTGTGCCTTCATAAAAGCCGCGCACACGGCCGTAGCCATCTACCAATACAAAGTTATCATCGTGTATGAAATCGTCTTCGATGCTCAGGCCTGCGGTATCATCTTCGGCGCTGATGAGGTAGCTGTAGCGCGCCATATCGTAGAGCTGCTTTTTATCGCCGGTGAGGAACATCCATTGCGATGGGTCGGCATCAAAGCGCAGGCTGTATGCCTTCAGTGCCTGCACGGTGTCTTTCTCGGGATCTACGGAGTGTGACAGTATCATCACATTCTTATTGCCACGGAAAGCCTTGTACACATTCTCCATGTTCTCATTCATCTTTGGGCAAATGGTCTTGCAGGTGGTGAAGAAATATTCTACCACTACTATCTTACCTTTAATATCTTCATTAGATACCGTTTTGCCATCCTGGTTCACAAATGAGAAGGGCGAAACATGGTGGTTTTGCTCGTTGCCTATTACGGGCAACTGAGGCTGCTTGTCCTGGTTCTCCTTAATCTTGGGATACACATAGCCTATAAAGGCAATAGCCAGCAACATGAAAAAGGATGTGAGAAATATGGTGGTCTTATTGGCTTTCATGGGCGCAAAGGTATTTATAATTAGCTGATTAGCTGATGTGATGATTAGCTAATGTGCAAATGTGTTGACCAGCTAATTGTATTTTGTGAAATTTTTAATAATTATCTCATCAGCTAATTAAACCACCACATTTATCATCTTCCCCTTCACATAAATGAACTTTTTCGGGGTTTTGCCTTCCAGCCATTTTTGTATAGCTTCATTGGCCAGCACTTCTTTTTCTATGGCCTGTGGCTCGGCGTCCAGCGGGAACTCCATTTCCATACGGGTCTTGCCGTTTATGGCTACAGGGTACATTTTGCTGTTCTCCGTTACATACATTTCGAGGTACTTGGGGAATATAGCATTTGTTACACTGTCTTTATGGCCAAATTGCTGCCACAGCTCCTCGGCTATATGGGGCGCAAAGGGGCAGATGATAACGGCCAGCGGCTCCAGTATGCCGCGCTTATGGCAGTTGAGGCCGCTGAGCTCGTTCACGCATATCATGAACTGGCTAACGGCAGTATTAAACGAGAACCGCTCTATATCTTCATGTATTTTTTTGATGGTCTTGTGCAGTATGCGCAGCTCGGGCTCGGTGGGTTGCTCATCCGTCACTATCCAGCCTTTCTGTTCATCGGCATAGAGGCGCCACATCTTTTTCAGGAAGCGGTGTACACCCTCAATGCCCTTGGTATCCCATGGCTTACTCACATCTATGGGCCCGAGGAACATCTCGTACATACGGAAAGTATCTGCACCATACTGGGCTACAATGTCATCGGGGTTGACAACATTGTATTTGGATTTGGACATTTTCTCAATCTCCGCACCGCAGATAAATATATCCTCTTCATTCTTCAAGAATTTCGCGTTAATATTCTCAGGTCGCCATCTTTTATATCCTTCGATATTCAATTCAACTCCATCAACAATATTAACATCAACGCGGCTTTCCGAAAGTGGTATCCCATTATACTTTTCTTTTTCCCAATTAAGGGCTGCCGAATAGACAGCGCCATGTTCTTTAAGGAATTTCCTAACCTTTTCCGTTGTAGGATTGTCATGTTGTTTCAATTTATCTACAATATCCTTTGATAGATAAATATCAGGCAACGTTGAATAATCAAAATCAGAAGGAAACAATCCTCCATTCATGACTCTATACATAAACCTCGAACTCCCCTGTATCATCCCCTGATTCAACAACTTTTTGAATGGCTCATCGAATCCTATGTGGCCAAGGTCGTAGAGGGCTTTTGTCCACATACGGCTGTAGAGCAGGTGGCCCACGGCATGTTCGGTGCCGCCTATGTAGAGGTCAACCTGCTGCCAGTAGTCTGTGGATTTGCGGTTCGCAAATTCTGTCTCATTATGCGGGTCCATGTAGCGGAGGAAGTACCAGCTGCTGCCGGCATAGCCGGGCATGGTGTTGGTTTCCCTTTTCCCTTCGGGTGTGTTTACCCACTCGTTTATATTGGCCAGCGGTCCTTCACCTTCTGGGCCGGGTTTGTAGTGCTGCACCATAGGCAGTTCTACAGGCAAGCTATTTATGTGCTTGTCTTTTATTTCGTCTGTAGCATACGGCACATCACCCACATACACAATAGGGAAAGGTTCGCCCCAATACCGCTGGCGGCTGAAGCCCGCATCGCGCAGGCGGTAGTTTACTTTTCTTTTACCTACCCCTTTCTCTACCAACGCATTTATAGCTGCTTCAGTAGCATCGGCTACGCTCATGCCTGTGAGGAACCCGCTGTTCTCTATCGTTCCTGTCTTTGCACTGTATGCTTCTTCGCCTGTATACCTATCACCAAATATGTTCGTTATAGGGATGTTGAAATGTTTTGCGAATGCATGATCGCGTTCATCGCCACTGGGCACGGCCATTATAGCGCCCGTGCCATATCCTGCCAGTACGTATTCTGATATCCAGACAGGCAACTGCTTTCCGGTAAAGGGATGTATAGCATAACCACCGGTAAAACAACCGGTCACTTGTTTTACCTCGCTCATGCGCTCACGCTCCGAGCGGCTTTTTACATACGTCTTGTATTCTTCTATTGCCTGTTTTTGTGCGTCTGTAGTTATTCGATCCACCAATTCATGCTCCGGGGCCAACACCATAAAGTCAACGCCGAAAATAGTGTCTGGGCGGGTAGTGAATACACTAATAAAGACCTCTCCCCGGCCTTCTCCTTCGGAGAGGGCGGTGTCGTGTACCTCATTTTGTGGTACAGAAGCGAGTTCTTTTTTGATTTTCTCAACAACAGCGTCAGTATTAACGATTACTTCGTCATTTGTAAACCGGATTACCTTGAAACCTTTTTCCTTTAAATACGCTGTCCTGTCTTCGTCTGCCTCTTTCTGCCCTTCATGAATTTTGCCATCTACCTCAATAATTAGTTTTTTTGAAAGGCAGATAAAATCAGCTACATACCGGCCTACAATATGCTGCCGGCGTATCTTCTCACCCAGCTTATTATTTCTTACAACTTGCCATAAAATATTTTCTGCTTCGGTAAGATTATTTTTCAATTCATTCTGTATCGGGGCGAGTTTGTCATACAGGGTAGCATCAGCGGTCTGCCATGCGCGAGGAGCCTCACCCAAACCCTCTCCAGAGGAGAGGGCTTTTCCCTCATTTTGTGGGTCAACATCTCCCTCTCCTCCGGAGAGGGTCGGGGTGAGGCTAAACCTCACCTCGGCACCATTGCTCTTCCCTATCCAGTTGCGCTGCATTTCTTTCATGGCCTCGCTCCAGTCGAGTGTATCGAGGCTTGTGAGCAGGCGTTCGGCATATTCCGTGATGCGTAAGAACCACTGGCGCATGTTTTTGCGCTCTACGGGATGCCCACCACGTTCTGATACTCCGTTTACCACCTCGTCATTGGCCAATACCGTGCCCAGCGCCTCGCACCACCACACCTGCGCGTAGCCCTGGTAGGCTATGCGGTAGTGCATCAGCGCGGCGCGCTTTTCCTGCTCTGTATATTTCTTCCATGAGGCAGCATCAAAAATCAACGCCTCATCACCGGGACAAGGCACATGAGCGTTGCCCTCTTTTTCAAAAATGGCTACCAACTCACTTATCGGCCTTGCTTTTTGCTGTGCTCTGTCGTACCAGCTGTGGAATAGCTGCAGGAATATCCATTGAGTCCACTTATAGTATTTGGGGTCGCTGGTGCGCACCTCGCGTTCCCAATCGTAGCAGAAACCTATATTGTCCAACTGCTCGCGATAGCGCGCAATATTCTTTTCCGTAGTTACGGCCGGGTGCTGGCCGGTTTCTATGGCATACTGCTCTGCCGGCAGCCCAAAGGCATCGAAACCCATGGGGTGAAGCACATTGTAGCCGCACAGCCTTTTGTAGCGGGCATAAATATCAGAAGCTATATAGCCCAGCGGATGGCCCACATGCAATCCCGCCCCGCTGGGGTAGGGGAACATGTCCAGCACATAGCATTTAGGTTTTGAGGTATCGTTAGTTACTTTATAAACGTTCTCCTTAGTCCATTTTTGTTTGGCCCGTTTCTCTATATCTGCAAAGTTGTACTCCATGTTGTTTGTAAATTTAACCGCAAAGGCGCAATGATGCAAAGATTTTCGGATTTGCATCTACTTAGCTTCCCGCAGTAAAAAGATGTAAAATGGGCGCAAAAATACGAAAGTAAGTCCTGCTTTAGCCCTCGTCTTCTCAAAGGGTGCATTTCAAATCTTCGCAGCTCATTTATTGCAATAACACCCGAGCGACGGTGAGGACATTAGCACTCCCTCTCCTTGGGAGAGGGCTGGGGTGAGGCTTAACATCATGGAGGCCCGCGAAGATTTGAAATGCCCCGGCCTATGTGCATTGCCAGGTACTCGTCGATACTCGCGAACTTTTCCCCTCGGAGTACCTCCCGCAACCTACCCACACGCTGTGAAATCCTTAGATCTGTGTGATCCGTGATTCAGACAAAAAAACACTAATATCCCCCTCAAACCCGCGCCCACACTGCACCCAAAAACCATGACGGTACAGTTACTGTACCATGACGCTTTTTATATTTTGCAGCCACCAGTCTATTGCCGAACTTTACATCATACCCTCAAAAATATCGGGTAAGCTCTTTGACAGATTGCATAGTGAACTTCGTGACTGCTCCCTTGGCGGTGGCATTTGCGTGAGGTTGTTATTGGGGAGGTAATGGGGTCGTTTTTCTACTCCCACACTTACGACTTATTTATACCTTTTAGGGTATAATTATACTTTTTAGGGGTATAAATATACCTTTTAGGGTATAAACATACCCCTTTATACATTATAACAAAATGCATAAAATAAGCCCATAGAGAATTTCAACACATTCAAAAAATAATATTTATTGAAAAACGTCAAATCCCCGAATTCATACCTTTCAGCCTAAAGTTCAAAAAAATAAATTTGTTTCGGCGTAGCAGGTTGCTGCTTTTAAAAAGTAGAAGGCTGCCTGGTGGTAACAAAGATTTGAAATACACCCTTGTTGTCTGTATTAAAACTCCAGCACCAGTCCGTCATAGGCAAGGTGCATGCCCTCGGGCAGGTCGGCATCTACCGCATCGTGCAGGCCCAGCTGGTGGCTGATGTGGGTGAAGTAGGTATCGCCGGTTTGCACGGTGCGTGCCACATCCATTGCCTCTGCCAGCGTATAGTGCGATATGTGCGGCTCATGGCGCAGGGCATTGAGCACCAGCGCCTTGCTGCCATTGGCTTTGGCCAGGTCTTCGGGCTCTATAAAGTTGGCATCGGTGATGTAGGTAAAATCGCCAATCCTGAAGCCCAGCACCTCCATTTTATAATGCAGCAGGCGTATGGGAGTTACCGTAACGCCCTTTACCTCAAACGGGGTGTTGGGGTCTATGGTGTTCATAATTATCTGCGGTATGCCGGGGTAAGAGGCGTTGTTGAAAATGTAGCTGAACTCCCGCCTTATTGTTTCCTGTGTTTCTTCGGTAGCGTAGATGTCTACCGGCTTGCCGTGTATGAAGTTGTAGGCACGTATGTCATCCAGCCCGGCTATGTGGTCTTTGTGCCCGTGCGTGAAAATAATCGCATCCAGGTGGCGCACATTGGCGCGCAGCATCTGGTAGCGGAAATCGGGACCGCTGTCTATAACTATGCTCACATCGCCGGTCTCTACCCATGCCGATGTGCGCAGGCGGTTATCTTTCCTGTTCTCAGAAATGCATACGGGGCATTCGCAACCAATGATAGGAATGCCCTGAGAAGTACCGGTGCCGAGGAACGTTATTTTCACTGCTACATGTCCATTTGAGATTGAACGGAAGTGTCTTCTACAGATGTGGGGCCGGATTTAAGCTGCTTGTATAGCTTCAGCCCTTCGCTGCTCAGTTCTTCCTCTTTCACGGTGATGGACTGCAGTATTTCGATGAGAGCGTTGATGCGTCCCTCCACGTTGAAGAATTTATTGATCACCACCACGCGCTTTTCTTCCAGTATGCAGTAGCCGCTGTTGAAATTGCCCTTTTCATAGCGGATGATGTAGCGGGCCTCGTCAAAAAGCTCCTCCAGTTTTTTTAGTGTGTTTGGTGTATATTTGAAACTCATTATTACCGGTTAAAAATGTTTTATCGCTTCAGCCAAAGTTCGACTGCACAAATTTCGTCTATATGGCATGGAGCGAATCCTGTTTCGATGAATAAAAGTAGAAAATTCGCGGCACAACTTATCATTGCGATTTTTTTGATCTCTTTTTCGGGAGGCGTTTTCGCCCAGGATGAGGAGGATGAGGAGAAGGGAATGTATATTGAAGAACCTAAATTATTCTACGGCGGGCTTATCATCGGTGCCAATTTTGCGCAGGTAGATGGTGACTATTTTGCCGGTTACCGCAAAGTGGGCATCAATGTAGGCGGCATTGCCTATGCGCATATAGCCAAACATGTGGCTCTGAGCATGGAAATACTGTATTCGCAGAAAGGGAGCAGGAGCAACCTGCCTCAAGTGTCGCCGGGCGACCCCAACATCCGGATACTCAAATATGGTATAAATGCCAATTATGCCGAGATACCCATCATGATCAATTATTTTGACCGGCGAAAAAGCCACTTTGGCGTGGGGGTGTCTTATGGCAGGCTGGTGAACAGTAAGGAAATGATCACGATAGATACCAATGACGTGGTAACAAATGTGGATTTCAAGGGCAAATACCCGTTCAGGCAGGATGCTTTCGACCTGCTGGCGGGTGCTGAACTGCACTTGTGGAAGGGTCTGTTCCTCAATGTACGGTTCCAGTATTCACTCACGCCAATGCGCACAGAACTGCCCCCTCCGGGCTATGCCCGCGCAAACCAATACAATAACGTATGGGCGGTGCGCTTGATGTACCTTTTCCAATAACGGTTATTTTATTTGCTCTATATCGTCAACGATGATCTTTTCGCAGCCGGTGCTATGGTGCCAGTTCAGCTGCACCCTAATAGGGTTTGATGCGGTAACAATGTTCAGGTTGATGCCGCTGTAGCGGGGCAATGTATCAAAGGTATAATGCGTATTGGGGTTGTCTATTCTTATATAATACGGCCCGTGGCACTGCCCAACTGTATAGTTGCGCCCGGCTATGGTGGCAGTGCTCATATAAAGCTTCTTCTTCTCCTTTTTGCAGGAAGAAATGGCCAGGAAAATGATTGCTATATAAAAAAAGAAGTGCTTCATCACGTTTGCCGCTGCAAATTAATTAAAATAACAGTTATGCGTACTTTTGCCGTATGAAACACTACCCGGT
This sequence comes from uncultured Flavipsychrobacter sp., assembly GCA_964430995.1. Lineage (GTDB taxonomy): Bacteria > Bacteroidota > Bacteroidia > Chitinophagales > Chitinophagaceae > Nemorincola. The sequence continues at coordinate 234,196 of CAYSIG010000001.1, forward strand.
AAAATTGCCACTGAGAATAGACTGGAGCGAGATGGACCTCTTTGGTCATGTAAATAACGTGGCTTACTTCAAGTATATACAGGCATCGCGGGTGAATTACTGGGAACTTACCGGCCTCGCCGCGTCTTTCAGCGACACGAAAATAGGTCCCATACTTTTGTCTACCTCCTGCAATTTCATAAAGCCGCTCTACTATCCCGGCAATATAATAATAGCGGCAAAGATGGAATTCATGAAGAATACCAGCTTTGGCATACACCACCAGGTGCTGAACGAACAGGGTGAAGTAGTCGCAGAGGCCCATGATGTTATTGTTAACTTTGACTTCAATAAGAATGTGAAAGCACCTATTTCGGCGGCTTTCCGGGATGCAGTAGCCGCTATAGAAGGGAAACACATTTAGCTGCACAGGCCACATTCTTCACCCGGTTTCATAAGAACGGTAAAATGATTACTTTAGCAGCTGTAATCCGCCCTTCTATTACTAAATATATAATTGATAAAGGAACACCACAGAACATATGCACATAAGGATAGTACTGCCCGCATATAACGAGGAAGACTCATTACCCCCCCTACTTCAGAGAATTAATGAGGCCTACAACTATTATAAGTGGGATGCAAGTGTGCTGGTAGTGAACGACGGCAGCAAGGATAACACCCTTAGCGTAGCGCAGAACTTCAAGGCGGATATTTCGATAAAAGTACTGGATATACAGCCCAACAGCGGCCTTGCCAACGCCATAAATCAGGGCATGCGTGAGGCTATAAAAGGACTGAAGGATACCGATATAGTAGTTACCCTGGACGCTGACGACAGCCAGAACCCCTTTCTTATACAACGCATGGCGCAGCAGGTGGCCGAAGGCAGCGACCTGGTAATAGCATCTCGTTACCAGCCCGGGGCGAGGATAAAAGGCCTGAAACGCTCACGCACTTTCTTTAGTTGGGCTGCAGGTATGCTGTTCAGGGTAATGGTGGGTTTCGAAGGTATTAAAGACTATACATGCGGTTTCCGCGCCTACCGGGTAGATATGCTGAAAAAAACCATCAACTACTACGGCGATAAATTCATTACCCAGAAGGGTTTCGGCTGCATGGTGGAGGTATTGCTGAAAGTAGCCAGCCAGAGCGCCACTATGAATGAGGTGCCCATGATACTGCGCTATGACCTGAAACAGGGCGAATCGAAAATGAATGTAAAAAAGACCATGAGCCAGACCCTGAAACTGCTACTTGATTACAAAACAGGCAAACTAAAACCATAAAATGGTTGCTGCAGCAATTAATGGCGGAAACGACCTGACCAAAAAGATAAATATTCTTTGCCTCATTGCCGCAATCGCCATTGTACTTATCCTGCCATTCAAAAAAGAAATATGGTACGATGAAACCGTATCCATGCTGTGCAGCAAAGGCATCAGCCACGACACCCCTGCTGAGTTTGAAGGCGCAGCAAGCATCAACTCTGCACAAATAGAACAACTGAACACCCCCGCCAATGTATTTAAAGCTACTGTAAATGATAACGCCAACAGCTTTTTGTACAATTACGCCCTGCATTGGTCCACATACATGTTCGGCAATTCGGTGGCCATGTATATGCTGCTAACCAAATTGTGCGCCATTGCCACGCTTATAGCATTTTACGCATTAAGCAGGTTATTATTAAAAGACAGCATTTTCACAGGTATAGCGGTAATATTAATGGCCGGCGACCTCAACTTCATCAGCATGAGCCACGAGATACGGGCTTATGCTATGGGCACAATGTTTATCACGCTCGGCGCATTCTGGTTTTACAAGTTCCTTTTACTGGAGCGGCCTGTTTCCCTGTTTCTTACCGCATTGTGCTCGGCCTGCGCTATCATGTCGCACTTTCTCACCGTTTACATTATCCTCGTGTTCCTTGGCGTATTGCTGTTCACAAAAGGAAAAAGCCTGTTTACAGCAAAGAATATCATCGCGGTAATACTTCCGGTCAGCGGGCTGGGGGTGTTCCTCTATTTTTCCTTGCCGGGCCTGAACATTATGACCTCGCAGAGTAAAACGATTGAGGAGGTATATGCCCATGTCGAATACAGCCCATGGGGAGTCGTATCCCGCAGCATGAAGTATCTGGCTATTAACTATAAGGCGGTGCTCCCGGCCTTCCGGGAGAGCATAATGACCATTATTGTTTCCTTCCTGTTTATTCCCATACTCTACTACATAGGCATACTGGCATCGGTAACCAAAACTGAAAAAAGGAACCTTCATACCTCATTTATTCTTGGCAGCAGCAGTAGTGTTTTCCTGATGTTCCTCAGCCTGAAGTCGGGCCACTACACACCACTCTACTTTCGTTATTTTTCTTTTGGGCTGCCATTCAGTAACCTGTTCATAGCCTGCCTGCTCTACACCTGCTACAACAGCCCCAGGGTTAATGTGCTGATAAAGCATGGCCTATCGGTAGTACTCATCATACCGGCTTTTCTCTTTTTTGCCCAAGGCGTACTGAAAGAGAGCCGCCTGCTCAAATATAACCACCCTGCTATAGCAGGCAGCATAGTAAAAAACAATATACATAAGGTTGGAATCCCAGACTGGCACGATGCTGTGCTGTTGCATACACTTTTACCACAGGGTTATAAAATAGACTATTTTCGCACGGCCGATGGCCCTTATTATACCTTGTATGGTCCGACAGGCATAGAAAAAATTCCTGTGATAAAAGATTAGGCAAACACTCCATGCAGAAAGTAATTGTTTTTTTTGGCACACGTCCGGAGGCCATAAAGCTGGCCCCGGTGGTGGATGCGCTGGTGAATAATGAACATTTCAATACCATTGTCTGCTCTACCGGCCAGCATAAGGAAATGCTGCAGCAGGTGGTTGATTTTTTCAATATCCCCATCCACATCTCGCTCGATGTGATGGAACCCAACCAACAACTGGCAGGGCTTACCGCAAAGCTGCTCGTGGCCATAAATGAGGTATTGGTAAGGGAGCGCCCCGATATAGTGGTGGTGCAGGGCGATACCCACACCACATTCACGGCCTCTTTGGCTGCCTTTTATAACAAAATAAAGCTGCATCATATTGAGGCGGGCCTGCGCACCTTCGACAAATTCTCTCCTTTCCCGGAAGAGATAAACAGGGTCATTACCTCCAGCCTGGCCGATTTTCATTATCCACCCACCGAGCAATCTTATCAAAACCTGCTGGCAGAAAGGGTGCCTGCCGATAAAATGGTCATCACCGGGAATACCGGTATAGATGCCCTCTTCCTGGGACTGAAAAAAATAGAAGGTGCCGTGCCCCCGGGTATTGTAGCACATAACCTCCAGGCTATAAAAGACTACATACTGGTGACCATGCACCGCCGTGAGAACCATGGTGATGGCGTGAAGAATATATCATCGGCCATCAAGAGAATAGCCGAGGCGGCAAATGTACCTGTCATCTTCCCCGTGCACCTGAACCCTAATGTGAAAGACGTGGTGCAGGACCTGCTGGGCAACCATCCGCTCATTCATCTGGTGCCTCCATTCGCGTATCCCGAATTCCTGTGGCTGATGAACAACGCCCGCCTCATACTTACCGATAGCGGCGGGGTGCAGGAAGAAGCACCATCACTGGGCAAGCCTGTATTGCTGCTGCGCGATACCACCGAGAGGCCCGAAGCGCTGGATGCTGGCACCGTGCTGAAAGTAGGTAGCGACCCAGAACTTTTGTATAGGGAGGCCCTGAATCTGCTTACCGACAAAGCGGCTTACGATGCCATGGCCATGCGTTCAAACCCATATGGAGATGGCCATGCCGCACAGCGTATTGTAGCAGCGATGCTCAAGGGTAAATGATTTCCGGGCTACATATATACTAGCGGGCTCTGAAGTGTTGACTAAAGCCAAATGCATTAATTTTTATTTTATATTTCCGGGGGTTGTTGCCTATATATCAGCCAGATAATATTTATAAAATTGCCTTCGCGCAGAAAAAAACAGGGCATTACCCCCGTTTTTCCATAAATTAAAGAATAGGGCAATAATATTTTTTGCAGTTTTAGTTTTTGGTTTTGAATTATTCCCCTATCTTTGCGCTCCGTTTTAAATTTTTATTTAAAGTAAGCATGCCAACTATACAACAATTAGTACGTAAAGGCCGCGAGCAAATGCGCACCAAATCAAAGAGCCGCGCATTGGACTCCTGCCCACAACGCCGTGGGGTTTGTACACGTGTGTACACTACAACGCCAAAGAAACCAAACTCAGCGCTCCGTAAAGTAGCGAAAGTGCGCCTGACCAACAAGGTAGAGGTGATCGCCTACATACCGGGTGAAGGCCACAACCTGCAGGAGCACTCGATAGTGCTTATCCGCGGAGGCCGCGTTAAGGACCTGCCGGGCGTGCGTTATCACATTGTGCGCGGCGCGCTCGATACTGCCGGTGTAAAAGACCGTAAGAAGAGCCGCAGTAAGTACGGTACCAAGCGTGATAAGAAAGGTGCAGCAGCAGCTAAGAAAAAATAATTTTCATAACAACTAATATAAGCCAATCAAAATAGATGAGAAAGGCACAAGCAAAAAAACTTCCGTTAGCGCCGGATCCAAGATTCAACGATAAGAACGTGACACGTTTCGTTAACTGCCTGATGATAGGCGGTAACAAGACGACTGTGTTGAGCGCTTTTTATGATGCGGTAGATAAAGTATCTAAAATAACCAGCGAAGACGGTTATGAGGTATGGAAAAAAGCACTGCAGAACGTTACGCCGGCCGTAGAAGTACGCAGCCGCCGTATAGGTGGTGCTACTTTTCAGATACCAAGCGAAGTGCGCCCTGACCGTAAAATATCATTGAGCATGAAATGGCTCATCCGTTTCAGCCGCGAGCGCAATGGCAAGACCATAGCCGACAAGCTGGCCAACGAAATAGTAGCAGCAGCAAAAGGTGAAGGCGGCGCTTTCAAAAAGAAAGAAGACACCCACCGTATGGCTGAGGCGAACAAAGCGTTCTCGCACTTTAAGATCTAATAGTCGTAAAGTACATTATATTGAAAAAGCGTCCGGAAGGGCGCTTTTTTGCTGTTAGCAATTTAGCTACACCTGCAATCAAGATACATCAGTTTAAGCCTGCCCCAAAGCCTCATCACTGTATGCTCGCCATACAGTGATAGGCAAATGAGCCGGGAATAACATTGTGGTTGGCAATGTGCTATCACCTTTGCGGGTTTACCGTCAAGAAAATGAGGGTAACAGCAACGCAAAATGTGAAAAGCAGGCTAATATACATGACCCTGAACCTTGGAAACAGGCATAAGTTAAATATTTAGGTTATTTTTGCGGGCTCCATTCAAAAAAATATAGTCTGCTGATAATGAGCCGTATTTATTTAGACAACGCAGCCACCACATCCCTCGACCCGGAAGTTTTGGAAGCCATGATGCCTTACCTCACTGAAAAGTTCGGCAACCCGTCTTCTATATACTCCTATGGGCGGGAGACAAAAATGGCCATAGAAAATGCCCGTAAAACGGTAGCGCGTATACTCAATGCAGCTCCCGGTGAGATATTCTTTACCTCGGGAGGCACGGAAAGCACCAATACCGCCATTACAGCAGCTATCCGTGATCTTGGCTGCAGGCATATTATCACTTCGCGTATAGAGCACCATGCCACTCTGCATACGGTAGAGCATATGGAGCATTTCAAGCTAGCCACTGTTAGTTATGTGCAGCTTACAGGCAAGGGACATATTGACCTGGCGCATCTTGAAGAATTATTGGCAGGCAGCAAAGGGCGGTCGCTGGTGACCCTTATGCACGCCAATAATGAAGTAGGCAACCTGCTGAAGATAAAAGCTGTAGGTGAGCTTTGTAAAAAGTATGATGCTATCTTCCACAGCGATACGGTGCAAACGGTGGGGCATTACCCCTTCAATCTGAAGGACATTCACGTTCACTTCATCAACGGGGCGGGTCACAAATTTCACGGACCAAAAGGGGTGGGTATATTGTATGTGAATGAGAACATACGCATTAAGCCCTACCTGCAGGGCGGCTCGCAGGAACGCAATATGCGCGCAGGTACAGAGAACCTCTATGGTATAGTAGGTTTTGCAAAGGCCCTGGAGATAGCCACCCTGCGGTATGAGCAGGACAGTCAGTATATAAAAGGGCTGAAAATGTATATGGCCGAAAAGCTGAAGGATAAATTCCCGGGGATAGTATTCAATGGTGATACTGATGGCAGTAGCCTGTATACAGTGCTCAATGTTTCCTTCCCAATGAATGAGCGCTCGGATATGCTGCTGTTCAACCTGGATATGGCAGGTATATGTGTGAGCGGGGGCAGTGCCTGTACCAGTGGTGCTAATTCGGTAAGCCATGTTATATCGGCAATATACAATGGGCAGGTATCAGATATGGTGCCTATCCGTTTTTCGTTCTGCAGGCACAATACCAGGGAGGAAATAGACATAGTGCTTAACAAGTTGAAAGAGCTGATCTGACCTGTTGCAACATAACTGCAATAATATTGATTTAGCACCGGCATAATATTCAATTGAAAGAAAGAAGGGAAATTTGCAAGAACTGAGGGTGATATGACACATAAAACAAAAATAGTAGCAACTGTAGGCCCCGCCTGTAATACACACGATAAGCTCCTGGCACTGGTAAATGAAGGTGTCAATGTTTTCCGGCTGAATTTTTCGCACGGAACCCATGAGCAGCATCTTGAGGTGATCAACCATATAAAGACCATAAATAACTCGCTGCCCTACAATATAGCCATACTGGCAGACCTGCAGGGCCCCAAACTAAGGGTGGGCGAAATAAAGGACAACGCACTCATACTGAAAAAAGGGGACACCTTTTATTTTACCAATGAGAAGTGCATAGGTACCCTGGAAAATATCTATATCTCTTACCCGTCATTTTCGGAGGATGTGAAGGTGGGTGAAAAGATATTGCTGGATGATGGTAAAATAGAAGTGCTGGTAAAGGAGATAGGTATGGACAAGCGCGTGAAGGTAGAGGTGCTGACCAATGGCCTACTATCATCGAAAAAGGGAGTAAACCTTCCGGATACAAAAATATCGCTGCCATCACTATCCGAAAAAGACCTTGCCGACCTTGATTTCATCATTGCCCAGGATGTAGATTGGATAGCGCTTTCATTTGTGCGCCGCCCGGATGATGTACATTCCCTGCGTGAGATCATCAAAAAGCAAAACAGCCCCGCAAAGATTATTGCAAAAATTGAGAAACCTGAAGCGCTCGGGCACCTGCGCGAGATAATACTGGCATCGGATGCAATAATGGTGGCCCGTGGCGACCTGGGGGTAGAACTTCCACAGGAGCAGATACCGATGATACAGAAGAATATTGTTCAGAAGTGTATACACAGGGCCAAGCCGGTAATCATTGCCACACAAATGATGGAGAGCATGATCAACCACACAAGGCCATACCGCAGCGAGATAACCGATGTGGCCAATGCTGTGATGGAAGGCGCAGATGCAGTGATGCTGAGCGCGGAAACAGCTGTAGGGCAGCATCCGGAACTGGTAATACAAACAATGGTGCGCATTATTAATGAAGTGGAAAAGGAAGAAACGGTCTACCACCGTAACCTCATCCCCCAGCACCATTCCCCTTCTTTCCTAAGTGATGCGCTTTGCTACAACGCCTGCGAAATAGCAAAGGACATAAACGCGCATGCACTGATAGGCATGACACAGTCAGGCTATACGGCCTTCATGCTTTCCAGCTACAGGCCCCATTCCCCGCTATATGTGTTCACAAAAACACAATCGCTGTTAAACCAGCTGAGCCTTAGCTGGGGCGTAAAAGCATTTTACTATAATGAGGAAGAGAGTATCGATGACACGATTGCAGACCAGATAAAATTCCTGAAAGACCAGGGACTGCTGGAACCGGGGAATGTAGTAGTGAACACCTGCAGCACACCGATAAAAGAGCACCTGCCTACCAATATGCTGAAGATAACTAAGGTTGTGTAAAGGGTTATTTCTATAGCTTTGCTTTAAATTACTTCTGTGCGGGGAATATTTTCTTTCGTTTTTGTCATTACAGGTTTTTTGTGCACACACGCGCAGGAGGTATCTTTTAAGGATACATTGGCTGCATATAATAGTGTGCGGATAAGGACAAATAAAGCCGGGATGAAAGTGCTGGCTGGAATGGGCATTGCCAGTATGGCGGCGGGAGGTGCTGGATATTTTGTTGCGCAACAGGAAGAGTGGCGATATTTTCATGAGATGAATGTGTTGTGGGGCGCGGTGAATACGGGCATTGCACTGTTTGGGATGGCAGGTGTGAAGAAAGAAATGACCACAAAGTATAACTATAAGCAGGCTTATGATAAGTATACCTCCAACAAGAAGCTCTACCTTATAAACGCCGGACTGGATGTATTGTACATCGCAGGTGGTGTTGGGCTCAACGAATATGGCCGTAGCGCCGGTAGAGATAAAGCCATTTTCCAGGGATTCGGAAAATCAATAGCCATACAGGGAATTGCCTTGCTGCTTTTTGACAACTTTATGTTCGCAGCACACCACCGCAATAACAGCAAGTGGTACATATTGATGAGCGACCTAAGATTTACGGGTAATGGTATAGGGTTTGTACATACCTTCTAAAAATAAGTCACCGTTTGCACACTGCAAACGGTGACTTAAAATCTGCTGGTTGCTATTTAAAGTCCCCTGCCTTTACAAATATTATCTTGTTTGCAAAGAGATATTTTTTCATGACAGCATTTACTTCTGCTGCCGTTAGTTTCTGAAGCTTATTGTCTATGTCCTGTTCCCAGCTCATCATCCGGCCGAGGTAGAGGTATGAGTTGAGAGTTCCTGCCAGCTGTCCGTCTTCGGCACGACCAGACTCGCGATATTGTATATACCCTGATTTCGCCTGTTTCAACTCATCTTCCGTGAAGCCATCTTTCAGCATTTTTGCAAGTTCTTCATTCCATGCGGTTTCCAGCTTAGCTTTGTTATCAGGGTTGTAAATGGCATATGAGCCAAACGTGCCGGATTCATCCTGCGCGGATACCTGCACATAAGACCCCACACCATAGCTGATACCTTCTTTCTGGCGGATACGTGTAGCAAGGCGTGAATTAAGGAAGCCACCGCCAAATATGAAATTACCCAGTTTCAAGGCAACAGCATCGGGGTTATCATCGCGCATTTTCAGCGACATGCCACATACCATCATTGCATTCTTTTTATCGGGGGTCTTAATTTCTTTATTTGCAGCGGCAACGTCGTCATATTCATCCGGTATTCTAACAAAAGGCTTAGGTGCGGTCCAGTTGGCCAGCATTTTGTCCAGTTGCAGGTTTACGGCTGTAGCATCGAAATCGCCCACGAATGCTGTAGTCGCATAACTGCTGCCATAGAAGTCGCTGTAAAAACTCTTTACATCTCGCAGGGAGGTATTTTTAGTAGCTTCCACATCTTCGTCGGTTGTCATTGTATAGTTAATATGTCCTTTTGGTCTGGGGTTGCAGATGCGGTCAAATTCCTGGAAAGCTATGCTCTGTGGCTCTGAGCGGTTTTGCTCAAGGTCGCTGAGTGTCTCATTCTTCAGTGTCTTAAATTCATCTTCCGGGAAAGAAGGTTCGCGCAGCATTTCCCTCACAAGGTCGAGCACCGGGGTTATGTTGGCTTTTGTGCTTTTGATCACAATCGACACGTTTTGGCCACCACCGTAAATGAATACTGAGGAAGAGAGTTTATCCAACATTTCATTGATCTGAGCAAGGGTATGTGTCTTTGTTCCTTTTTTCAGCATAGACGCCGTAAGCGATGCGATTTTTGATTTGTTTTCTAATGATTTTTCATCTCCTATGCGTAGCGTGATGCGGCCTTCAACTGTATTTCCGCGTGTTGTTTTAGTGAGCAAGGCAAACTTAGCGCCACCCTGTATGTTGCCACGCGCCGTGCGCTTGTCTATGTTGGCGGGCGAGGGGTCGAATGCTTCTGCCTGGGCAAGAGCCTCTTGGCCTTTGTAGTCTTTTGTTATGGCTGCAACGTCGGGCTGGGCCGGAAGAGGTGCGCGAACCGGATCGATGGTGGGTATGAATAAACCCACAGTACGGTTGGAATTGATGATATATGCCTTTACTATCCTGTTCACATCCGCTGCGGTTACTTTTTTCAGGTTGTCGCGGTAAATGAATGCGAGGCGCCAGTCGCCCTGTGCTATGAATTCACTAAGTGTCAATCCTATGTATTGGGTATTCCGATAAACCTGCTCAAAGCCCTTGAGTATTTTGTTCTTTGCTTTTTCCACCTCTTCATCAGTAACGGGTTTTGTAGCCAGTTCATCTATTGTTTTGAACATAGCGTCTTTTGCTTTATCGAGCGACTTCTCTTTTAGCACATTGGCAGTGATGTAGAAATATGTAGGGTCTTTCAGCGCGGGGTCATCGGCATAGAGATCTGATGCCAACTCTGTCTTTACCATGCTTTTGTACAGGCGACCATTTGGCTGATTTGTGAGCACGTCATTGAGTATATCAAAAGCGGCGTAATCTTTATCGGGTCCGGCAACTATATGGTAGCCACAGGCCACTGTCTGCACATCGCCCACGCGGTTCAGCGTTACATGCCGCTCACCGTCCTGCACGGGTTCAACGGTATAGGTAGGTTCCAGTATGCGTGAAGGCCGTGGGATACTGCCAAAGTATTTTACTATGAGGGCAAGTGTTTTTTGCTCGTCTATTTTTCCTGCTACCAGCAGCACCGCATTATCGGGCTGGTAGTATTTTTTATAGAATGCCTGCAGGTTTTTGATCGGCACTTTTTCAATATCCTCCTTTGAACCGATGGTGGATTTTCCATAGTTGTGCCACAGATACATGGTAGAGAGTACGCGTTCCTGTAATATCCCGGAGGGGTTGTTCTCTCCTGATTCGAATTCGTTGCGTACCACGCTGTATTCGCTTTTCAGGTCTTTCTCGGCTACGAATGAATTGACCATCCTGTCGGCCTCGAGACTTAGTGCCCAATTGAGGTTCTCGTCACTTTCGTTGAACGTTTCGTAATAGTTGGTGCGGTCGTAGTAAGTGGTGCCATTGGGGCTGGAACCATGTGCTGTGAGCTCGTCAGGTATTTTGGGATGTTTGGTAGAACCCTTAAAAAGCATATGCTCCAGGAGGTGGGCCATGCCGGTCTCGCCATAGCCTTCCATACGTGAACCTACGAGGTAGGTGATATTTACCGTGATCTTTGGCTTGGATGGATCGGGGAATAAGAGTACCCGCAGGCCATTGGGCAGGGAGTATTCTGTTATCCCTTCTACAGAAGTGATCTTTTTCACATTGGCCATAGCAGAAGATGCGGTTTTGGCCGGCGCTGCTTTAGGCTTTTGTGCCTGTGCATCAATGCTGATCAATGCCAGTAAAAGTAGGTATAGCGGGATGTATCCGGTAAATCTCATAAAGTGTGATTTAAATGTGTGAACTGATAAAACCAAAAATACTAAAGCAGTAATATTAATGCAATTAAACGCATATTTATATTTTTTAGTGTAGCAACTGCTCCAGGATATGGGGGCAATAAATTGCACACATGGGCTAAAAAACGTCGAAAAAAACACAACATGTACACAATCAACTATTTGTGTTTATTTTTTTGCGCATTTTTTGCGCACTGTGCTATTATTTTCGCCTGTTTTTGATTGATAATCAATGAAGGGGTGTAACCAACATACGGATAACCGGATGCAGAATTCCCGGTATTTACCGGAGTATATGTCAAAGAACATCGGTGCAGAAAATGGTGTTGCCGAAATCACGTCTTTTTATAAACAGGGCTTCGCTTTTAGCCATTTCTGCTGAAAGGTAGTAAAGTTCAGAAAGACTGCGGAGGCCCCCAAATTTAAAAGCCATGGTGGTACAGTTACAGTACCACCATGGTACGCGTACTGTACCATCATGGAAAATGGTTAGGCAAGCTCACCACTGTCTGTGGGCAAGTTTTTGATCGGATTTTGGTGTTCTTTTTTCAGTGTCTTGTATCTATACCTGCCGGTGGACAAGTGCCGGCGAGTGCTGCTGAAAAGTGGTGCTGATGGCGCTATTTCATAACAGCCAATTTCCTAATAACAACATCATCACCATTAATCACCCTGCAATGGTAAATGCCGGGAGATAGTCCTGCTACAGAGACTACCGTATTGTGGCTGGATAACGGGTAAGTATTTATGAGCCTGCCGGTGAGGTCGTACAGTTCGGCTTTTGATCTGGGAAGAAAATCATCGCTGGTTTGTATGGTAAATTCATTGCCCGTAGGGTTCGGAAATAAGTTTATGTCCTGTGTGATTTTTTTCAGAGAGGTTGCGGGTAAAGTGTACATCGCACATCCCGCAGTGTCGTAAGTGTATTTTGCTATAAAAAACGCCTCTGCCGCCGCCGTAGTATATAGCGTATCAGGCCCCATCACCATGTCAAACGCATAGTCTCCCACAATGTATAAATTGCTGTGGGAATCAAATACCATTCCGCCGGAACCATCCTCACCACCACTTCTTAACGAGATACCTGACAAAAAGTTACCGGCTATATCATAACTAACTAAAAATGCCGGGTCGCCAATTATAAGAGGGTGAAACACGGTATGACCATCAAAGTCCAATATATACCCTGTGAACCCAGATCCGGCCATTCCGCCAAAGACCCAAACACTACCACACACATCGAAACCAATGGTTATCCCTTTGTCCCGCGCGGTGCCTGCTGCTGTCCTCGCCCAGATTACATGCCCGGAAGAGTCATATTTTACGAGGAAATAGCTTTCCAGACCATGATTGATCAATGTATCAGGTCCAAGAATAACATTGGTATCTATGTAGCCGGTCATATAGATATGCTCAAGTGAATCAACCTGCATACAAGCTACATTTAGCCGGGGCGTACTTTCAGCCCATATATTATGGCCGCCGCTATCAAACTTTAATAAATAATGCCGAAATCCGTATGACGAATCATATAAAGTGGCGCTACCGACATTAATTGAATCTGATAGTGTGGCACCTGAAATGTAAATATTTCCGCTACGGGATACTGCAACTTTATCATATAGCTCGAAATGAGGCCCTCCGAAACTTTTTACCCAACCAATATCTCCAGAAGAATCAAGTTTTATAAGGAATGCATCTGTTGTGAGGCCTGAAGTATCCCGATTAACCAAAACCGATGCCCCCACCGGCTGTGTGCGGTTTGCAAATTCACCAGAGATATAAGCATTCCCCAAACCATCAAGCATCAGCCCACCGCTAGTGTGGAATGACCTGATAATATTTGCCGCAAAGAGGACTGCACCGGTGGGTGATATCTTCGCAGTGAAGATCATCGGTGTAATGTTATAGGATGGATTAGATAGTATAACGCCTCCAATATCGCAGGTGCTGCTATCGTATGAGCCTAAAAGAAAAAGATTACCACTTTCATCGCAGGTAATACTTATGGGCTTCACATCGGAAAACTGCGAACCCATTACCCAAGCAAAATTTCCTGAAGGGTCAACCTTACCTATTATCATCTGCTTTTCATCACTGGGATTATATATTGTAAATGGGCCATATTTTGTTGAGTCGACAATCAAAGCCTGACATGCGAAGAAAATATTCCCGGAAGGGTCTATAGCAGCAGGCACACATTCCATACCCCCTCCAGCCGCAGGGAACAACTGATTAGCTGTTGCCCATTGCCAGCCTGTCTGCGCATTAGAAACGGAAATAGAAAACAGCCAAAGAGTAAATGTGATAAGGGAAGAAAAATATTTCATGATGATGTTTAAATATAATAAGACTGCATTTCACCGATAACTGGTTGGGCTTTCCAACGAGATAATTCAAATATAAGCAATTTAAAACATGTAGAACCGGCAGCATTATTTATCCCGCTTTTTTGCCTACTTTTGCACCCTGTTTTACGCCTTTGCAGGCGGCAAATATCTCGATATTATGAAAATATTAGTTTGTATCTGCCCGGTACCGGACACTACTACCAAGGTCGCGTTCAGCGATAACAATACACATTTCAATACACAGGGGGTAACGTTCATCATCAATCCGTATGATGAGTGGTATGCACTGGTGCGCGCACTGGAACTGAAAGAAGCGGGTATAGCTACCGCCATTCACCTCGTGACCGTGGGCAAGGCAGATGCCGAGCCTGTGATACGTAAGGCACTGGCACTGGGCGGCGATGAGGCCATACGTATAGACACAGACAGCAACGACACCTATACCATAGCGGCCCAGATAGCTGAATACGCAAAAGGCGTGGGCTATGACCTGGTGCTGTGCGGCAAGGAATCGATAGACTATAACAACGGCACAGTGGGCGCCATGGTGGCCGAGTTGCTGGATATGAATTATTTGGGCTTTGCAGCCAAGATAGACGTAGCGAGTGGTACTGCCACAGTGGTTCGTGAAATAGAAGGCGGCGAAGAGACAGACAGCTGCGGCCTGCCGCTGGTAATATCCTGCCAGAAGGGCGTGGCGGAAGCGCGCATACCGAATATGCGTGGTATAATGGCAGCACGCACCAAGCCGCTGAAAGTAGTGGCTCCGGCGGCCGTAGACGCATTGAGCACTATAGTGGGCTATGAACTGCCACCTGCGAAAAGCGGTGTGAAGATGATAGCAGCAGATAATATGGACGAGCTGGTGGCACTGCTGCACAGTGAAGCTAAAGTGATTTGATTAGGTGATGTGATGATGAAAAAACTTTTTAACTGATTAACTTTTTAACTGATTAACTAATGAGCGTACTTGTTTTAGTTGAGCATTCGCAAGGTGTGTTTAAGAAGAAATCGCTGGAGGCTGTGCAATATGCGGCGCAGATAGCAAAAGAAATGGCCACATCGGTAACGGCAGTGGCAGTGGGCAATGCAGATAATGCCGCCATGCAGGGGCTGGGTGCTTATGGCGCCAATAAGGTGCTGCACACTACGGACAGCCGACTGGAGAATTTCAACTCGAGAGCATATACTAAGGTGATGCTGGCCGCAGCACAGAAAGAAGGTGCTAAAGTTATAGTGGGCCTGCACGATACGGTGGGCAAGGCCGTGGCCCCGCGCCTGGCAGCGCGCCTGAAGGCGGGGCTTGTGGCAGGCGCGGTATCTTATCCCGACCTGGCAAAAGGATTTGTGGTGAAAAAGAATGTATTCTCGGGTAAGGCTTTTGCATTTGTGAACGTAACGAGCGAGGTAAAGGTGATAACACTGATGCCCAATACCTACCCGGTAGTAAAGGGTGAAGGCAGCGCAGTGGTGGAGAACCTGGATGTGGCTTTTGAGGATAAAGATTTCTCGATACAGGTGAAGGAAGTGAGCAAGGCGAGTGGTAGTGTGCCGCTATCGGAAGCGGAACTGGTAGTGAGCGGAGGCCGCGGCATGAAGGGACCGGAGAACTGGCATGTGCTGGAAGCCCTTGCCAAAGAACTGGGTGCGGCTACAGCTTGCAGCCGCCCGGTGGCAGACAGCCACTGGCGCCCGCATAATGAGCATGTGGGACAAACAGGCGGCACGATACGCCCGAACCTGTATATAGCAGTGGGTATATCGGGCGCGATACAGCATCTGGCCGGTGTGAACGCATCGAAGACGATAGTTGTCATCAATAAAGATCCTGAAGCTCCTTTCTTCAGCGCTGCCAACTATGGCGTGCTGGGCGATGCTATGGAGGTTATACCCAGGCTGACCGATGCTGTGAAGAAATTCAAGGCGAATCACTAAAAGCCCCAAACACCTAAAGGGGCTTCCCATATTTTTCAGTATTGTTAAAGTCCGGATAAAATCCGGGCTTTTTTATTGGAATAATAAAAAAGGAGAGCGACTATTTACAGTCGCTCTCCTTTAAAGTAAATGGTATCGTTTTTCAGGATGGGCCATTATTATCTTATCAGAGTCACATCACCCTTGGCCTCCATGGTTTTGCCGCCACAGTCA
>CAYSIG010000002.1:0-57752 GCA_964430995.1 uncultured Flavipsychrobacter sp.
ACACATAACACAAGCCCACAGAGCATTTCGGCACATCTAAAAATAAATATTTACCCAAAAACGACAAAACCCGAAAATCATACCTTTCATCCGCCGTAGCTTTTTCAGCGAAGGTGGTAGCGAAGGAGGGCCCTGGCTCGGTATTTCCCCTCCGCGAGACTCCCGACTTTCTACTTTCTATTTGTAAAAAAGTGTAAAGATAGTGTCCAAAAAATATTTTGTTGTAGTATGTATATTAGCACATTACACATTAAAACCACTATCCAAAAAATTGTGTAAAAACCAGTTACTTTTGGCAACGAAAAACATAAATAATATCAGATGAAGATAGAACACCTGGGTATCGCTGTTAAGCAATTGGCGGTTTCCATACCCTTATTTGAGCAATTATTAAATATACCCTGCTATAAGACCGAGGAAGTTGCATCAGAAGGGGTAAGTACAGCATTTTTCCAGACCGGCGATTCAAAAATAGAATTGCTGGAGGCGACCAATGAAAACAGCCCCATTGCTAAATATGTCGGCAAAAAAGGGGAGGGCATACATCATATCGCTTTCGAGGTAGAGAATATAGAAGCTGAAATGAAACGCCTCTCAGCCCTCGGCTTCGAGCTCCTGAACGAAACGCCCAAGAACGGAGCAGATAACAAGCTGGTTTGTTTTCTGCACCCCAAGACCACCAATGGGGTTTTAATTGAGCTTTGCCAGGAGAAACGCTGAATTCCGGAAAGGGTTCACCCGCGATATAGTAATGTATGCCGGTTTCCGTTTTGGGAATGCACCTAAGCTTTCTTCACCGCGCAGGTCGAAATGCCAAAAATGGTATACAACGGACAAAAACTGATTACACTTGTCAAGGTGAATACACCTGCTAAAACAAGTAGGATAATTCCCAAAGTTCCGGTTACTGTGTTAGTGAAATAGAGCGTAACAATAATAGCCGAGATGATCAACCTGATAATTCTGTCGGCAGATGACATGTTCTTTTTCATTTTCAGTTGTTTTTAGTTTTTTATAAAATCAATGATTAATACAACTGCAGATACGATTGCGATACACAGCATGCACACCAGTACAAATTTGTATATCGTTTTCATGTTCTTCATTTGCAACACAAAGATCAGATAGTTAAAACGGCTGTGCAGTAACCAAAGTCACTAAGGCTCAAAAAGTTCAATACTGTCATGGTATTGCTTAAGCAAGTTCTGGCGTTCCATTTTTTTTACCAGCCTGCTTACCACCTCTCTGGCAGTTCCCAGGTCATTGGCTATTTCCTTGTGCGATATTTTAATGGGGTTTTTACCGGTTACCTTTATTTTTTCAGAAAGGTAATCCAATAGCCTCCTGTCCAGCTTATAATAAAGCATCTGGTGGATGGTATCTACCAGTTCAGAGTATCTGAGGTCATATTGCTGGTAGAAGAGCTTATTGATGGCTGGAAACTCAAGTAACAGTTTCGGTATTTTCTCTGAAGGGATGAGTAAAATGTTGCTTTCTTCCTCCGTTATCGCAAATATTTTACTCTTGTCATTATTGATGCAGGATGAAAAAGACATAATGCAACTCTGTTCAGGTTTTATGTAGTAGAGCAGAAGTTCTTTATCCTCAAATTGGGTATATACTTTTACCAGCCCGCTTAACACAATTGGGATGTATTTTACGTATTGCCCTTCTCTTACCAACTCTGTACCCGGAGGGAATTGCTTGATAGCAGATACGGCAAGCAATTCTGAGATCAGCTCCTTGCCTAAATACTTGAACTTTGTTTCTATTTCGTAACTGTCTGTCATTGTTTTATTTCTAATGATTTGATTACTGGATGCATAATGGCTGATGGCTACCGGTAACTACCTTAAAAATACGAATTGTTACTGCAAGTTTTACCTGATCTTGTTTATATTGCAACAAATCCCGGTTATGAAATATATATATTTCCTCTTTGCAGCCACCATACTGACCCTGAACGCATACGCCCAAAAGAATAAAGTAAAGATAGAAACAGAGTACGGCAACATTATTATCATGTTATATGACAATACGCCGCTCAATACTGCCAATATGCTTAAACAGGCTAAGGAGCATACCTATGACAGTACATTGTTCCATCGCGTAATACCCCAGTTCATGATACAGGGCGGCGACCCGGAATCGAAACACGCCACACCGGGGCAGGCATTAGGTATGGGTGGGTTAAAGTATACTATTCCTGCCGAGATAAATGAGACCAATTATCACAAACGCGGTGCGCTCGGCGTCGCCAGGGACGGCAATCCAGAAAAAGCAGGTTCGGCGTCGCAGTTTTATATTGTCACCGGTAAAGTATTCTCCGATGCTGACCTCGATATGGTATCACAGCGCGCTAGCCGCACGTTCTCCGCAGAGCAGAGGGAAACATATAAGACCAAGGGAGGTGCGCCACATCTTGATGGCGGCTACACAGTTTTCGGCGAAGTGATTGAAGGTATGGATGTGGTAGATAAAATATCAGCAGAGCCCCGCGACCGCTCCGACCGCCCGAATAAAGATATCCGTATGCTTCGTGTGTCTGTGGTAAAGAAGAAAAAGAAATTCCTTTTCTTTTGATATTATAACCTGCTGGCAATTGGTATAACAGGGTGCCTCTTCGCTGTTAAACCAATGGTGTATACTTATTCAGGAACCGGCCACCCCAAAAAAACTGCGAAAAAACATACCTTTGCGGCCCCGAACATACCTTTTTGGGCACGTGACGGGAGGTTTTTAAAAAACTTGGATTATTTTCAAATTACCACATTTTCAAATTTTCAAATTAACACATGGCGTTACAGGTAGGTATAGTAGGGTTGCCCAACGTAGGAAAATCAACATTGTTTAACGCGGTGAGCAACAGCGCAAAGGCGCAGGCGTCCAATTACCGGTTTTGTACCATCGAGCCCAATATCGGCCAGGTAGATGTGCCGGACGAAAGGCTGGCTAAGCTCGCCGAGCTGGTACAGCCCCAGCGCATACTGCCCACCACTATCGAGTTTGTGGATATTGCCGGCCTCGTAAAGGGTGCCAGCAAGGGCGAAGGTCTCGGCAATAAGTTCCTCGCCAATATCCGCGAGGTAGATGCCATAGTGCATGTAATACGTTGTTTCGAAGATGAGAACATCCTGCGCGACGAGGGCGACATCAATCCCATCGCCGACAAGGAGATAATAGATACCGAACTGCAGCTGAAGGACGTGGAGAGTGTGGAAAAAAAGATTCAGCGCCTTGAGAAAATGATAAAAGCCGGCGACCCCAAGGTAAAACATGCCATGGAGGTATTGAAGCAGTGCCATTCCTACCTCATGGAGGGTAAGAACATACGCGGGCTGCAACTGGAGGGCGAAGATCGTGAAGCGATAGCAGACATTTTCCTGCTCACCGATAAGCCGGTGCTTTACGTGGCTAACGTCGATGAAGCGGCCCTGCTCACAGGCAATAAATACTCAGATGCGCTGGTAAAAGTGGCTACTGAAGAAGGTGCACAGGTAATTGTGATGAACAACTCTATCGAAGCGCAGATATCTGAACTCGAAAGTATTGAGGACAAAGAACTGTTCTTTGCTGAATATGGCCTTACTGAGCCGGGCCTTAACCGCCTCATCCGTAGCGCTTATAAGTTGTTGAATCTTGCTACCTACTTCACCGCCGGTGTGCAGGAGGTTCGTGCATGGACCATACACCGAGGCTGGAAAGCCCCGCAGGCCGCCAGCGTCATCCACACCGATTTCGAAAAAGGCTTCATAAAAGCAGAGGTAATTGCCTACAATGATTTCATTACCTACAAAAGCGAGGCTGCCTGCCGCGACAATGGCAAGTTGCGTATAGAAGGTAAAGAATACGTGGTGCAGGACGGCGACGTAATGCATTTCAGGTTCAATGTTTAACGTAGGGGCGGGGTTCACCCCGCCCATGAACGAAATGGGGGGAATCGTAAAATATATAAACGTCGTTGCTCTGGTTTTCCTCTCCGGTTTTATTTCTGGATGCGGTAACGCTACTTCTAAGACCCCGGCAACAGCTTCCACACCCGACCCTGCGATTGTGCGAGCCACAAATACGTGGAACAAACACATAGTAGATACTGCCGTCTCATTATTACGAACAGGCTACATTGTGCTCCGCCGTGGCCTCGGTGCCGATAGCTACATGCTTGCCGAAATGAACAGGCGGAATAAGACCTATTCGCATTGTGGTATTGTTATGGTGGAGCAGGGATATCCGTTCATCTATCACAGCATAGGCGGCGAAGACAATCCTGATGAGCGCCTGCGCAGAGATTCTGCAAACTTCTTCTTCTCTCCCCGTCATAATACCCACCTTGCTGTTATCCGGTACAGCCTTGATACCGGGCAGGTAAGCAGTTTAAAGCAGGTGGTAACCGCTTATTATCAGCAGCGGCCACGCTTCGATATGAAGTTCGACCTCGCTACCGATGATAAACTGTATTGCTCTGAATTCATTTACAAAGCGGTGAACAAAGCCGTCGGCGATACCGCCTATATCAGCACAAGTATGCTGCTCAAACGCAGGCAGGTAGGCATCGACGACCTTTTTATGAACAGCCACGCGAGCGTGGTTTGGGAAGTGAAATTTAAATGATACCTTTGGCGACTAAATTTAAAAACATGAAAAAAATTCTTCTTTCGTTTTCGGCTATTATCATTGCGGCTATGATGCTGGCAAGTTGTAGCAAATCATCTCCGAAAGATGTGGCAAATACGTGGCTCACCAGTTTCTATCATATGGAGTATGAGGCGGCTAAAAAGGTATCTACAGACGAAACGAAGAACTTCATCGCGCAGTTGCAGAGCCTAAGCTCTATGATGCCCGATTCTCTTAAAAAAGACGCTAAGGAAATTAAAATTGAGATAAAGGACGTGAAGGAGGTGGATACCTTGGCAACTGTCACATACAGCCTCACTAAAGCCGGCGACCCCAAAGATGCCGGAAAGGATGAAACCCTGAAGCTGGTAAAGAAAGATGGCAAATGGTTGGTGCAGTTCTCTAAGAACGATGCCGGCGAGGAAGCCGCGGAAGAAGAACCAATAGAAGAAACACCTGCCACCGATAGCACAGCCACAACCACCGAGCCGGCTGCTACGGATACGGCAAAACACTAACCTCTACAAGATTTTCTTTTTAAGGAAGCTACCAACAGGTAGCTTCCTTTTTAAGTGAAGATGTCAAAATAAATCCTACTAAGTTGGGTAATTGTTTTTCTTTTATACAAGGCGCAAAATCTGCGAATAGTAAACTATTTAAAGACTTTTGCAACACAGTAGAAATGGAAAATAATAGTCAAATTGTAGGATTTATTTTGACATCTTCACTTACATTTATGTTCAGAAACAAAATCGTTCAATGGTACTCAGCAGGTTCTGGTTAACAATAATCCTCTTATCGGTAGTGTTCGTATTGGTCATGTTGTCAACAGGCTCGCTATACTCTATCGACCATATTGTGAACGGCAAGAAGGATGACCCGATGCTGGTAAAGGAGGTGTACCTCAACACATTGCCTGCCGCGGCACACGATAGTTTGGTAAATTCAAAATCGGGTACATGTATCTTGAAAGCCGTGCCGGGACAAAAGGATACGCTCCTTACGCTGGATAAAGACGTGGTAAAACTTACCGTAGGCAAGCAATCTGCCGACGGCATACTGCCTACCTGCAAAAGCACCATATTCGACCTCTTGCTACCCCTTATAGCCTACCTGGCTTTCTTTTGTGGCATTATGCAATTGCTGATTGATTCCGGTGCCTCCGAAAGGCTGGCGCGTATGCTCAGCCCGGTATTTGTAAAAATTTTCCCTGAAGTGCCACCCCAGCACCCCTCTATATCCTACATGACGCTGAACTTTGCCGCAAATTTCCTTGGCCTTGATTCTGCCGCTACCCCTTTCGGCCTCAAAGCCATGGAGAGCCTGCAGGAGCTAAACACGGATAAGGAGCGGGCCAGCAACTCCCAGATAATGTTCCTGTGTCTCCATGCTGCCGGCCTCACGCTTATACCCACTTCCATAATTGGTTACCGTGCTGCGCAGGGCGCGCACAACCCTTCGGATGTGATGCTGCCGTGTATCATTACGTCATTCGTGGGCACACTGGCTGCTATGGTAATAGTTGGCATACGCCAGCGTATCAATTTCAGGAGTGCCATATTCTTGCTTTCCATTGGCGCTGTAATGGGTATTATTTCCGGGCTTATGTTCTACATCATCCGGCTGGACCTTATAGCCAAGAACCATTTCACCAATAATATTTCCAACGTTATATTGCTTACCATCATCCTGATGATTTTGACCTATGCCTTTGTGAAGGAAAAAGTCTTTACCTCAAATGGTAAAGATGTCTTCACTTCATTTGTAGAAGGTGCCGGCGGTGGATTGAAAACAGGGGTGACCATCTTCCCCTACATATTGGGTATGCTCGTCGCTATTTCCCTCTTCAGAAACAGTGGTGTTTTTGAGATTATTTCGGGTTGGATTGCAAAACTATTTTTGTTGATGAACATCAATAAAGAAGTAGTGGATGCAATACCTGTAGCCATTTTGCGGCCATTCAGTTCCAGTGGTTCGCGTGGCTTCATGATAGATTCTATGCGCACCTATGGAGCCGACTCTCTGACCGGAAGGCTGGCCAGTGTGTTCCAATGTTCGGCTGAGACCACCTTCTATGTCATAGCTGTTTACTTTGGTAGCGTGAAGATCAAGAACACACGCTACACGCTCTCCACCATGCTGTTGGTGGACCTGATATGTGTAATTACTGCTGTGATTGTTTGTTTGTTGTTCTTTTAAAAGCTGTAACACACGCAGATAAAATCCGTGCTTTTCTTTTACTTTTGGTGAATGTTATCTCTGGACCTCACAGGAAAGACCGCCCTCATTGGCGGCAGCACACAGGGCATAGGCCTTGCATCGGCACAGGAACTTGCCTCATTGGGTGCCCGTTGCATTCTTATTTCGCGAAATGAAGAAAAGCTGAAAGAGGCGCTAACAACTCTTGATACTAAGGCAGGCCAGAAACATGCCTACCTAATCGCCGACTATGCAAATACGGAGCAGGTACGTGATGTAGTTGCAGGTTTTGTGAAAGACAATGTAGTCCACATCCTTGTAAATAACAGTGGCGGCCCTGCCGGCGGCCCGGTAACTAAAGCCAAGCCTGAAGAATTTCTGCAGGCTTTCCAGCAGCACCTTATCTGCAACCACATTATTACCACATTGGTAACCGATGGGATGAAACAGGAAAAGTATGGCCGTATCATAAATATTATTTCCACATCTGTAAAAATTCCATTGAAAGACCTAGGCGTGTCTAACACCATCAGGGGGGCTGTAGCTTCATGGGCCAAAACAATGGCGAATGAGCTTGGCCAATTTGGGATTACAGTGAATAATGTGCTGCCCGGCGCAACTTCTACTGAGCGATTAATGACGATCATCAGCAATAAATCGGTGAAAACCGGTAAAACCCGCGAGGATATTGAACGCGAAATGATGGAAGAGGTGCCTGCCCGCAGGTTTGCCCGGCCTGAAGAAATAGCAGCAATGGTCGCTTTTCTGGCCAGCCCGGCAGCAGGTTATGTAAATGGCACTTCAATACCGGTTGACGGAGGAAGGACGGGAAGTATATAGAATTCACTCAGGTAAAAATGGGGCGCAGACGCTTGATGCTATTTTATATGTATCGAAATTTTTGCTTTAAGCAAAAGTGATTTTAATTTTCGGGAAAAATTACAGGTTTTTTTCTGTGACAATAAAATGACATTACAAATAAACAAATAACAAAAAAAGGGCTGAAACATGCGTCAATACTGAAAAACATTTTTCAAAAAATGTTTACTATTTTTCGGAATTGTTTGTAGTTTTGCGCACTCTTTTTATATAAAGGAAAGTTAATTTTCAAATTTATTACTGTGCCAGGATCAATAAAGCCTCTGTATAGGATTTGCTACCGCAGCATATTCGCCTTTTTCACACTTTTGCTTTTATGCAATACTGCCGCCAGTGCGGCGCCTGATGGGAAGGCTCTTTTCATGTCTAATTGTGCTTCTTGCCATAATCCTATTAAGGATGCGACAGGCCCTGCACTACAGAACATCCGCGCGGGCCTGCCGGGTGGCGATTGGATATATAACTGGGTGCATAATTCTGCAGCGCTGATATCGGCAGGTGATGCTGAAGCGGTTAGAATATACACTAAGTATAATAAAACGGCAATGACCGCATTTCCTCAGCTTTCTAAGGAGGATATTGATGCCATACTTCAGTACGCGGATGATTACAAAGCCCCTGTAGCCGCAGCTCCTGCAGCAGCCGGTGGTGCTCAAAAAGCTGAAAGTAATGGTTGGGTGTATACGGTTATCACACTTACGTTGCTGTTACTCGCTATTATTTTGTGGCGCGCTAACGCAAGCCTGCGCCGCGCTTCAAATGAAAAAGAAGGGATACCTAATGAAAAAGAAATACCACTTTACCGCAGCAAATTAGTAATTGCGGTTACAGCTATCGTTATCTTCATCATGGCGGGTTACTGGTTGGTAAACGGGGCGGTGAATGAAGGCCGTCAGCAAAACTATATGCCGCTGCAACCTTTGTTCTACTCACACAAAGTACACGCAGGTATCAATCAGATTAACTGTCTGTACTGCCACGCAGGCGCTGAGAAGAGCCGTCAGGCAATGATTCCTTCTTCCAACGTGTGTATGAATTGCCACAAGCAGATAGACAGCTATAGCGGCGATGCCGACCATCCGCTGAAAACAGCAGAAGGAAAGACCATCAATGGCACTGAGCAGATACAACTCCTCTACAAATATGCAGGATGGGATCCGGCTAAGAAAGACTATAAGCGTGATGCAGCAGGCAATATACTGGCTACGCCAATACAGTGGGTGAAAATTCACAACATGCCTGACCACGTTTACTTCAACCACTCACAGCACGTGAAAGTAGGGCAGGTACAGTGTCAGAAATGTCATGGTCCTGTACAGGATATGGATGAGGTTTATCAGTTCTCTGCATTATCAATGGGCTGGTGTATCAATTGCCACCGCCAGACAGATGTACAGTTCACCAGCAACAATTATTACAGTGTGTTCCAGAAATATCATGATGAGCTTAAGTCGGGTAAACGCGAACACGTGACAGAAGCTGATATGGGCGGAACAGAATGCCAGAAGTGCCATTATTAATGGCTGAATTGCTCAGTTGTGCAAGAGCATAATTGAGTTTTACTATAAAAAGCGTTTTTTGAATTTTTTGAATTAACAATATGAGTCAAAAACAATATTGGTCGGGCCTCGAAGATCTCAATAGCATCAACACTCCCAGAGAGGTGATGGAAAATGAGTTTAAAGAAGAGTTGCCATTGGATCTTAGTGAAGGCTTATTCAGCGCCACTACACCCCGCCGCGACTTTTTGAAATTCCTGGGTTTCAGCACCCTTGCGGCTACATTGGTTGCAAGCTGCGAAATGCCGGTACGTAAGGCTATACCTTACGCTATCAAGCCGGAAGATATTACCCCGGGCGTTCCTAACTATTACGCATCTACATTTGCCGATGGCGGTGATTATTGTGCTGTTGTTATCAAAACGCGTGACGGGCGCCCCATAAAGATTGAAGGCAATGAAATGTCGTC
Source organism: uncultured Flavipsychrobacter sp. (assembly GCA_964430995.1). GTDB lineage: Bacteria > Bacteroidota > Bacteroidia > Chitinophagales > Chitinophagaceae > Nemorincola. The sequence continues at coordinate 9,661 of CAYSIG010000002.1, forward strand.
TGTCACCAAAGGGGCTACATCGGCAAGGGTTCAGGCTTCAGTATTGAATTTGTATGATAAAGCACGCATCCGCCATCCATATGCCGATGGTAAGGAGGCTACTTTTGCATCTATAGATGGTATCATAAAACAAGGTCTCGCCGCAAAACCCGGATACCTTGTAACAAGCACGATTCTCAGCCCTACTACAAAAGAAGTTATAGCGAAGTTTCTTGCAAAATACCCGAATTTCAAGCATGTGGTTTATGATGCTTATTCGTATTCAGGTATGTTGCTTGCCAACGAGGCATGCTACGGTAAGCGTACCCTGCCTTCATTCCATTTCGATAAAGCACAGACAATAGTAAGTTTAGGCGCTGATTTCCTTGGCACCTGGGTTTCTCCTATAGAGTTTTCTAAAGCATATTCAAAAGGCCGCAAGATCAGCGCCAAGAATATGAACCTTTCGAAGCACTACCATGTAGAGGCTATGCACACCATCACCGGTGGTGCGGCAGACGTTCGAGCTACATGCAAGCCTTCAGAAATGGGCAAGGTAGCTATCGCATTGTACGAAGCGGTGGCAAATGGCACAGCTCCTTCGCTGCCGGGTAAAAATCTGAATCAATTAGTATCAAAAGCTGCGGCAGACCTGAAGAAAGGAAACGGCCTTGTAGTGTGCAGCAGCAATGATGTGAACATACAAACGGTAATAAACGCCATCAACGACAAAATAGGTGCAAATGGCGTTACCGTAAACTGGGCTACAACCAGCAATTGCAAGCAGGGCACAGATAAAGAAGTGATTGACATGGTTGCGGCTATGGAAGCCGGCCAGGTGGGCACTGTTCTGATGCATGGTGTGAACCCTGTGTATGATTATTACGACAGCAAAAAATTTGTAGCTGCTCTTTCTAAAGTTGCTGTTTCTGTTTCAACTGCCGACAGGCTTGACGAGACTGCACAAAAATGCAAATTTGTAGTACCTGACCATAACTTCCTGGAAAGCTGGGGTGATGCCGAGCCTAAGCCGAATTACTTCAGCTTACAGCAGCCGGGCATCGCGCCGTTATTTAAAACACGCGCATTCCAGGACTCACTGCTCAGTTGGGCGGGTGAGCCGGTATCTTATGCCGATTTCTGGAAAGACTACTGGATGAAGAAATTAGGCAGCCAGGAGAATTTTGACATGGCGTTGCAGAACGGCATTGTTGAGCCTGCAGGCGATATGCCTAACGGCACTGCTCCATTTGCAGGTAACGTAGCCGCTGCAATAGGCAACATTCAAGCTAAAAAACCACACGCCGGTGTTGAGCTGGTTGTGTATCAGAAAATAGGAATAGGCACAGGTGGTGCATGGAGCAATAACCCATGGCTGCTCGAAATGCCTGACCCGATAACAAGGGCTACCTGGGATAACTACGTATGTGTATCCCCTAAACGCGCAAAAGAACTTGACGCTGAGCTGACAGGCTTCACGGAAGTTGATTCTAAGAAGCGCGTGGTTTCTATAAAAGCGGACAACGGATATACAGTTGAGTTGCCGGTAGTAGTGGTGCCCGGTATGCATAATGACGTGGTAGCTGTGGCAGTAGGTTTTGGTCGCGATAAGATGGTAGGCCGCGCCGCTGCAAGCGACGAAACAAAGGGCGGAAAGAACGCTTATCCATTCTATGTATTCAATGGCCTTACAATGGAGCATCACTCAGATGTTACCGTTACTAAGACCGATAAAAAATATGACATAGCTATTACCCAGACGCACAATAGCTATGAAGCCCGCCCGGTTATACATGAGTTTACCCTGGCTGAATTCCGCCACGATCCGAATGAGCTTTTAAAAGAGCGCAATGCGGAACTGGAGCATTATACAGTATTGCCTTGGGAAGAAAAAGGTAAAGGTCATGATGAAAAAGGCGGACACGGACATGGTGAAGGCCTGATGGATTCTACCAAAGAAGAAGGCTACCGCGAAAACGGAACATTGTACCCTAACTATCCTTATGAAGGGGTTAAGTGGGGTATGTCAATAGACCTGAACAGTTGTACCGGTTGTGGTGCATGTGTTGTAGGCTGCATGGCAGAGAACAACGTTTCGGTGGTAGGCAAGGAACATGTACTGAAGAGCCACGAAATGCACTGGATACGTATCGACCGTTATTTCAGCGGTATGATAGACGATCCGGATACGATACAGACTGTATTCCAGCCAATGCTTTGTCAGCATTGTGATAATGCACCTTGCGAGAACGTTTGCCCGGTATCGGCTACAAACCATAGCTCTGAAGGTCTGAATCAAATGGCTTACAACCGTTGTATCGGTACTAAGTATTGCGCTAACAACTGTCCGTACAAAGTACGTCACTTCAACTGGATGGACTGGAACGATGCAGATTGCTTCAGCGACAACATTTATGAAGATGGGCGCAGGGATGATATAAACGATGACCTTACACGTATGGTGCTGAACCCGGATGTAACCGTGCGCAGCCGTGGTGTAATGGAAAAATGCTCATTCTGCGTTCAGCGTTTACAGGATGCTAAACTCACTGCGAAGAAAGAAGGCCATCCTTTGAAAGATGGCGCTGCTAAAACTGCATGTCAGCAGGCTTGTCCTACCGATGCCATTGTGTTCGGTAATGTAAGGGATACAGAGAGCGATATATTCAAGATACGCAGGCATGAGCAGGCAGAGCGCGCGTTCTATGTGCTTGAGCACATACATACGCTGCCAAGCATAAATTATCTATCCAGGATCAGGAATACGGATGAGATAAACGCTTTGGATGAGAACAAGAATGAAATGCTGAAGTATCATATTTAAGTCGGGAGATTGATAGGGTGAGGATAAAATAGATTGTAAATAAGTAAGTCCGCCGCGGCGGATTGGAGTTTAAAATATAATTACGTGCTATGCATTTGAAGTACGAATCGTTTGTAAGGGAACCACTGGTAGATAACAATAAAGACTATCACCAGGTATCTGAAGATATCATAAGTCCTATTGAGCGCAAGCCGGGGCGCATGTGGTACGTGGGTTTTTTCTTTTCTCTGATACTGCTGGGCTTCGGTATATTCTCCGTGACCTGGTCAGTTTATTGGGGCCTTGGAACATGGGGGGTGAACCGTACCATCGGCTGGGGTTGGGATATCACCAACTTCGTATGGTGGATCGGTATCGGCCACGCCGGTACACTTATCTCTGCGATCCTTTTGCTTTTCCGTCAGGGCTGGCGTACAGGTGTTAACCGTGCCGCTGAAGCGATGACAATATTTGCGGTAATGTGTGCGGGCCAGTTTCCTATATGGCACATGGGCCGTGTATGGGATGGTTTCTGGGTATTACCTTTACCAAACAGCCGTGGCCCGCTTTGGCCTAACTTTGACTCTCCGCTCCTTTGGGACGTGTTTGCGATTTCTACTTACTTTACTGTATCATTATTGTTCTGGTATTCTGGTCTTGTTCCCGATTTCGCACTCATCCGCGACAGGGCTAAAACCAAGTTCCGTAAAATGGCATATGGTTTTGCCTCTTTCGGCTGGACGGGTACTGCTAAAAACTGGCAGCGTATGGAAGCACTCGCGTTGGTACTGGCGGGTCTTTCTACACCACTCGTACTTTCAGTGCATACCATTGTATCTTTCGACTTCGCTACTTCAGTTATTCCGGGCTGGCACACTACCATCTTCCCGCCATACTTCGTGGCCGGTGCGGTATTCTCCGGTTTCGCGATGGTGAACACACTGCTCGTTATCACACGTAAAATATTACATCTCGAAGAGTATATCACCATAGGCCACCTTGAGGCAATGAACAAGATCATTGTACTTACCGGTTCTATCGTGGGTGTGGCTTACCTTACTGAGCTGTTTATGTCTTGGTACAGTCAGTCATGGGGCGAAATGGATGCGTTCAAATGGCGTATCATGGGCCCATACTGGTGGAGCTACTGGGCGATGATGACCTGCAACGTGGTATCTCCGCAGCTTTTCTGGGTGAAAAAATTGCGCAGGAACATCCCCTTTACTTTCGTAATGTCTATTGTGGTGAACATTGGTATGTGGTTCGAGCGTTTTGTGATCATCGTTACCTCTACCTACCGCGACTGGATACCAGGCAGCTGGGCATACTACAGCCCAGAATGGCCGGAAGTTGGTTTCTATCTCGGAACGTTCGGTTTGTTCTTCACTTGCTACTTCCTTTTTGCAAAATATTGTCCCGTTGTTGCGGTTGCGGAAATCAAGTTTGTACTGAAGACCTCAGGAGAGAACTACAAGAAGAAAATGGAGAGCATAGATGCACAGGATACGGAAGAGTTTGTCGCAGCCCAATCGCACGATGCACATCATCATGCGGAAGTAGCACACCATTAATAATGATTGTTGAAATTTTGAATAGAAAATAAAATGGCAATAAAAAAATTCGCAGTAGCCGCTTACGATGACGAGGATGTATTATTCCCCGCAGTGAAGAAAGTGCGCGGCAACGGCTACAAGATTCACGATGTATATACTCCGTTTGCTGTGCATGGGCTTGATGAGGCAATGGGGCTGAAAACTACCGATCTGCATATAGCCGGCTTCATTTACGGTCTTTGCGGTACGTCCACGGCAGTAGGTTTCATTTCATGGATATATACTTCCGACTGGCCTATTAACTATGGTGGTAAACCGCACTTTGCATTACCTGCATGGGTGCCTATTACTTTCGAGCTTACGGTGTTGTTTGCAGCAGTGGGCATGACGCTTACTTTCTGCTACCTGAACCAGATAATGCCCGGCGTGAAGAAACACGTATTTCACCCGCGTCAGAGCGATGATTTGTTTGTAATGGCGATAGAGTTGAATGACCATGTATCTGAGAAGGAGGTTTTAGCTTTTCTTAAGACAACAGGTGCAAAAGAGGTGAACGTGCAGATGGCAGAAGAAGGTTGGTGGTATGGCAGATGGGACAAGAAGGAGCCCTACGAGGCATTGAACCCGGCATAGGTGTTCAGGTTAAAATCACATTGATGAAACCCTTTAACTGATTTACAGATTTTTTGAATAGAAAATATGAACAAGATTAAAAGCATAGTAGTAGCAAGCCTGGTTATCACGTCCGGCCTCGTGTCCTGCGACTCGGGTGATATGCGCCGTACTCCGGGACATATATATGCACCCGATATGACCTACTCGCGTGCCTATGATGCTTATACTACCAATCCAAACTTTGCGGATAGTATGACTAGCCGTCCACCAGTTGAAGGTACAGTAGCCCGCGGCCATCAACTGCCGGATCACCTCAAAGAAGGGGATACGAACGCATATAAGACTTTTACAACTGCTATGCGTTTTAACGAAGCGGAGATGAAAGAGGGTGGCAGATTATATAACATCTATTGCGGCATCTGCCACGGCCAGAACCTTGACGGTCAAGGGCCATTATTCACCAGTGGTAAGTTTGCTTCGATGCCGGCCAACTTTAAAGACGCTAAATATCTGCATATGCCTGTAGGACAGATGTATGCTGCTATAAAATTCGGTAAGAACATGATGGGTTCTTATGCCAGCCAGCTTGACGCAAAACAAAGGTGGATGGTGATAGCGCATATCAAAAAAACGCAGGCTACCGGTGGTGGCGATGCGTTTACTATGGGGGCAAGCGGTGCGCCGGTTGCTGACACAGCGCATGCAGCGGTTGTAAGTGACACTGCCCATGCTTCGGCACCAATGGCTGAGAACACTGCACCGGCAAAAGCAGCAGGGCATAAAAAGCCTGCGGCTCACAGAAAGAACAGAAGGTAATAGCATATTTTAAACGTATTATAATAAAAGTAGCATACAATGAATGATCGTTTTGAGATACCGGCACGGTTAAAGAACACAAGCCTCATCCTTATTGGCCTGGGCATAGCCGCGCTGATAGGGGGTATCACTACCTTATTGATGAGCCATGATGATGTGGCGAGGGCGCGTTTTTGGGCAGTATTACTGCACGACAGTGTATTTTTTACATTGATCACTACTGTCAGCATATTCGTTATGGCTGCAACAAGCCTTGCGCATGGTGCATGGATAGTTGCTTACCGTCGTGTCACTGAGGCTATTGGCGCTAACGTATGGATATTTGCTACGATTTTGGCGAGTGTGTTGTTCATGATAGTATTCTCTTTCAGGGACGCACATGGACATAACACTATTTATGAATGGGTAACCCCTGGCAATGATAAAATTATATTGGGTAAGCAGGCGTTCCTTAACCCTACAATGTTTGTTTCATTCACTGTAATTGCTCTCGGCCTGTGGGCGTACTTTGGCTATAAGTTTAGGGCTATGTCCATCGCGCAGGAAAGTGCCCCTAAAAATGATACGAAAATTTATTGGAAGGTTTTCCGTCTTTCCGGAGTATTCCTGTTCGTTTACGCATTGTCTCAGATGAGCACTGCTCCATGGTTATGGATTATGAGTATTCAGCCACACTGGTATTCTACCTTGTTTAGCTGGTACACATTTGCTAGCGCATTTGTAAGCGGTATGTCACTGATTTTATTGTGGGTAGTTTATCTGAAAAATCAAGGCAACCTTACTCTCGTTACTACAGAGCACATGCATGATCTCGGTAAGTTCATGTTTGCATTCAGCATCTTCTGGACATACCTGTGGTTTGCACAGTACATGCTTATCTGGTATGCAAACATTCCTGACGAAACCATTTATTTCAAATTGCGCCAGCAAGGCCCTTACAGCATCATTTTCTATTCAAACTTTATTATCAATTTCGTGATGCCAATAATAATATTGATGGCGCGCCCCAGCAAGCGTAACTATTTCACAGTTACCTTCATGGCGATGATCATTATCTTTGGTCACTGGCTCGATTTCTATCAGATGATTATGCCCGGCCCTCTTGGCGCAAACTGGCATATCAACTGGTTTGAGATAGGTATATTTATGGGTTTTGTGGGTATCCTGATATTTGCAGTATCACGTACACTTACTAAAACATCATTGGTGCCAAACAATAACATTTTGCTTAAGGAAACTATAATTCATTTAAGCTAATTAAGTAGTTCAGGAAAGTATAAAAATTTATAAAGATAAAATACAAGCTGAGTCCATGTCGGTATTTATAATAATAACGTTGATTGTTCTGGTATTCGTCATCATATACCAGATAGGTAAAGCGAGCGAATACGCCGTAGTGTTGCGCGGTGAAGAAAAGGTGAAAGCTCAGGCTAACCGTGCCATTTCTGTTTTACTTTTAGTAATGTTCGCGCTTGGCGTTTGGGGCATTTGGGAATGTAATGAGATGTTTAAGGACAAAATGCTGCCTGTTGCCGCTTGTAAAACCGGTGAAAACTATGATACGATGTTCAATATTACTGTTATTGTAACAGGCATTGTATTTTTTCTGACACAGTTCTTGCTCTTTTGGTTTTGCTTCAAATACCGGGCTAGCGATAAGCGTACTTCTTTTTACTTTCCGCACAATAACAAACTTGAGATTTTATGGACCACTATCCCTGCGATAGTGATGGCTATACTTGTTGCTATTGGTTTGCGTAATTGGTTTGATGTAACTTCTGTTGCTCCTGCCGAAGCAACTGTTGTAGAGATAGTCGGCAAACAATTTAACTGGATTATTCGTTATCCCGGAAAAGATAACGAGCTAGGTAAGAGGGATTTCCGCAAGATTGATGATGCTAATAACGTTCTCGGCCTTGATTGGAGCGATCCACACAATAATGATGATGTGGTGCTGCAGAATGGTGAGCTGCATGTAGTTGTGGGCAAGCCGGTAAAACTGCTCATAGGTTCTCGCGATGTTATTCATGACGTGGGCTTACCTCACTTCCGTATGAAAATGGATGCGGTGCCGGGCATCACCACTACACTGTGGTTTACACCAAGCATTACTTCTGATTCAATGAAGTTGATCACCAAAAATCCTGATTTTGTATATGAGATTGCCTGTGACCAGCTTTGTGGTAAAGGGCACTATTCTATGCGTGGAACAGTTATTGTGCATACACAGGCTGACTACGATAAATGGATGGCTGCGCAGCAGAGCTATTACACTTTAAGTAATCCATCCGCGGCACCTGCACCGGCAGCACCTGCTACAGATAGCAATAGTGTAAAAACAGACAGTACAAAATCATTAACGATGAAATAATCGGCTATTACGGATATAGCCACAAAAGTGCAAAAAATGAATAACGAGATTATTATTGACGGACCGAATGTAGCACATGGACACGAGGCTGCTGCAGACCATCACGGACACGAACACCACGAACAGCATTTTATCTGGAAATACATTTTCAGCCAGGATCATAAGATCATAGGCAAGCAGTTCCTTATTACAGGTATCATTTGGGCTATTATTGGTGCCCTTATGTCTGTATTCTTCCGCTTGCAGCTTGGCTTTCCTGATTCTACCTTCCCTATAATGGAGAAGTTCCTTGGCGATTGGGCGAAAGGAGGTAAATTATCTGTTGAATTTTACTATGCCCTCGTTACCATGCACGGTACAATCCTCGTATTCTTCGTACTTACAGCAGGGTTGAGTGGTACGTTTGCCAACATACTTATCCCGCTTCAGGTTGGAGCAAGGGATATGGCCTCTCCTTTCATGAACATGCTTTCTTATTGGTTCTTCTTTTTGGCCAGTATCTTAATGTTTACATCATTATTTGTTGAAACAGGCCCGGCATCCGGTGGCTGGACAACATACCCTCCGTTGAGTGCTCTGAAAGAAGCCTCTATGGGTTCAGGATTAGGTATGGACCTTTGGTTGTTGAGCATGGCTACATTCGTTGTGTCATCGCTATTGGGCGGTCTTAACTACATTAGCACTGTACTCAACATGCGTACTAAAGGTATGACCATGACACGTCTGCCTCTTACTATATGGGCGCTGTTCTTTACCGCTGTACTTGGCGTTCTTTCTTTCCCTGTGTTATTCTCTGGTTTCGTACTGCTCATATTTGACCGCAACTTCGGTACCAGCTTCTACCTTTCTGAAATATTCATCGGAGGTAAAGCATTACCACACATTGGCGGATCGGCTATCCTTTACCAGCATTTATTCTGGTTCCTTGGCCACCCAGAGGTGTATATCATCATGCTCCCGGGTATGGGTATGGCTTCTGAGGTGCTTTCAACACACAGCCGCAAACCAATTTTCGGCTACTTTGCAATGATTATTTCGCTGGTGGGTATCACTGTCCTCGCCTTCGTGGTATGGGCGCACCATATGTTCGTAACAGGTATGAGTCCGTTCCTCGGATCTATCTTCGTACTGCTTACCCTGTTGATTGCCGTACCATCTGCTGTAAAAGTATTTAACTGGCTTACTACAATCTGGCGCGGTAACATCAGGTTCAATCCGCCAATGATGTTCGCACTTGGTTTCGTATCATTATTCATTTCTGGTGGTCTTACAGGCATATTCCTTGGTAATTCAGCTCTTGATATACACCTGCACGATACCTATTTCGTAGTAGCCCACTTCCATATAGTAATGGGTGTATCTGCCTTCTTCGGTATGTTTGCAGGTATCTACCACTGGTTTCCGAAAATGTATGGCAGGTTTATGAACAACAGTCTTGCTTATATTCACTTTTTCGTTACGTTTGCCGGTGCTTACCTCATTTTCTGGCCTATGCACTACGAAGGTATCGCCGGTATGCCACGCCGTTATTACGATTATTCAGCCTGGGAGTCATTTAAGCAATTTCAAAGCATCAATGGTTTCATCAGTATCGTAGCTACAATAGTGTTCTTTGCGCAGTTGTTATTTGTCTACAACTTTATCGTTAGTATCTTCCGTGGACGTAAGGTGACTACTTTGAATCCATGGGGTTCTACTACACTTGAGTGGACAACACCTATTAATCCCGGCCACGGCAACTGGATAGGCGAAATCCCCGAAGTACACCGTTGGCCATATGATTACAAGGATGATGGTCATGGGAATGATTTCATTCCACAGACGACTCCCTTGAGGCCAGGTGAAGAAGTACATTAATTAAATTGAACAAATCATATAAAGAAACTCGGATTTATCTGAGTTTCTTTATTTTTATACCTATCTGATGGACCGGCACTTCAACATTACCATTCCCGCTTTGCTTTTTTTGTTCCTGATGGCCATGCTGCCATACCTGCCGGGTATGCAGTTTGATATAAGGGAAGGTTTTCAGCTTTGGGCAATTTATATTCATAAGAATGGGCTGAGGAATGCATATGGCTCAACTGATTATATGCCATTGTATCAATATATACTATGGGTTTACGGCAAAATAATGGGCTCTGAGCAGGCCATTATAAATAATATCCATTACCTGCGCTCCTTTACTTTACTGTTTGATTATCTTGGCATTTGGTATGTATATAGGTGGATAGATAAAAAGACAGCCTTTTTTATTCTTATTGTCATAGCCATGCTTAATGTGGCTTATTCCTATGATACACTTATCTGGGGGCAGGTAGATGGGATATTGTCCACTCTTGTTTTCATAGCTGTATTCTACGGATGCAGCGGGAACAATATGCTGAGTACTGTTTTTCTTGTACTGGCGTTTAATTTCAAAATACAGTCCATAATAATTGTTCCGGTATGGGGGCTGCTTTTTCTCGGCAACATCCGGACGGATAAAAAATGGGATACGATCTTTTTTCCGGTACTGGCAGCTGTTGTCGTGCAGGTTGTTTTGGTTTTACCGTTCACTATGGGCAACTATGGGCTGAAGGAAATCATCTCCAGTGCTACTGGCTCCTTCAGCAAATACCCGAGCATCTCTGTTAAGGCATCCAATATCTGGCATTGGTTCGTGAAAACTAATGACGACCATGGTCCGAATACTTTACTGTACGCTAATGATGCGAAAGTTTGGATACTGGGCTTGACCTATAAGCAGGCTGGCCTTGTTATGTTTTTTGTAAGTTCCTTCTTTGCTCTTTTACCTTTAATGCTGCTATTGCTGAAAAGCCGGAATAAAAGCGGCGGAATTTTTATCGCAGGTAAAGAGTTGATCTGGCTTACATGCGCCCTTCTGTATCTGCTGTTCTATTTCTTTAATACCGAGATACATGAACGTTATTGTCAGCCTGCTTTTATCTTCATCACAGCTTATGCTTTCTTTTCAGGCAAATTCATTTCTTATGTGCTGTTCAGCATCATGTATTTTCTCACCCTCGAAATTTCAATTGGTCACCTCCGCCTTCCTAATTATGGCACCCTTATTTTCGATCTCAGGTTTCTTGCCGCTATTAATGCCGTATTAATTATGTACCTCAGCTTTAATATTTATAAGCAATACAGGCTTGCCCTGCACAGGGCTGTCAATGAGTAACTTTATTTGAACAACTGGTATAGGAGTAGTGAACCTGAGTAGGCAAGGGCAAACATATACACAAACTGAATGGCCGGGTACTTCCAGCTACCTGTTTCCCTTTTTACTATTGCCAGTGTGCTGATGCACTGCATCGCAAATGCATAGAAGATGAGCAGTGACAGCCCTGTTGCAAGGTTATAAACAGGCGTCCCGTCTTTCCTTTTTGCTTCCCGCATCTTTTCGTTTAGTGTAGTTTCGCCCGCCTTGTCATCGCCCACGCTATATAAGGTCGCCATTGTCCCCACAAAGACTTCGCGGGCGGCAAATGAGGTGATAAGCGCAATGCCGATCTTCCAGTCATAACCCAGTGGGCGTATCACTGGTTCTATCGTGTGTCCTAATATGCCGGCAAATGAATTCTCCAGTTTGGCCGTAGCGTATTCACGTTTTATATCAGCCTCTTGCAAGGGGCGCTGTGTGGCCATAGCGGTATATTTTTCTTCAAGGGCATGCATTCTGCCGGGAGGGCCAAAAGTAGCCAGTGCCCACAATATGAGCGAAAGAACAATGATTACCTTACCCACATCTCTTATGAAGATCTTGCCTTTCTCCAGCATGGTGATACCTACATTCTTCCATCTTGGCGCGCGATACACAGGTAACTCCATAAGGAAGAACGTCCGCTCTTTTGCTTTTATAATAAGGTTCATGATGCGGGATACAAGCAGTGCCGTAAAAAAACCAAGCAGGTACAGGCCCATCAGCACAAGTCCCTGTAAATTGAAAAGGCCCCAGAACACTGTATCGGGAATCACAAGCGCTATCAGCATGGTGTATACCGGTAGCCGTGCAGAGCAGCTCATAAGCGGGGTGATCAATATCGTGATCAGCCGCTCTTTGCGGTTGGGGATGGTTCGTGCGGCCATTATCGCCGGAACGGCGCATGCCATGCCACTTATCAGGGGCATAACAGAGCGACCATTAAGGCCGGCACTACGCATGATACGGTCTGTAAGAAAACTGATTCGGGCCATATAGCCACTGTCTTCGAGTATAGTAATGAGCCCGAACAGTATCATGATTTGCGGCACGAAAACAGCTATTCCGCTGATGCCTGCAAGTATGCCATTCACCATCAGGTCAGCAAAAAGGTTCTGGGGTAGAATGTTGTTTATACTTTCGCCCAGCATTGCGAAACCGGTTTCCATCCACCCCATGGGGTAACTGGCCAGCCAGAAAATACTTTGAAAAAGCAGGAACAGCACCACAAGTAAGATCATATTGCCCCAAACAGGATGCAGCAATATTTTATCAATGCGCTCAGTGACCAAAGCTTTTTTCATTGGGCTTTCCGTCACTACGCATTGCTGCATCAGGGTGTCTATCCTTTTATACCGCTGCATGATCTCCTCAGCCTGAACCTTGGATTTCTGAAAATTACCTTCGCCCAGCAGCCCGCCTATTCTGATTCTTTGTGCGGCATTTATATATTTCAATTCCAGGTAGTTGCAGGCAATATGCAGTGCCGCATAATTACTCTCAATGTTGCACAGTGTTTTTATTTCGGTAAGCAACTGCCCCGTAAATGAAGACAGGTCTATAAAGTCAGGCGGTAAAGAAGGCCTTACTTCGTGGATGTCATTGATTACTTTTTTTAGTTGGGCTATCCCTTTGTTCTTGCGGGGATTTATGGCCACCATCGGTATCCCCATAGCCCGCTGAAGGCCATTCATGTCTATGGTGATGCCCTTCTGTTGCGCTATATCCATCATAGTAAGCGCGATGACCACAGGTATTTTAAGGTCAATGATTTGTGTGCAGAAAAGAAGGTTGCGTTTAAGATTGGATGCGTCGGCTATTACAACAATAAGATCAGGCCGGTCTGCACTGTTTTGGTTTAATAGTACCTCGTAAGTTACTCGTTCATCGGCGCTTTTTGGATACAGGCTATACGTGCCTGGCAGGTCGATGATATGTGCGGAAAGCGAATCGGAGATACGGGATACCCCCGTCTTCTTGTCCACAGTTACGCCCGGGAAGTTGCCAACTTTCTGGTTGAGGCCCGTTAAGGCATTGAAAAGCGAACTTTTCCCGCTATTGGGGTTCCCCACCAATGCTATTGTATATGGGCGCTGCATTAAGGCCGCAAATTTACAATAGAATAGGAGGTTATAGGGCAATGATTAAGTTACCCTAAAAAATATTCCTGAATATGAAAATGAGTATTATACAATTGCGGTTAATGGTCATACAAGGAAAGTGTATATATGAGCTCCCGGTTAAAAGCACCAAGATCTGCTGGCATGCGACTGGTAATGAATTGGCCATAATGCACTACTTCCTTATCCACCCAGTTAACTCCGGCATTTTTCAGGTCGGTTTTCAGCGAGGGGTACGATGTCATGGTTTTGCCTTCCAGCATACCTGTTTCTATAAGGGTTTGAGCTCCGTGGCAAATAGCTGCCACCGGCTTCCCCGCATTGATAAAGTGTTTGAGGAACATGATTGCGTCTTTATTTTGGCGTAGTTTATCGGGGTTCATTACTCCTCCCGGCAGTACTACCGCATCATACCTTTCGGGTCGTGCATCGCTTAGTTTAATGTCCACATCTACATCTTTGCCCCAATGCGTATTATCCCATGCTTTTATTGTTCCGTTATGAGGGCAAATGACATCCACATGGGCTCCTGCTGCTTCTAGTGCATGTTTGGGGCTTGTTAGTTCTATTTCTTCAAAGCCGTCTTCAGATAATATGGCCACGTTAACTATTGCATCTTCAGCTGATTGCCTTGGTTCCTCTTTTGGTACTGCCGATTTTTTACCCCGGTATTTCTTTTTTAGCAGGTTTTCCTTTACAGGCATGGCCTCTGGCACAATATCGGGTAATACTATGGTACTTAATTCTCCGTTCACCGGTGTCTTTTTTCTCGTTTTTGTCATTTGAAAAATGATTTTGATTATCATTCTGTTATCGTCCGAAATCCTTCCCGCATTACCCCCTAAATAGTTATGCCATCAAAAGCATATATTATACAACTATTTGTTAAACTGGATGACAATACAGAATACCGTCGCGGCAATATGTATTTTTACCAACAGATAATTATACCAATGAACAATTTAAAACGTATCCTCGTTGCCTCCTTCTTATTGTCAGGCGTTGCTCTTTTTGCACTCATAGGTTGTAGTAAGAATAAATGTGGCGGCAATACTTGCCAGAACGGTGCGCCATGCAAGGCTAATGTATGTGTTTGCCCTACCGGTTATTGGGGCGCAAGTTGCGACAAGGGTTGGACAGATAAAGCCCTCGGTACATATAGCTGCACACGTTCAGGATGTGTGCCGGGCCTCCCCGATGTAGGCACATGGCAGAGTGTCGTGGCCAAGTCTGGTACCAATAGCGGCTATACACTACAGGTGTCTAACTTTGATAAATCCGGTTATAGTGTAGCGGCCACTATAGATAGTGCGGGTAATATACAAATAGCCCCCGGTAGCAGTACTTATGGTATCAGCGCAACGGGTAGCTATGTTGATGGCAAAATAACACTTGTGTACTCAACACATTCATCCGGCACTAAACTATATAGTTGCACCATGAACATGACGAAGCAATAGCCTGGATTACTTTCCTTTAAAGGCAGGTTTCCTCTTCTCAAGAAATGCCTGTACCCCTTCACGGAAATCGTATGTGCTCCCTGCCTGCATTTGTATTTCTTTCTCAGCAGCTAATTGTTGCTGAAGGTCATTGCCAAATGTTTGGTTGAGCAGGCGCTTGGTTAGCCCAATCCCTTTTGTTGGCATTTGAGCAAGTGTCATGGCCATTTTCCTGCTATCCTCCTTAAATGTGGCATCAGGGTAATATTTATAGATCATGCCCATTGCCATTGCTTCGGCTGCGGTTACTTTATCGCCGGTCATCATAAGGGCTGCTGCCCGCTGCATACCAATCAGCCTTGGTAGCATATAAGTACCCCCGCTGTCGGGGATGAGGCCAATTTTACTGAATGCTTGTATGAAAGACGCGCTCTCCGCAGCTAATACAATATCACACGCCAGGGCTATATTCGCCCCAGCCCCGGCGGCTACCCCGTTTACTGCGGCAATGATTGGTTTTTCTATTGTGCGCAGACGAAGAATAGTAGGATTATAATTTTCTTCAACAATTTTCCCAAACTCTTCAGGGGTGGGGTTGGCAGCTTCCGCAAGGTCCTGACCTGCACAAAAACCTTTTCCTTCACCTGTCAGGTAGATACACCTTATCTCGTCATCAGTCGCGCAATCATCAAGATGGCCTTGCAGAGCAACAGCCATGTCGCGGTTGTAGCTGTTATACTTATCAGGCCGGTTGAGCGATATATACCCAACGCCGTTTTCTTTATTGAATAATACTGTACTCATATGTCAAAGGTAAATTGAAATCTTTATTTGGTTGTATTCCTTTTCGTCCCAAAATCTATCCTGTAGTAGAATATAGGCAGGAATCCCAGTTGGTACTGGTAATAAAACGGTTGCCCTGTTTCTTTATACAGGCCATAGCTGTATGATTGGGAGAGTATATTTTTAGTGTTAAAGATATTCACCAGGTCGAGCCCTATCTCATGTGTTACTTTCTTTGAGTTGAACCTCGCACCTATCTTCAGGTCAGCCCTGAAGTATGGCGAGAACTGCAGCGTATTGCGCAAACTGTCCACTACAATTGCATCTCCATAGCTGTTTGATGCAGCAGTATCAACAGGCGAATACAATTTGCCGCCAATGAAAGTTACCTTCACCCCGGTTATTAACGTACCGTACTTGCTTATTTTTTTCTCATAGCCACCCAACACATTTACGGCATACTGGCTATTGTAATCTGTATTGCGGTAAACACCGTCATTGCCTTTTGCTTTCGAATCAAAAAGTGACCCGGTAAAGAGTGCATAATACCCATGACTGAATTTCTTTTCAAGGGTAAATTCAATACCATAGTTATACCCTGTGCCGGCGTTCTTTAAGGTGTCAGGAAAATATCGGGAATATCCTGATCCCTGGTTGAGCACCGAGTACGATGCGCCCGCTCGTGTTTCTATAGGCACATCAAAGAGTGATTGATAGTAGGTCTCGATGCGTATGCGCACATCATTTGATACCACCCGTTCATACCCTAAAATGAAGTGGTGGCTGCGTGTGAAGCCAATATCATAATTCTTCATCGCAGTTGATGTGCCTCCGGTGTCCTGGGCAAAGTAAATGTACAGGGGCTGCATCTGGCTGTGCAGTCCGTAGCCGCCGGTAATGATGTTATTGTCATTAAGCGCCCAGCGCATACCTAATCTCGGTTCTAATGATGTAGCATTATTGTGGGTAAGGTACTGCGCATGAATGCCTGCTGTAAGCGTAAGGTTGTTTGATGGGCGCAGCTTATATTGGATGTATGCCTGTGCAAGATTGGTATTACCCTTGAAATTTTCACGGTGCTGCCAGGTGCTCCGGTCAGGTGGAAACTGCCTGCTGCTGTCTACAAAGTTGAGTTGGTAATAATTGTTTACTATACCCACTCTGATAGTCTGTTTGGGAGAAAGTTTTTTGTTCAGGTACCAGTGGGCTGCTGTTGAGCCGGTATAGAATTTGTATCCCAGAATGTGCTTGAGCGAGTCTACAAGATAGGTCGCAGGGTCGCGGTACACATATTCATGCCGCGAAATGATATCATTCGCTGTTTGTGCTATACTGAATTTCGAATAAGTATTCTGGTTGAAGGTATGGCTAAGTGTTGCGCCTATTACACCCGTATTAGCTGTAAAATACTGGTCACGGTCATCTTCGCCATATAGTTCGTCCGACTTTTTTGTAAGCGTACTTACCACAAGGTCTATGTTGCTGAGTCCCCCTATGCCAAAGAATGCGAGGTTAGATTTTTTCCCTATCGGGAAGTTCACCTTGAATGTCGCATCCTGGTAATTGGGCACAGAAGATGTGCCTATTTTTATGTTCAGGCCCTGGAAGATGGCCAGCGTGGAGTACCGGTATAAAAACATATACGACGAACCTTTCTTTCGGGATATTGGCCCTTCTGCTGCTAGCTCTGTGCCCAGGAAACCAAATTGCCCGGTGAATTCATGCCGGTCATTGTTGCCGTTACGCAGCTTCACGTCGAACACACCGGCTATCGCATTGCCATATTCCCCCGGAAATGCGCCCATAAAAAAATCGCTGTTGGCAAGCGTCTTACTGTTTATCATACTCACCGGGCCGCCGGTTGTGCCGGGTATCGAAAAGTGATTTGGGTTAGGTATATCTACCCCCTCCATCCGCCAGAGCACGCCTTGCGGGCTGTTCCCTCTTATCACGATGTCATTTCTCGAATCATCTCCTCCCTGTGTTCCGGCAAAGTTCGAAGCCATACGTGCGGGGTCAGAGCGGCTGCCCGCATATCTTTCTGTTTCCTGCACATCAAATGTTTTGGTGCTCACCACCGCCATCTCATTAATGTGTTCCCGTTTATGGGTCACGGTCACTTCTGTCATTTTTATCGCCGATTCTTCCATTTCTACAGGCACTATAGTTTCTTTCGCCGAGGTTACCAGTATATCATGCATGGTCACGCTTTGGTACCCGATGTAGGATATGGAAAGGGTGTGCTTGCCCACCGGCACATTCTCGATGATATAATTTCCGTTCAGGTCGGTCACAGTGCCTATGGCCGGCGTTACCGATGTTACGCTGATAGTAACCCCGGCCAGTGGTGATTTTGATTCTTTATCTGCAACAATGCCTTTTACTCGTTGCGTTCTCTGTGCCTGGCATAATGCAGGCATCAACAAGAGGAAAAAGAAAATATTTTTGAGCATGACGCTAGTTTATGCAAGTAAGATAGGTAAAGGCGGAAATATTTAATAACCTTAAGGGTTGTATGAGTATATTTACAATAACGAAAAATATTGGTGATGCGTAATATTGGCTCTTATATCTTCCTGCTGTTCCTTTTTTGCTCCTGTGGGTCAAAACCACATGCCGACTTGTTGTTGATGAATGGCAAGGTATACACAGTTGACAGCACCTTCAGTACTGCTGAGGCATTTGCCGTGAAGAACGGTAAAGTCATTGCCGTCGGCACAAATGATGATATAAAAAGCCAGTTCACTGCCGACAGTATTATCGATGCACAGGGTAGGGCGGTATACCCCGGTTTTATAGATGCCCATGCTCATTTTGTGGGTTACGGCAGGGGATTGTACGAAGTGGGCTTGTATGATTGCAAGGACTGGACAGAGGTCGTTGAGCGCGTAAAACGGTTCGCTCAAGAGCATCCCGGTGAGCCATGGATAAGGGGCCGGGGATGGGATCAGAACCTGTGGCCGGGCAAAGCATTTCCTGATAATGTACTACTGAACGAATTATTTCCCGACAGGCCGGTACTGTTACAACGTATTGATGGTCATGCAGGTATAGCAAATGCAAAAGCATTGGAAATGGCATCTGTATCCCCCGCGCTGCAGGTGCCGGGCGGACAGGTAGAAGTTAAGAATGGCAAATTAACAGGTGTGCTTGTCGATAATGCGGTAGACCTCGTAACAAAAATTATCCCCCAGCCATCTAAGGCCGACTACGAAAAATGGCTTACTGCAGCGCAGAAAAATTGTTTCGCACAAGGATTGACCACGATCACCGACTGTGGCCTTATGCACTACGAAATTGCCGCTATTGACGAGCTGCAAAAAGAAGGTAAACTGCTTATGCGCCTCTATGTAATGCTTAGTGATGACACAGCTAATTTCAGCCGATATCTGGCTAAAGGCCCCTACAGGACCGACAGACTTTTTGTGAAAGGCGTAAAAGCATATGCCGATGGTGCGCTGGGCAGCAGGGGGGCGTGTCTGCTCCACGCATACAACGACCAGCCGAACTGGAACGGGTTCATGCTCAGTCCGGCCGCTCACTTCGACTCACTTGCACAAAAACTCATCAATACGGAATTCCAGTTATGCACACACGCCATAGGCGATAGCGGCAACAGGGTAGTGCTTAATATCTACAACAAATACCTGAAAGGCAAAAATGATAAGCGCTGGCGGATAGAACATGCGCAGGTGGTGAACCAAAGTGACTTTGATTTGTTTGGCAAAACATCAGTTATCCCTTCTGTGCAGCCTACCCATGCCACCAGCGATATGTATTGGGCCGGCGACCGCATAGGTGCTGAGCGCCTGAAGGGTGGATATGCCTACAAGAAACTATTAGAACAAAATGGCTGGCTGCCCTTAGGCACCGATTTCCCTGTTGAAGATATTTCACCCATTAAAACATTCTTTGCAGCTGTTGTGCGCAAAGACGCTAAAAATTTCCCGGCAGATGGGTTTCAGAAAGAGAACGCCCTTACGCGCGAGCAGGCCATCAAGGGTATGACCATCTGGGCGGCAAAAGCAGGTTTTATGGAGCACGAAACAGGCAGCATAGAACCCGGCAAGAATGCCGACTTCGTAATACTCGATACTGATCTGATGCAGGCTGACGAACAAGTTATATTAAAGACAAAAGTTTTGAAAACTTATGTGGCTGGTAAGAAGGTAATGTGAGGAATATTGACCAGGTTTTTTTGAATCAGTCTTGTCCAAGTACCCAATGCACCCCATTGGGCAGAAAAAATGCATTTGTATGAAAATCCTTAACTTTACAGTAAATATTATATATGGAAACAACTATCAGAATTAATACCGACTTATTGACGATGGATGTCGTGGAGGGAATAAAAAAAATGTTTCCGCATAAAACAGTAGATATTATTATTCAACCTTCTGAAGATACCGACTATATACTAAGTAATCCTGCCTACGCAAAAGAACTCAGTGACCGGATAACTGAATATGAATCAAAAAGGGAAGTGATTTCTATAAAGGCGGATGAATTATTATGAGGAACATAGAGTTTATTCCAAAGGCTTTTCTGGAGTATAGGAATTGGATAGAAACAGATAGGCGCACTGCCTTACGCATAAGTGATTTAATCAAAGATATTCTTCGTTCGCCGTATAAAGGTATTGGTAAGCCGGAAGCGCTAAAGCATCAGTATAAAGGATATTGGAGCAGGCGGATTGATCAGGAGCATAGGCTGGTCTACAAGGTTACAGATACTTCTGTTATTATTTTCTCGTGTTTTTCTCATTATCAATAATGGTATTTAAAAAGGTGTTTTTTATAGTAGTAACCTGTTTACTCATCCCCTCCCTTTCCTTTGCCCAGCCCAAACCCTTCACCCTCACAGGTTCTATTAAAATGAACACCGATGAGGTGTTTACTTATAAAATAGTGTTTAAGGAATCCGGAGGGAACATAGAGGGGTACTCCATTACTTACGACCCGCCAAATGAAACTAAGGCAACTATAACCGGAACGCTCGACAGGGGCAGGCGCATCCTATCTTTCAGGGAAACCGAAATAATATACTCCCACGATGTGCGCACCAGGGCATATATGTGCCTGCTCGACGCGAAAACAGAATACGTCCAATCCCTGAAAGGCAAGATACTTCAAGGTGCGCTATCCGGAAATGAGGCCGATAGAACAGCATGTACCGGAGGTCTCGTTACATTCGCTGTACCGGAAGAGATCAGCCTGCTTTTCGACCGCCGCGAGCAATTCGATACCGTCATCACCATGGGCAAAAAACCAAAACCGCAGCCGATTGCAGCTGCCGAACCACAGAAGCAAATTACCGAGCAGCCTATAGCTGCCGATAAGATCACAAAAGGCACCGATAAAACCTATGAATGGCATTCCGACACGGTCATCATTGATATTTGGGATGGGGGTGTATCAGATGGCGACCAGGTTACCATCGAATACAACGGGCGCACATACCTGTCCAAGCATGTGCTCAATAAACAGAAGAAGCAGCTAAGGCTCCCGGTTTCCTCCACAGGGTTGGATATTATCACCATCCTGGCCGATAACGAAGGCTGGGACCCGCCCAATACCGCTACCCTCATGCTCACCGATGGCACTACGCGATATAGTGTGGTGTCCTACAACCCCAAAGGGCAGATTTCCGTCATTAAAATAAAGAGGGTCAAATAAGATCTTCGCGTCTTTGCGGTTAAAAAATGCTTACTGTTTACTCTTCTCTATCACATCACTCACCGCCAGCACCAGTTGGTACGGCACGCCCCGCTCTTCTACCACATCATACCTTCCCAGTTCGCTCCACTTCATAAAAAATCGGGGATATCCTTTAATGTTTACTTCATAGTACATCCCATCCTTTCTCAGTTGGGGCACCACAACGGCAAGTACCGTTTTTTTATCAAATATTACCTGTCGGGAAAAGCTGTTTGCCACTCCCCAAAGGTAGGCCGTTATTACAATTACTAACCACAGGATATTGTATAAAAACCGCTCATAAATATTTTATTAAAAGGAAAATTCATTCCCTTACCAACGTTTTCCTCTTTTTACCCGTCTTATATAGCAGTACGGTTTTTATAATAGGATCCAGATATATTTAAACCATATATCCTAAAACTAAAAAACATTGACCAATGAATATAGGCTCAGCAATTAAGTCGATCAGGAAGAAACTTTCCATCACCCAGTACGAACTGGCTGAAAAATGTGAATTGTCACAAACCTCTCTCTCTCAGATAGAGACGGGCGTGAAGAGGCCAAGCCAGCGAACGATTTCCAAGGTTTGCAACGTATTAGATATACCGGAATCTATCATATACATCGTAGCTATGCAGGAGGCTGATGTGCCCCCAAGCAAAAAAGGCGTATACGAACTGGTGTACCCATCTATAAAAAGCCTGGCGCTGCAGATGGTAAGCTCCGAACACCTGGAGCTGGTAGGTGCCACAGCCGAAGCATAAGTTGTACCCTTCTTACATACAAAACCTGCATTTATATGCGGGTTTTTTATTTCTCGCTAATCCTTGCCTGATACATTTATTTATTCAACTATCTAAATGGCTTATTATGAAAACAACACTTAGCTTGCTCCTCTGCTTTCTGGTCTTCTCGGCATTTGGCAAGAATTCAACTTTCAAAAAACTCTGCGAAGTGAACAAATGCTGGCGCGAGCAAAAAGATATTTCTGCTGATATGTTGCCCGCTTATCGGTTACAAACCGAAACCGACTGGATACAGGCGCACCTTGCGCTCGTAGAAACCACCCTCCGCAGCCGGAATACCGACGGACTTACCCCCACCGCTCGGCAAAATCGGTTGCTATGCCTCGACTACCTGCACCAATACTTGGTCGCCCGCCGCTTCCCTCTGAATGAGGATTACGGCTACCGCACACCCATCTTCATTGATAAGCACGATAACTTTTGCGCCGTGGGCTATCTTGTTAAGGCATCCGGCTATGAGCATATCTCAAGAAAGATTGCCGCAAACACCAACCTTGCCTATGTGCGTGAAATGAACTATCCCGAACTCGCAGCATGGGCAAGCCAAAACGGTTTTACTATTGATGAATTGGCATGGATACAGCCGGGCTATCCGCCCACTGTATATAGTGCACCTATAGGTAATGGTGTGAATGGAACGGTGCATGAGCTGTGTGTGGAAAGTGCGGGCAGCAAACTCTATGTCGGAGGCAGTTTCACCCAGGTTGATAATGCTATTGCGGCTAACAATGTGGCCTATGTCACAGAAGCTGCGGGCGTATTCACCTGGCACAGTATGGGTGCAGGTGTCAATGGGCCTGTTTATGCCATAGCCGCTCATGGCGGTAATATATTTGTGGCAGGTTCTTTCAGCATGGCTGGTGGCAGCCCCGCAAGCAATGTGGCTTATTGGGATGGCGCTACATGGCATGGTGCAGGTTGCATAACCGGAACGGTAAATGACCTTGTAGTTTACGCAGGTAGCTTATATGCAGCAGGCTCATTCGATGTCTGTGGAATGCCCAATGTAAATTTTGCTAAATGGAATGGCACGGTCTGGCAGCCTTTGCCCGGCCTTGATGGCAGAATAAATACCATGGAGGTAATGGGTACGACCCTATTGTTGGGTGGCGCATTCAGTTATGGCATGAGCACAGCGAACGCGATCAAATGGGATGCCGTTTCAGGCTTTCAGACATTCACAAACCCGGTAAAGAATGAAGTGAAGGACTTTGAATTTTTTAGTGGCAATATTTATGCCGCCTGCCGGCATACCGATCCTGTAGATTCTTTGAACCTGCTCCTTAAACTCAGCGGCAATACATGGTACCGCGCCTTTACTGATACTAATTACCTGGCCGGCTTTTGTCCCGCATCAGCCTGGTACGACTACCATGCAACAAAGCGGTCTTTTAATACGCTTTGCTCTGAGCCGGGTTCTTTGAATATAGGTGGTGAGTTTATTTATTCACCCATGCTTGGGACCAATGCCCGCAATACTTTCAATGTTACAGCGCCGTCCATGTATGGCACGGGCAATTGGTTTGTGGTCGATAGTGCGGTCAATAAAATGGTGCTGTTCAAAGGCCATATTATAGCAGGGGGTAAATTTAAGACAGGCTATAGTGGCGTATTTGCTGATGATACACTTAATGGCATCACACGTAGGTACACTGAAGGCCTTGCAGTAAAGGCAACCGACAAAACAAAGGTGCTGAACGTGTACCCTAACCCGCTGGGTAGCACTCATGAGCTGTCCATCGAAAACAATTTCAACGCCATCAGTTTTACACTGCGCGATGTGAGCGGAAAACTAATATCCGAAGGCAGCCTGAACAGTGGCGTCCAAAAAGTAACACTACCGCAATTGTCAGCAGGTATTTACCTCGTTGATGTATATAATGGCGATGGGGCAGTGCGATCTGTAAAGTTATGCGTTGAGTAGATTGTCCGTCCGTTTACTTACTGGTGGTATTATCTATGATAAAGAATCGGATCAGAAGGCTCCTCCCTTCCTGATCCGATTTAATAAGCAATTGTGTTGCCTGTTTTTACTCCACTTTTTCCAGCGTAAAAGTCTCAGCTGTTTCTTTGCCGCCCATCTTCCCGGATATCCTTGCTTGCATAGTCGTGGCCGATTTTTTCATGTAGGTTATCTTATCCGGAAAGTCGTGTGCCGGGTTCGAGAATACAAAACTGTCACCCGCGGCCTCAATGAGTTTAAATGGTATTGCCTTCCCTTCATTTTGTTTTTTTACGGTGGGTATATAACTCAATACACCATTTCTTTGCTCTATAGCTATGGTCTCAGATATCATCGTATCCGCCCCCTTTATGAAACCGCTTTCGCCCGCCAGTGTAGAATCATCCACTACCTTCCAATTTTCAAAGGCGATACCATCCAGGGTTTTGTTCTGCCATTTGCCAGCAAGCCAAATCATATCCTTTACGGAGCCCAAAGACAAGGATGTTGCAGCTACAGCGGGGTGCTCCTCGGTGGTGGTAGTTTCGTTGTTACCGCATGAAGTAAATGTGATTATTGCGGCACTTATCGCCAGCATGTTCATTTTAGAATGTGCCATAGCATTTTTTGAGCGCAAAGCTATGCACTATATATATCAATAAATTGTACAAATTCAACAGAATTACTGCATAGATGTTATGGTATACTTTCCGCGAAATTTATTAAGGCTATTTAAATTCATTTTTTTGTGAATACTATTTGGCGATTTTTTTCTTACCTTTGTCGCCCGAATTCAGATGGAGGTTGTAGCTCAGTCGGTTAGAGCATCAGATTGTGGTTCTGAGGGTCGAGGGTTCGAGCCCCTTTAGCCTCCCCAAAATTTCTTTCGGAAAAAGCCCCGCATTTTCGGGGCTTTTTTTATCTTCAACCCCAAACTTATTATCTTTGTATCTATTGTTTTATAATTAAAATTGTAATAATATGAGTTTAGAAGTATCAGGAAAACTATTGGTAAAGTACGACACACAGCAGGTAAGTGAAAAGTTCAAAAAACGTGAGTTTGTGATAGAACTGGCAGAGGAGATCAATGGCAACATATATACCAATTTTGCCAAAATGCAGCTGGTGCAAAACAAGTGTGATATTATAGACCGCTTCAAAGAAGGTGACCAGGTAAAAGTCAGTTTTAATATAAAAGGTAACAAGTGGGAGCGCGATGGCAAGGTAAATTATATCACTAATCTGGATGCGTGGCGCATAGAGGCCGCAGGCGCAGCAGGTGCTGGTGGCATGAATACCCAGCAGTCCGCACCGGTTTACAACAACAATGGCGGCGGCAATACCGGTGGCACTAACAATTTCAGCGGCACACCCAATTATAATCCGTCGCCTGAAACCATAGACGACCTTCCGTTCTAGTCCGGCCATACCTATTAAGTAAACAGTAAACAAATGATAACTAACCGCTCTTTGCGAAACAGTGTTCTTTTAATTGTAGTAATAGCATTATTCAGCGCTTGTAGCAAGATACCTGACCATGCACGCTACATACCGGAAGATGCTGTAATGGTTACAGGCATTAACCTTAAATCATTCGGCAAAAAGATAGCTTGGAATGTGATTACCGGCAGCAAGCTGTATAAAGAAATGCATGACCGCATACCGGAAAAGAATGCAAAAGATGCTTTGAGCGGCATTGAAAGATCAGGGATAGATTTTGCGAATACAATTTATGTATACGCAAAATCAGATACCCGATACACAGGAGGGCAAAAGGTTGTAGGGCTTGTGCCGATGTCAGATGCCGGTGACTGGGAAGCATACATAAAAAAGACATTTCCCGATGCAGTCATAACGCAACATGGCGACCGTAAAGAAACCAGCCTGGGAGAAGGAATGTACCTGGGCTGGAACAAAAATTTGATGATCATCATCAATGCAGTGTCAAAACAGTCTGATGATATGCTCGACGGGCTCAGTAGTAGTAAGCCTATGGATGCCGCCACTATTTCAGCCGAAATAGATGGCGCTTTCAAAACCCCTGCCGGAAATGCCATGACCGGCAATAAATACTTCAGCAAACTGGAAAAAGAAGGACATGACATTTCGTTCTTTGTCAACTATGAACAGCTGATGGGCCAGATGAGTGGCAGTATTGCCGAAGCAACAAGCATGTCGTTATCAGGGGATCTCTGGAAAGATGCCGCTTTTATAGCAGGCGTAAACTTTGTGAAAGGTAAGATAACGGCAGACATGCACTACTACCTGTCAGAAAACATGAAGGAGATAGGTACTGAACTGGGTGGCGCAAATGCAGATAAGGACATGATTGACAGGTTGCCCACGCAAAATATGGATATGATGGTGGCAGTACACCTGTCGCCGAAAGGGATAAAGGAGTTGCTGGAAAAACTGAACCTATTGGGACTCGTCAACATGGGCCTTGCAGCCCAGGGCATGAGTGCAGAGAGTGTGCTTGAGGCGTTTACAGGTGATATGGCCTTTATGATGAACGACTTCAGCCTCGAGAGCGAAAATGTGCTCGATACATTCATGAACCAACCCGTCCTGCATCAGGCCCAGAAACCAAACCTGACCATGACTTATGTAATAAAACTTAACCGGAAGGAGAATTTCCTGAAGATTGTGAAAATGGCGGAAGACATGGGCTTGCAAAAAAGCGGTGATGCATATGTTATCCCGGTAGATAGCAAAAACTCAGTGCATATAATAGTCGGCGACCAATATGTTGTAGCATCAAATAAGCCCGGAAATGCAAAAGGTTTCCTGGAAGGTAAATTTAAATCCGAAAAAAAGCCTGATGCGGTATCATCTACCGTTGCAGGCCACCCATGGGCATTTTATTTTGATGTGCAGCAGTTCTTTAAAGAAATTGACCCCGCCATTAC
Source organism: uncultured Flavipsychrobacter sp. (assembly GCA_964430995.1). Classification (GTDB taxonomy): domain Bacteria; phylum Bacteroidota; class Bacteroidia; order Chitinophagales; family Chitinophagaceae; genus Nemorincola. The sequence goes on from CAYSIG010000002.1 coordinate 36,701, forward strand.
AAGCTCGGTAAAAGACTCACTGATGATTATTGAAAGTAAGAAACTGCTGAAGGATATTTCACTCACAGGCGGCTCATTCAAAGACAACGCTTTTGAATATAAACTGGACATTAATTTCCTCAATACCGAGGAAAACAGCATATTATCCCTGATGGACTATAGTATGAAAATGAACGATGCAAGTAAAAAAGATGGTGAATAAAACGGAATAATATGAATAAGTTCCTGCTTTCACCAACCATTTGTTAGTATATTACGTCTTTCTGATTAAATTTGTAACACCTGTAATTGCACTTTAGTTTTTTATAACTTAGTAAAAAAATCTCAATGCGGAAATCTTTTCTGTTTTTAACACTTGGTTTTGTAGCAGTTGCCCTTGTTACAATATATAGTTGCACGAAGAAGGTGAATGGTATCAATAATGATCAGGTTATTGAAACACCCTATAGTCTGTTCTTTTCTGACACTGCCGGTTCATTATACAGTACCAATGATGGCAAAACAGCCAAAATTATTTTTAAAGCTGATGGCTATCCCTGCCGTGCCATATGCACCGATAATGGCAACATCTTATGGGCGAAAAAAAACCTCTATATCAGCGGCAATGGTAAGAATTTCAACCATGCCTATGACTCCATTACCTCATATGATTTTATGGCCTGCAATGGCCTTTGGCTCAACCTGAATCAGTCAATGATTATTGATATACCTGACTGGGAAATGTCATTCGTCTGTTCTGATTACACTTCCGTCACTAATTACATCGGTGTGGCTTTCAGCCTGAAGCAGGGGGGCATTCTCGGGTCTTGGTGGAATGATATACCCGACACCCCGGTATTTGTTGGGGATCCGGTTGCTTTAGGCCTTTACGGTAATCCTCCCTATGTCATTAGGGTAACATCTTTTTCTCTGCTGAAAAACGGCGTGCTTTGTGCCTATGACGGGCGTAATAACAGGCATTTCTTCAGGACAAAGACCACATTGTGGAATGAATGTACACCAAACCCTGAATATGGCGTTGAGCCGGGTGTTGGTGACCCCGCAAACCATTCAGGTATACCTTTGCCCCACCGTATACCTTCCGGCTTCGGTTATACAGCGCCTGTAGACACAACCGCTTTCTATTCATTAGGTCACTATAATAACCGGCTTATAGCTATTGACAATATCAACTGCAACAATAATGGGGCTTATTACAGCGATGATACCGGCAGATCATGGAAAGCCTATTCCGGCTTGCCAAATAAGCCCTTACTGTGTATTGCCTCGCCTTTCGAAGAAATTTGTCTCATAGGTACGGATTCTGCAGGGCTCTACCAGTTGAATAATAATACCAGTACGTGGGAGCAGCAAACCAATAATGGCCTTGGTAAATACATCGTGGTTCGTAACATTGCCTTTAAGGAAAATATTTATAAAGACGGCAGCCGGAAGAAATTCATATATCTGGCCACTAACCAGGGCATTTACCAAAGTACCAACGGCGGGAATAACTGGACCAAGACGATCGACGGAAATTTTGTTGCCGTTTATTGATCCTCACCCGCTGCAGAATCCAGAAAATTCTCCATGTCTCTGCGCTGCTTTTTAGTAGGGTGACCTGTTTTGCTCATACGCTTACCGGTATAGAAACTGGTCGTCATTTGGTTTATCTTCTTGTCCTCCTCCGATGTCAGGTCTGTGTAGTGTTTTATAGCTTCTTCATACCCTACACGGTTCTGCAATAACCCTGTCACTTCTATCGTCCAGCGGCGGGTGGGCGTTTTTATTGTATAACGGTCGCCAACAGCTACTTGCCGCGATGGCTTTATATTAGCCCCGTTCCATTTTACCTTTCCTTCTTCAATAGCTGCGGATGCCTGTGTCCGCGTCTTGAAAATACGTATCGCCCAGAGATATTTATCCAGCCTGAGTTTGTCCATGATGAAATGATTACCTGAGAAAATTAATGCAATTTATAAAGTGTGTAGCCTTCAGCTATATTCACACTATCTGTCGGCCGCTGGACTTGCGACAAATACCTCTTGAAAAAATCATCCTCAAATCCATGTATAACTAACATATACTTTACGCCCATGCTGTCAAATATTTTCTTGTTCATATCATCAGATACCTCCCATGAATAACACATCGCTTTTTTACCCGTAAATAAGGTAAGAGCCCTCGCTTTATTAAAGACAATTACATCCGCATCATCAACATGCTTAGTGATATAGCTGAACGCTGTCATCTCTTTCGGTTGTGGTATTTTACCGGGTGCCGGGGCCAGGGTTATATTCTCTATATAATTGTAGCCAAGCACCAGGTACAATATTGTGCCGGCTATAAATACCTTTTTGCTGTTCGCAGCAGGTATAATAACCGGTATAACAGCATTCAACGAAGTGTAACAATAGTAAAACAATATAGGCACAGCCGGTAAAAAATACCTTGGATCATGTACAGGGTAATAGATGACCATCACGCACATCACAATGAAAAAAATGTCATCGAATGCTATTCTGCTTCTGATGCTCATGAGCAGCCCGAACCCGCCAAATACAAGTCCCGTAGATTCAATAAAAAACATCGCGCTTTTTAATATGCCATGATCGTTACCGTAATGAAAATAAGTAATGATAGTACTGAACAGGTTATAAAAATTATCCCTTCCCCACGTATATATCCCCTTGTCAAATACAAATTCTATAAACCAGCCGTAAAATGAGGACATGCTGGACGGGGTGTAGAAAATTACCCTGTTAATAAAAACGTTGGCCAAGGTAACACCCGCTATCAGGAACAATGACGGTGGCTCTGTCAGCCGCTTTATAACAACGCCCCGCTCCCGGATAATGCTTTTTATAAAAAAGAAGAACAAAAAAAGGCCTTCGGCAGCTAAAAGGAAGATAGCCTGGGAACGCATTTGTATGGCCAGCACAGCAAACAGTATCAGTAACAATATCCGTTTCCACGAATAGGATACTGCTTCTCGGTATGCCAGGTATAAAGTTGAGAACAGCAGGCACGGAACATCTGCCAGCACATTTCCTTTAAGGTCCAGTAGGTAACTGCTGTATACAATTAATACTGACAGGCAAACGGATATTGCTTTGTCTATGTTCCTTTTTCTGAAATAAGCAAACAACGCAAACAGCAACGCTGTGGCTAGTACCGAATTAAAATAAAACATCGCTTTGAAAGATAAGCCCCATGTTTTTACTATAGGCGCCAGCATCAAAGGGAAGCCGGGAGGGTACTGCGGAGGTGAATAAATATTGTTGTATTTATTAAAAATATAATTCGTCTGATAGTATGGCTTGCCTGATGCAATGTTTTGTGCCTCTTTTATATAAAGCGCAAAATCATCTCCCCACCCATGAACGTCATGAATATTAATGAAGTAAAGTGGTATAGATAATAGAAGAAGAAAAAGCAGGTATTTTCTCGTGTCAGAGGGCATCACATATTTATTTTGCTTAAAATTATAGTATATAAAGCAAAGTATAAAATTGCTGCCCGGCAATTACGCGGAAAAAAATCACCGCTTACTCATATTTCCCGACGTAAACGCTGTCCCGCTCCCATCTTTTGTTACCCAGAACAGCCGCACATCGTGGTGGTCCCCCCAGCAGTCTACCCATCCGCAAAGGCAGGCATCAGGCGCTTTGTTCTTAAATAATTGATCAACAGAAAAGAATAGCTCGTCTGCATCATATTCTTCGCTCACCATACATAGCTGCTCCCCCTTAAAACCATGGCGGATGCATATCTCTCCAAGCATTATGTTGGGAAGTGTATAGACAAATAATGCAGGGCTCGGCATCGCTATAGTATCAAGGTACCTTTTATCCACATCTATACAGCCATGAGACGTAAAAAGCACAACCCCCACTTTGTCAGGTTTGCTTACATCAATTCCGGAAAGAAGTAGTTCGCTTCCCGCAAATGCCCATTTGCAGGGCTTGTCCATCTTGAAGAACTTAGGATAGTTCCATTTAAATTCCCGGTAGAATTCTTCCGCTGGCAAATCATGCTTGCCTTTCAGCAATACGCCATCGCGCATCACCATTTCATTGTTGATAACTACCCTGTGGCTGATCACCATGGCACCTAGGTCAGTTCCTTTTTGGCAACAATAAAATTGGATAGTGCGCGTACATTTTTTTCATGCCTTGCCACAAATGGGTTGGTGTCATCCCACACATAGCCCGCCAATACCGAGCATATCTCAGATCTTATACCCATATCTGGGTCTGGCACAAAGAAGATGTTGAACAGTGAACCATCATACCATCCGTTCACATAGGTGCGGAAAACATCTATGCCTTTCATCATCGGGGCCATATACTCAGCATTCCAATCCGGCTCGTCCCCCTTTAGGTGGCGGATAACAAGCTTTGCTGCCATCTGCGAAGAAACAGATGCCAGCGTCACGCCCGAAGAAAAAACAGGGTCGAGGAACTCCGTCACATTGCCCGTAAGCACAAAACCTTTACCATAAAAAGTATCCGTCGTCACGCTCCAGCTTTGCAGGTATTTCGGCTCGTCCCATATCAGTTCCGAATTGCCAAACCTCGCAGCAATATCCGGTTCAGCTGCTATCAGGCTGTTGTATTGTTCAGTCAGTGTGCCTTTATATTGTTCAAAGAACTCTGGGTCGCCTACATAGCCCAACGATGTCACACCTGTTGAGAAAGGTATCACCCATATCCATGTTTTAGGGTTGTGCACATAGATCACTATCCTGTTCGGCTCGTGGGCTTCATTTCTTTTCGGGTCCGTCACATGGCCAAAAATAGCTTTACGCTGCTGCAGCGACGATTGGCGCTCCAGCCCGAACAACCTCGGTATCACACGGCCATAACCGCTGCCATCCACAATAAATTTTGCCTTTATCGTATGGGTGTTTCCGTCCTTATCTTTTACTGTGGTTACAGAATGGCCGTTATCCAGAATTTCAATGCCGGTCACCTCCATTTCATAGTCTATCGACACTCCTTTTTTGGCACACTCGTCAGCAAGCGTTTTATCAAAATCCGCACGGGGCACCTGCCACGTCCACTTCCAGCCCTGCGTATATTGGCTGCTAAAATTAAAGTCACATATTTTCCCGTCCATCACAAACTTTGCCCCGTCCTTTTGCTGGTAATTACGGGCCTTTACCGCATCCATGAACCCCGCCTCTTCCAGTGCTTCCATACATCGCGGCAACAAACTTTCCCCGATTACAAAACGGGGGAAGAGCATTTTCTCAACAATCTGTACCTTATATCCTGCCTGGTGTATTATCGATGCGGCAATGGTTCCGGCAGGGCCTGCACCTATCACGAGTACATCTACTTCTGTTAGCATAGTCTATCGTTCTTTTCTGGTCTTAAATTATTGCTGTTATTTCTTTTTCAATTCAAGTAATGTATGGCTCAATCCTATATTATCCAGTTGCCTTACCACCTCAAAACCGGCTTCTTTAACCAGTTTCAGGAACACCGCACTGTCATACATCTGGCTGTTGCCATTCGCTATTGTGGTAAAGTATAAAGAAGACATCTGCAGGCTGAAAGCCGAGCCCTCAAAACGCTGGCAGTCCCAGAATGTTTCATTGATAAATACCCGCCCGTTTTCAGCAAGCGCGGCATGGCATTTTTTCAGTATCGCCACTATTTCACTATCTGCAAAGCAGTCCAGAAACTGGCTCATGAACATCACATCATACCCTCCGGGAAGCTGTATGGAGTTGTCAAGCACATCATGAATATGGAAGGTGGCCCGGCTGGTAAAGCCCGCTTCTTCTATATTCTTTTTGGCCACATTGAGTTGCACTTCAAGGTCCAGCAGTCCCACCGGCACCTCGCTGTTATACGTAAAGCACGCCTTGGCCCATTTGCCCGTATTCGCACCTATGTCTAATATTCTTTTAGGGTTGCACTCAAATACCAGCGGTAATATTTCAGGGAAGGCATGGTCGGAATAATAATGATCAAACGCAAACCAACTGGTTTTAGCCGGCTCTTGCAATATAGATAGCCCCTGGTATATGGTGTCCCATGGCCCCAGGTGCTTCAGCCCGCGTGGCTTACTGTCCATTATCGATGCCTCAAGGTCTTTAGCCCCATCATAGCACACATCGCGCATAAAATCAGTATTTATCCGCGCCATCGGGTGGTTTAGGAACACATGCCCTGTTTTCGACAAATAGTATTTGCCCTCCTTGCGTATCAGCAGCCCTATGCCCAGCCCGGCCTCCATCAGTATCCTTATGCCATAGTGGGGCATGGCTATCTTAGCCGCCACCTCTTCTATGGTGCAGCCCTCCATGCGGGTACCCTCCACAAAGCTAAGTATGCCCTTGTCCCTCAGCAACACCGATGCCTGGAAGATGTAAGGCGCAAATGCTATATACTGCGCATCCCTCACGGCATCTACCGCAGGTATGTTGTCGTCCTCAAATAAGCGGGTTGGTTTTCTTTTTTCCTTTTGCAGCACGATATAGAATTAAGTAAATGGCCCCCGGCATCGGCCAAAATATACAATATACCCGCCCCGCCGGAAGGGGCGCAAGTAATGGGGCGCAATATACTATTGTTATGGGAAATAGGAAATGACGGCGGTTACAGTATGCATTTTAATTGCAAATAAATTTCCATGTTGTCCGTAGTGATCAGGAATTAAAAATAAAAAGCAAAAGTTGAAACTGTAGACTTTGCCTGGGGTTGCGTGGCGGCCAGTCTTTGCCTGGCGAAATTATCTACACTCATGGCTCGGGCCTCCTAAAGATCGTTTAATCCACAAATCATAGTTCAGACAAAAAAACAGGCAATCACCCTCAAACCCGCACCCACACTGCACTCAAAAACCATGACGGTACAGTTACTGTACCATTATGTTTTTTTAATTTTGCCGCCATCCCTCCATTCCCGAACTTCACCTCATACCCCGAAAATATCGGGTAAGCTCTTTGACAGATGGCTTTGTAAAACTTTGTGCTGTGAGCAGTCGCACTCATATGCCCCATCCTGAGCATGCCGAAGGGGAAGCTATTTTCCCACTCCCGGACTTACAGCGCATAACTTACGACTAAAGAAGTGCGCAAATAGTGTGCAAAAAATGTTTTGTTTATATCTATATGTCAATTAATTACACATTAAAAGTGCAATCCAAAAATTTGTGCAAAAAAGTGTGTAAAAGCTGCATCACAGAAGCGCATTTCAAAACCGCACTGCACAAAAACTTAACCGCATCCACGCTAATTTATGATACCTTTAGCGATACGCTATATACTTTTTGCTATTTTTGCACCCATTCATATCATATGAAAATATCAAAAGAAGTAAGGATAGGCTTATTGGTTTCTATTTCTATCCTGATTTTCTTTATCGGTTTCAATTTCCTGAAGAACTCCGGCCTTTTCTCCAGCAATAAGGAATACTACTGCTATTACCAGAATGTGGATGGGTTGCAGAATTCCGCCACAGTCCAGATCAATGGCCTTACGGTGGGCCATGTAGCTAAGATGGAACTGGCACCCGGCCGTGGTGTAAAGGTCACCATCACGGTCACCAAAAGTGTCCCGATCCCAGACAGCACAATAGCTAACCTCGATGCCGGCGAACTGCTTGGCGCAAAGACAATCCAGCTCATACCCGGCGCCGGACCCGGCGAGCTGCCCTCTGGCTCAGAGCTCATAACCGCTCAGGAAGGCGGCATGGTAGATAAAGTAACCTCAGAGCTTACCCCGCGCCTCCGCGAGCTGAAAGGCACCATCGGCAGAATTGACACCACCATCTCCGATGTCAATTCCATTGTAGGTGCTCAAAACCAGCTACAGATTGCACAGGCGCTCCAGTCCATCAACAATTCTGCAAAGAATATAGAGCAGCTTACCGCCCTCCTCAACAAAGAGAGCGTAGAGATAACCTCAATACTCCGCAACGCCAACGAGATTACCGGCAACCTGGCCCGCCAAAGCGATACGATAAGAAGCATACTGGCCAATGCCAATAAGCTGGTGCGCAATCTCTCGAACGCCCCCATTGAGCAGACCGTCACAGAATTGCGCAGCACCATAAGTAAGGTAAATGATATTGTGGGCCGCATAAACAAAAACGAAGGTTCGCTTGGCCTGCTCATCAACGACAAGGCATTGCATACCAACCTCAACAGGTCGCTCAAAAGCCTCGACAGCCTGATGACCGATATAAAAGCGCATCCTAACCGTTATATTAACGTTACTGTCTTTGGCAGCGGCAAGAAGAAAGATTAATGTTGGCCATATCCCATCCATCAGCTCGTTCACGGTCAGGCGCATATATCGTATTGCTGCTGCTACTGTTGCTGGGTACACAAGCCTCAGCTCAGCAGGATACAGCCGATAAGATGATCATTACCATTGAGAGGGCGGATTACATCACCGGCTTCAAGACCGATTCCGGCGATTTCAGGAAGTTCACCGGCGATGTGGTATTAAGGCAGGGTACTGATACCCTTTACTGCGATAGCGCTGTGCAGAACAGCACCACCAAGAACTTCGAGGCCTTCGGTAATGTAAAGATTGCACAGGCCGGCGGCACCAAGGGAACCAGCGACTACCTGAAATACACCGCTAATACGAAGACTGCCCTCATGCAGGGCAATGTGAACCTGGAAGATGGCAAGAACAATCTTATCTGCGAAACAGCCACCTACGATCTGGGCACAAAAATTGCCACCTACGATGAGTGGGGAACCCTGCACAATGATTCTACGTCTGTTACCAGCAAAAGGGGGGTATACAACGTAAACGACAAGAACGCCCACTTTACCGGTCAGGTATATATCACCGATCCGGAATACAAGATCACCTCGGAAGATCTGGTATATAATACTGACAGCAAGGTTACTCAGTTCTATTCAAAATCGGTAGTGACAAGGGATAAGGGCGCATCTGTGCTGCAAACAAGCAACGGCTGGTACGACGGCAAGAATGGTATTGCCCACTTCCTCGGCCATTCATCTATATGGAACGACGGGCAGTATATAGAGGCCGATACGCTGAACTACAACAGGCAAACAGGTTATGGTCTTGCCAATGGCAACGTTATCTCTATGGATACCACCCACCATGCCACTATCTATTGCGGGCATATCGAGTATTTTCAGAAGAAACGTATCACATGGGCTACCGTGAACCCAGTGCTGGTGCAGGCCAATGGAAAAGATACCCTTTACCTTGCCGCAGATACCTTTTATTCTGCTCCCGAAATTACGAAGTTCAAAAACCCGGTAATACCGAATGATACGTTCGGAAATGGCCCCGTTGACAGTTTACAGTTAACTGTATCCCCGGATACGGTAACAGGCAATAAGCAACAACCAACAATTAAAAAGGATACTGTTGTCGGGACTGTGACGGCAAAAGCAGTCGAGGGCAGAAAAAAAAGAAAAGACAAGAATAAGAAGAAAAGCGACGCTGTGAGCCCTGAACCTAAAATTGTTGCAGATACCACTGCTGCCGACACCACAGCACCGCTCTACTTCATAGGCTATCACCATGTGCTCATATTCTCAGACTCATTGCAGGGAAAATGCGACAGCATCTGCTACACCCGCTCCGACTCAATGATACGCATGATGTATGACCCTGTATCATGGAGCCGAAACAGCCAGATAACCGGCGATACCATACTCATGCAACTCGACAGCAGCAGCATGAAGAAAATGTATGTGCCCAACAATGCGCTGATTGTATCCCAGTCTGGCCCGGCAAAAGCCAATATGTTTGATCAGGTGCAGGGGCGCACCCTTACTGCCTTCTTCAGCAAGAAGAACATCACGAAGATGATAGTAAACCCAAGTGCCGAGTGTATCTTTTATAACAAAGATGAGTCCGGCGCTTACCTTGGCGTCAGCCAGGCCACTAGCACACGCATGATCATCAACTTTAACGATGAGAAAATATCGAAGATTAAATTCGAGCAGGATTTCCAGCAAACCATGACCCCACTCGGCCAGGCCGACATACCGGGCATGAGGCTCAGCCGTTTCCGTTGGATTATAGACCAGCGTCCTAAGAGCAAGGAGGAACTGTTTAGGTAAGTTGATTGGTTGATAAGTTGTTAACCGCAAAGGCGCGAAGACGCATGGGGCAGAAAGGAGAGTAACAGATATTATCGGCATTGTTTACATTTGTATGGTAGCCTGTATAAATAAACAATGCATTTTCAATTAATCAAACCGCCGTTGTCGCTTGCTGCGTATGTTAAAGCATTCTGGGTAATGGAGTGTGATACGATGCAGTCGCCCTATTTATACCATGCAATGGCCGATGGCAACCCTGAGCTTGTGTTTCATTATTATGGGCGCATTAATGATAAAGGGCATAATGGTTTTGCAAAACGGCCTGACAGTTATGTGCTGGGACAAACGAGCACTTTCTCGCAACAAATAAGCAATGAAGCTTTTGGTATATTCGGTGCATATCTTTATCCGTATACCATTCCCGCTATATTTTCATTGCCTGCGAGTGAGTTGAGTAATGAGGTGACCGACCTGGTTACGCTGTTGGGCAGAGAAGGAGTACAGCTTGAGGAGCAAATAATGCTGGCTGCAGATACCAAAGCGAGGGTGAAAATACTTTCTATCTTCCTTGAACAAAGGATCCATCGCAATATGCGCGAAGATAAAACTATTGCTGCCAGTGTGTGGCATATTATGCGGGCAAAGGGCAGGATAGACGTGAAAACGCTTGCCGGGCAGTTTGGAATATCTACGCGACAATTTGAGCGAAAATTCAAAGAGCACTCGGGTTTCTCTCCCAAGCTTTTCTCGAGGATAACCCGGTTCCAGTTCGCATTAAACGAGATAAAGCACCCGCATAAACGCCTTACCGATATTACGTATGAATGCGGGTATTACGACCAATCGCATTTTATTCATGATTTTAAAGAGTTTTCGGGAGTACATCCTAAACTCTATTTTTCGGGCAAAGCGGAAGGAACAGAGATCCGTGCGAGCATATAATGTCGCATTTTTACAATTTTGCTGTTCATGCCAGGAATAGTTTTGCTGAAAAAATTATATGGCCGTAAATAATACCTTTAAGGTTTTCGCTGTTAATCAATCATTGGGTTTTGTGTTAGGCTGGTTGTTTCATGGGGTGGTAAGCCATCTTTTCACGGGTGAGCATGAATTTCACCTCTCTGTGCCACAACTAATCATGCACAATGTGTCGCTTATTGGTATGGCGATGATAGTATTGTATTTCCAGGATAGGGCTACGCGGCAATTGTGGGGTTTGGGGTTGATGAAATATTGGCTGCTTTACCTGGTCGTTCCTATTGGTGTTTTCTGGCTGGGGTATTATTGTATCGGTATGCCCATGGACCTCGTGCTGGCATTTTTGGGATTTGCAACGCTAAACGGTATATTGATGAAGAAGCAACTGCGTGCAAAATGGTGGGTATTACTGAGCATACTGTCTGCAATTACTGGGTTGGTTGTGGGTACAGTGATTGTTACGCCACTGGAGCCAATACTAATAGAAGGATTGACCGGGGCGGTAAAACATATAGTGGTTTTCGCATTAGAAGGCTCAGCGATAGGAATACCTATGGCTATAGCCGGCGGATTGATGCTGCGTAGGGCAGTTGCAAAGTAAGCCTGCTTAAGACATTGATGGCTTAAGCGCCGGCGCTTCTTTACGCTCACCTATCTGCTGCCGCCACATGGCGTAGTAGAGGCCCTTCTCATCAAGCAGTGTAGTATGGGTCCCTGTCTCTATCACCTTGCCTTTTTCCAGCACATAAATTCTGTCGGCATGCATGATGGTAGAAAGCCTGTGCGCTATCATTATGGTTATGTGCTGTCGCTGCGAGGTGATGCCGCGCACGGTCTGTGATATTTCTTCTTCGGTCAGCGAATCAAGCGCCGATGTAGCCTCGTCAAATATCATCAGGCGTGGCCTGCGCAGCAGCGCGCGGGCTATAGATATGCGCTGGCGTTCACCACCCGAGAGTTTCAATCCGCCTTCTCCTATCACTGTGTCCAGTCCTTTTTCTGCCCGGGCCAGGAGGTTCTGACAGGCTGCTTTTTTCAGCACTTCATTTATCTGTTCATCCGTTGCCGATGGGTTTACGAATGTCAGGTTCTCCCGTATAGTGCCCGAAAACAACTGCGGGTCTTGAGTCACAAGGCCCAGTTGCAGGCGCAGTTCTTCATAATCTATATTTGCTTCATCATGCCCGTTGTAGTATATGTGGCCATTGTTAGGATGGTATAGCCCCACCAGCAATTTCACGAGGGTTGTCTTACCACTGCCTGAAGGGCCCACGAAGGCTACAGTTTCGCCCAGTTTTGCATCGAAAGATATGCCCTCGAGAGCGGGGCGCGTAGCAGTAAGGTGCTTGAACGTCACATCCTTAAATGCAAGCGTATCAATGCCATTTATGCGCTCAGGGTTTACGGGCACTGCCTCAATGGGCTTTTTCATCAGTGCCTCCAGGTTGGCAAGCGAGGCTTGCGCTTCCCGGTAAGCCATGATTACATTCCCTATTTCCTGTAGGGGGCCAAAGATGAAGAACGAGTAGAACTGCATGGTCATCATCTGCCCCAGCGTAAGTTTATCCCTGAAAATGAGGAACAGCAACACGAAGTAGATACACTGCCGCAGGAAGTTCACAAACGTGCCTTGTACAAATGAGATGGAACGGATGCTGCGTACTTTCTTCAGTTCTAGGTTCAGTATTTTTATAGTGGTGGCGTTCAGACGACGTATCTCCTGGCTGGTAAGTCCGAGGCTTTTTACCAGTTCTATATTGCGCAGCGACTCTGTGGTGCTGCCCGCAAGCGAATTGGTTTCCTTAACTATGTTCTTCTGGATGGTCTTTATTTTCTTACTCAGTATATTGGTGAGGTAGCCAAGTATCAGCGCGCCTGCCAGATAGAGCAGCACAAGCATTGAATTGAGCATGAACGCATAGACCATTACAAACACTACCGAAATAGCGATCATAAAGAAAATGTTCACAAAAGAATTGATGAACTTCTCATTATCCGACCGTACTTTCTGCAATACCGACAACGTTTCGCCGCTGCGCTGGTCTTCAAAATCCTGGTAGGGGAGGCGGAGTGCATGACGAAGCCCATCGGTATAGAGTTTTGCCCCGAATTTCTGGATAACCACATTCACCGTATAATCCTGGAAGGCTTTTGCAATGCGCGATATCATAGCCGTGCCTATCAGCATGGAAAGGCCCACAAGCACACCGTTAATAAATTCTTTTTCGTTCCATTTATGCGGGTCTTTGGCATAGGGGTCCACAATCATATTACCCATTATCCATGGGTCGAATAAGGAAAATACCTGGTTGATGGTGGCCAGCAATAAAGCAAGAACTATAAGCCATTTATGTGGCTTTAGATATTGGAGCAATAATTTCATGTGTTACAAAGATAGCAGATAGATGGAAATAGATGTTGATACCTCTATTATTAAATATTATTCACCCCTTAATGCTGTTCAGGAGATGTTAAGTAATGCCATAAAGGGTTTGCAGCATTGCCCCCACTCTTTTATCAATTGCCAGTGTAAACGTATCGGGAGAAACCTCACTTATATTGTGCCAGAAGGTGCGTTCATTCTCTACATTATTGATGATCTCTGCAGGTGGCTCGCCTGATACCCGGTAATATATACTTATGACCTGGGAATTATCGTAGGCCGAAGCCTGAAAGAAATCGGTGGTATAAAAATGCTCCAATACCTCAATATCCAGGTTTAGTTCTTCCTTCCATTCCCGTTTCAGGCAGTCTATTATCCCCTCACCCCACGTCAATCCGCCACCCGGAAATTTGATGATGCTCCTTCCGTGTATCATTTCTTCGTTGATGAGTATTTTATCGTCATTTATCCAGATGCCGTATACCCTTATGTTGAAGCGTTTGTCCATAATGATGTTCAAATGTAATAGCTAGCATTCATTTTTTCAATAATTTATTTGCTACCACTGATTAACTATTACCATTTAATGCATTGTAGTAAAATATATTTAGTACCTTGTGTTGCATAGTACTGTAAATGTACTTAGTTTTGTGCTGTGATTATGAATTTCAGGTACTAAAACATGGAGAAATGAATATTGAGAACACACAAAGCCAGATGCGCCGGGGGATATTGGAGTTTTGCATACTATCGGTCATAAGGCGGGGCGAGGCTTACCCCAGCGATATAGTGGAGGAAATGAAAACAGCAAAGCTGCTCGTGTTGGAGGGTACACTTTACCCATTGCTTACCCGGCTCAAAAATGCAGGCATGCTCACCTACAGGTGGGTGGAAAGTAATTCGGGGCCGCCGCGCAAATATTTTTCCCTTACCGAACAGGGAATTGCTTTTTACAAAGAGCTGGAAGATACCTGGAACGAACTGGCATTTGCCGTCAATTCCTTAAAAAATAAAGAAGAGTCATTGCCGCCTATAACAGATCAGCAAACCGATAGCAATGCCCTTACCACACCAAACTAAATAAAATGGAAAAAATAATCAGCATCAATTTTCAGGGCAGGGTAATTCCGATAGAGGAAACAGCCTACAATAATCTGAAAAAGTATATAGATAGCCTGCGCAGCCACTTTGCAAACGAGGAGGGCAGCGACGAGATTATCAATGATATTGAGAACCGCATTGCAGAGCTGCTTAACGACCGGCTGAAGCATGGTGCCCCATGTATTGTGAGTAAGGATGTTACAGCTGTTATAGACAGCATTGGCCGGCTCGAAGATATTGAAGCTGCCGAAAGTGAGGAGCAAAAGGAAGCCCCGCGCAGCCGGCAGCCCTATCCTAATGCGCCTGTTGCCAGGGGCCGTTTTGTGAGGAATGAAGATGACAAGGTAATCGCCGGGGTGTGCAGCGGCATTGCCAACCGCATGGGCATTGACCCGGTTATCGTTCGCATACTTTTTGTGCTGCTCTTTGGCGCATTGTTCTGGGTGTATATCATTCTGTGGATCATAGTGCCGTCGCAAAGCGTTCAAACCAGCGTTACCCGTCGGCTATACCGCAACCCTGACGATAAAAAGATAGGCGGCGTATGCGGTGGCCTTGCGGCTTATTTTAATGTAAGCAGCACCACAATAAGGCTGGTGTTTCTTTTACCGCTTATCATCAGTATTATTTCAGGAGGTCTGCACAGTATTTTCTGGCATATGCCCTGGGGTTTTGGTCCGCGCATAGTTTTCGGCTCTTTAGGTAGTACTATGTTTATAGCCTATATCGTTCTGTGGATAGCCGTTCCTTATGCAAAGTCAGCGGCAGATAAACTGGAGATGCGTGGCGAGAAGGTGGATATGAACTCTATAAAGGCTGCCACACAGGCACGTGCCGGTGCGGCAGAACCTGTAAGACGCAGTAATGGCTTTGGCCGCATCATTGCAATATTGTTCAAGGCTTTCTTCCTCTTCATAGCCAGCATCATAGCCATCAGCCTTTTTGCCGTGCTCATAGCGCTCGTATTCGGAGGTATAGCAGCTATGCCTTACACCGATTTTTTCCTTGATGGCAGAACGCAGCATAGTTTGGCATGGGCAGGTGTTGTCTTGTTACTGGGTATTCCGTTGCTCGGAATGATTACCTGGGGTGTGCGCAGATTTGCGGGTGCGCGTTCTCCTCGTAGGAACTATTTGGGGTATATATTCACCATATTATGGGTAACTGGTCTCGTTATCACTATCAATACAGTAGCGTCAGTAGCCCGCGACTTCAGCTCAAGTGATACACAGGAAGAAGTATACCCGTTGGCCCAGCCTGCTGGTAATAAAATATATATCAACGTCAGCAACTCAGAACCCGGCGGAACACATTATTACAGCAAATGGTACAACGAATGGAATGACAATGACGGGTTCCGTATACTCAGCAACGATTCATTATGGCTGAATGACGTGAGGGTGAAAATCGCACAAAGCCCGGATTCCCTTTTCCATATCTATAAGATACGCATCAGCCGTGGTAAGACCGCGGAGCAGGCGAGAGAATTGGCCGGAAACATTAACTTTAACTTGACCCAATACGACAGCACCATTACTCTGCCTAAGGGCTTTACCATCAGCAAAAAGGATAAATTCAGGAACCAGCATGTAAGAGTTGTGGTGGAAGTTCCTGTAGGCAAAACCATACAATTAGATAAGAATATTAAGCGCTACGAATGGCTGGATATACATGTCAGCAGCAGGCATCACGGCCGGTATTATTCAAGGCACCGCAGGTCGCGTATGCACTACTGGAAAAACAAGGAATATGTAATGACCCCGGATGGGTTAAAGAATGTGGAAGACTCTGCAATTGAAGAAAACGAAGACCGCAGTTGGGACGATGAAAATTAACCCGGAAAATAATCTCTAAATAAAACCACAGATATGCAACGTATCATACAGATAAACATCGCAGGCAGGGTCATCCCCATAGAGGAGGATGCCTACACTATACTGAAAGACTATATCAATGCGCTCGAAAAGCAATTTACGGGCGATGATGGCAAAGAGATAATAGAAGATATAGAAAACAGGATAGCCGAACTTTTTGATATACGCCTCCGGTCGGGCGCGCCGTCCATAGTTCGCTCCGATGTTCAGAAGGTGATGGAAACACTCGGCTCTGCAAGCGACTTGAATGATGGAGCAGGGAACACCGGCAAACAAGGCAGCAACAAACAACAGTACTATAGCAGCGGACAGCCGAACAGTCAAAGGCGGCAAAACCCCAACGGTCATGCGCGCCTCCTCCGCGATCCGTATGATAAAGTGATAGGCGGCGTGTGTAGCGGCCTTGCAAGGTATTTCGATATAGACCCCGTCATCATAAGGTTGGTAATGGTCGTGCTGTTCCTTACAGCAGGCATAGGGTTGTTAGCCTACATTATAGCCTGGGCGGTAATACCCGCCGCGCGCAGCAGGGAGGAACTCTACGGCATGACCGGCGACGGCCCCATGACCTTCAATGACATAACCCGCAATATGGAACAGGAACTCAAAGACTTGCAAAAACGCGGCGAGCAAATGAGCCGGGAACTGAAAGATTTTTTCAGTAAGAAAAAGTAGTTGTGTGTTATCAGGTTCAGAGGTGCAACTTCTTTAGTACCTTTGTTGCTTACGACTTACAACTATCATGGGCAAACCATACAAACACCTGTTTTTCGACCTCGACCATACCCTGTGGGATTTTGACAAGAACTCTGAGACAGCACTCAGGAAATTATACCATGAGTTTGAATTAAGCAGCCGTGGTATAGAAGATTTTGATGCCCTGTTCCGCTCTTACAATAAGCATAATGATAAACTTTGGGACCGCTACCGCAATGGCTTCATCAAGCGCGATGAACTGCGCTGGAAACGCATGTGGCTGATGCTGCTCGATTTTAAAGTGGCTGATACCGCTCTCGCCAATGAAATAAGTACCGCCTACCTCGAAATTCTCCCATTGCAGACACTGCTGGTGCCACATGCCAAAGAAGTACTGGAACATTGCAAAGGGCGGTATGAGATGCACCTCATCACTAATGGCTTCGAAACTACCCAGCGCCTGAAGCTGCAATACTCCGGTATAGCACGTTACTTCAATCAGCTCATCACATCAGAGAAAAGCAACAGCATGAAGCCGCACGGCGATATTTTCACCTACGCTTTGAAAGCCTCTGACGCAACCGTTGAGAACAGTATTATGATTGGGGATGCCATAGACATAGACATTCTCGGGGCCATCAATGCCGGATGGGATACTGTCTACTACAATCCCGGCGGCGTGCAACATGCACGGAAGCCCACCTACGAGATCAGCCACTTGGAAGAGTTGATTAGGATATTTTAGGACTACTTTATAATCACCTCCTCCACCACTCGCTCCCCGAAATATTCATTGATGTTGGCAATGAGTTGTTCCTTTCCCAGCAGCAGTTCCTGCTTAAGCGGAGCTACATCCGTATAGATGGTCAGCTTTTTATCAAACATGTTTATGGAGCGGGTATACTTAGCTATTGTTTTGCCCACAATAGCCTCCCATTCCTCGGTCATGCGCAGTTGCACCACCTTAGGTTTCCAGTGAGATTTTTCGAGCAGCAAATTCAGTGCTTCTCCTATACTGTATGAGCCCATAATTACCACTGCAAGGTACGATATGGCACACTAACGGAAACATAAAATTCATTTTTATGATGCATTCCCTATTAGTGCAATATTAATATGTGAATTTAGCCATATCCATTTTGCTTTCTTAAATTAAACCTTAATTTCACATTTCTAAAAATACCTCAAATACCATATGATAATAGGTGTATTGAAAGAACAAGCCCCGGAAACCAGAGTATCGCTCGTTCCGGAGGTGGTGGCGGCCCTCGTGAAAATGAATGTGACCGTTTGGGTAGAGCAGGGTGCTGGCGCAAATGCTTTTTACAACGATAAGTCTTATACCGATGCAGGCGCTGAGATAAAACAGGCGCAGGACATCAACTCATCAGCAGATATGGTACTTTCCATGCAGGCTGCCAATGCAGGCAATGCTAAGGCCGGTGCTGTGCTGGTAGGTATATACCAGCCATTGTTCAATCCCGGGCTGATGCAAAAGTGGGCCGATAAGGGCTATACCGTATTCAGTATGGATACCATTCCCCGCACCACCCGCGCCCAGTCTATGGATGTGCTCAGCTCGCAGGCCAACATTGCCGGCTACAAAGCGGTATTGCTGGCTGCCATGCAATACAGCCGGTACTTCCCCATGTTCATGACGGCGGCAGGCAGCATACCTCCTGCTAAGGTGCTTATACTTGGCGCCGGTGTGGCAGGGCTGCAGGCCATAGCCACCGCAAAAAGGCTGGGGGCTGTGGTTGAAGTATTTGATACCCGCCCGGCGGTGAAGGAAGAGGTGATGAGCCTTGGCGCAAAATTCGTAGAGGTGGAAGGCGCGGCCGATGCATCAAAAGCCGGCGGCTATGCCGTAGAGCAAAGTGAAGATTTTCAGCGTAAACAGCGGGAGAAGATACATGAGCACGCCAAAAAATCCGACATCATTATCACTACCGCGCAGATACCCGGAAAGAAAGCACCAATACTCATTACTAAGGCCATGATAGAGGATATGCGCCCTGGGTCAATGATCATAGATATAGCTTCTGTTACTGGCGGCAACACCGACCTTACCGAAAATGACAAGACCATTATGCATAATGGCGTGTCAATAATAGGTAACTCAGCGCTGGCAGCTACCACACAGGCCGATGCCAGCAAGCTATACGCAAAGAACGTACTCAACTTCGCAAAACTTATCATTAACAAAGAAGGCGGTCTCAACCTCAACTTTGAAGATGACATAGTAAAAGGTACATGCATCACCACCGGCGGCAGGATAGTTAACGAGCGCGTAAGCGCATTGACGCCGGTAAATAGTTAATAGGTCCTCAAATAATTAAATCAGACAGCAATAATTTTCAATCAGATATGGAACAAATAACTTCATTTTTCAATGGTAATTATCATCTGATAACTATCGTTATTCTTTCTATTTTCCTGGGCATAGAGGTAATATCGCGTGTGCCCGCAGTATTGCACACGCCCCTTATGAGCGGTGCCAATGCCATTCATGGTGTGGTGATTATTGGCGCTATCATAGTTATGGGCAGTGCTCACGAGGGCGACTATGTGTCGCTTGTTTTGGGTTTCCTGGCCGTGGTGCTGGGTACGCTCAATGTGGTGGGCGGCTTTGTTGTCACAGACAGGATGCTCGAGATGTTCAATAAGAAAAAGAAAAAATAATATTCAGTCGCGTCATTGGATTTTGGAATTTTAAATTTGGAATTTAACACTATTATGGAACAATTTCTTGAATTACTTAGTGCCAACCCACTCCTGCTGTTAGCCTACCTGTTTGGTTCAGTTACCTTCATCATGGGCCTTAAAATGTTGTCGCACCCCGATAGTGCGCGGCGCGGCAATACTATCGCTGCCGTGGGCATGATTATCGCCATATTTGCCACTATCTTCCTTTATGAGCATAAAGGTGAAGAGGGTCAGCCGGTAAAACTGCACAACCTTATCTGGATATTTGGCGGGCTCGTCATTGGTACAGTCGTGGGTTGGATGGCTGCCAAAAAAGTGCAGATGACCGCCATGCCCGAAATGGTGAGCCTTTTCAATGGTATGGGTGGCGCATGTGCCATGCTCATATCGCTTATCGAATACAGGCACGATCCCATGCCCCCCGCTGGCAAGTTCCTCATTATTGTGCTGGGCATGATCATCGGCACGGTGTCGTTTGCGGGCAGTATCATTGCATGGGGCAAGCTGGCAGGCAAAATAAAAGACAAGACCATTCCCGGCGGGCAGATGATTAATTTCCTTCTGTTCGGCGGCATCATAGCGCTCACCATATTGGTTGTAGGCAACTTCATGCCCGATATGCCGGGTCTGTTCTATGGCATACTCGTACTGGCTGCACTCTATGGCATACTGTTCGTAATGCCTATAGGCGGCGCAGATATGCCGGTGGTTATTTCGTTGCTCAATTCCTTTACAGGCGTTGCGGCGGCATTTGGCGGCTTTTTGTACAATAATCCCGTAATGCTCACCGGCGGTATCCTCGTAGGCTCTGCGGGCACCATACTTACCATACTCATGTGCAAGGCCATGAACCGTTCGCTGAAGAATGTGCTTATTGGCTCCTTCGGTGGCGCGGCTACCGGCGGCGGCGGTGGTGGCTCCAAAGAACAAGGCCACTACAAAGAAATATCCCTGACAGATGCTGCTGTGTTAATGGCCTATTCATCAAAAGTGATGGTAATACCGGGCTATGGTCTTGCCGTGGCGCAGGCGCAGCACGTGTGCAACGAGCTGGAGAATGTGCTGGAGGCCAAAGGTGTGCAGGTGGTATATGGTATTCACCCTGTGGCTGGCCGTATGCCGGGGCATATGAACGTATTGCTCGCTGAGGCCGATGTGCCTTACGATAAGCTGCTCGAAATGGAAGATGCCAACGACCAGATGAGCACCGCAGGCGTGGTACTTATACTCGGCGCTAACGATGTGGTGAACCCCGCAGCAAAAGACGACCCATCAAGCC
>CAYSIG010000002.1:57762-131224 GCA_964430995.1 uncultured Flavipsychrobacter sp.
CCTCGAAGTGGAAAAAGCCGAACATGTGATCGTGAACAAGCGCAGTATGAAGCCCGGCTATGCGGGCATTGAGAACGACTTGTTCTTCAAGCCCAAAACATCCATGCTCTTCGGCGATGCTAAAAAAGTGCTGCAAGACCTCGTGAGTGAATTGAAGCAATTGTAATAGGGAAACACAATCTTAAATATCAGTGGAAGCCCAACGGGCTTCACTGTCAATAGCCGCCGGTAGAACAGACGGAAAACTACCTCAATTAGCCCATACATTGGACGTAGCCCACGGTTTAAACAAAATGCGGGATATACAACGGTTTTCACCGTTTGCCGTTTCTACAAGCCTGCGGCCATTAATTCGTACATTTGTCTTCCCGTTCAGATGGTATTTATCGTTACAGCCGGGTGGCTCACCGTATCATAAAACCAGGTATAAATGTTACGACATGTCGGAGATAAGCGAAATTTCAAGCACGATCTGCGTCTTGCCATCCTGCTTTGTTCCAATGCCGGCTTCATAAATGCCGCAGGGTTTCTGGCTTTCGGTGTCCTCACCACAAATGTTACCGGTCATGCAGCCCTGATGGCTGTCAATGTAGCAGAATCTAATTTGCGCGTGGCCCGCATGGCTGCATTATGGCTCGTGCTCTTCCTTCTGGGTGCGTTTTGCTCGGGCTTTATAATTTCCCGTGTAGGCAGGTACAAATCATCCGCGTATACCATACCAATCATAGCCATAATGGGCATTGTTGTGTCCGTTGCTATATTCGGTTCCGGCTACACACATGCCATTCATCAAACCGAATATTTTGCAGGTAGCCTGCTCTTTGCTATGGGCATGCAGAATGCATTGGTATCCATGATTTCAGGCTCAGTGGTGCGCACCACTCATCTCACAGGCATGTTCACAGACCTTGGTATAGACCTTTCAGCGGCGGCCACAAAAACGGCAACACGCACCACAAAAAACCGTATTGTTCTACGGCTCACTATCATCTCTTTTTTTCTGGTCGGAGGTATTGTCGGAGGTTTTATATTTCTTTGGCTGGGCTTCAGGTCCTTTTTTATTCCTGCAGGCATTTTAGCCATAGCCCTTTTCTACGATCATTTGAGCATCAGGTTTGCACGGGCCTTGCGTAAATAACTTGAACATTTACCTGATTCCGCTTTGCGAAACTGCACGCTGTAAATTTCAAATTCCGAAAAGCCCGCTCAAACCCGCACCCACACTACACCCAAAAACCATGACGGTACAGTTACTGTACCATCATGGTTTTTTAATTTTGCCTTCACTACCACATTCCCGGTCTTTATCCATCACCCCGAAAAACCTGGGTCCGCTCTTTGAAATATTGCTTTGTGTACGCTGGCTCTGGTAAGCATCCGAACCGTGTGGCTCGTGTTTGTTTCCACACGCTATTTCCAGCTCTTTACTTTTAAAAAAAGTGTGAAAATTGTCTGCAAAAAAAAGTTTGTTGTTAGCTATATGCAGTTAAATACACATAAAAAAAGCACGATCCAGGAATGTACAAAAAACTACCTTTGCCTGCACCGCTCTGTTCATTTTAGCATTGACATTTTATTATTGTTTTGCTACAGCCTTAGGCTTCACATATCCGGGCTTCTGCTCCAGCAATATGGCCGTTTTATTAAAGTCGGCGGCAGCGTTCACCACCCCTTTAAAACGCTCGTAATCTGTAACCGGGAAATGTGTTACCGGGTAGTGGTCTTTGATGGTCACCACCAGCTTGTCGCCTTTCTTCTTATCGGTTATCAATGTATAGTCTGATGTGAAACTGCACAGCGTTTTCAGGTCGCGGTTCACATATTCTGCGTGCACCTTCAGCACCTCTGGGTTCACCACTTTATATCCCTTAGGTATATTCACCGTTATTGTGCGGTTCCCGGTTTCAGGGTACGCTATGTCTATAGGCAGCTTGCGTTCCTTCTTATCATACAATGCCGGGCGGGCATCTATCAGTTCCCCTATATTGAACAGATATTTTTTCCCGGCCTTCTCTGTAAGGAAAGGCGCGCTTACCGTAGCAGTGACCACTAATGGTTTGTTTGAATTATAACTTTCCGGCCGCTCATTCGAAATGTCGTATTTAACGATGTCCTCGCGCTTCTCTGCAAAGTTGATGATCCCGGTAACGATGTCCTGTTCTTTGTCCTTCGTTTGTGTTGTCAGCGCTGTCCTCAAATCGGCTGATGCATAGCCGCTGAAAGCATAGGATACATCAATAGTGGCTTCCATATCATCATTGAAGTTGACGCCTGCCGCCATATTTTTTTGCGTTTCGCTTGCCTTCAGTGGCGTTATTCTGCGCACTTCGGCCAGCATACCGCTCACTATCCCTTTAGGTGGTATAAGGCAAAAAACACCATTCGCCCCCGCTATCTCATCAGGCACCACCGGATAGCGGTAGTGTATGCTCAGCGGGTACAGGAATTTTTCCCGGTTCGGGAAGTAGAACAGCGTATAGTCCAGGTTGAACCAGTTCTCCACATCTTTGCGTATGCGGTGCTCACTTTTGTCTTCAGCCTTGCCCAGTTCGTGCACCACCCCTGCCTGAGTGAAGCAGGCGGCAAACAGTTTTATATACCCGGCATAAGTCGCCTGCCTTTTTCCTATGATGCTGTCCAGAGACCCTGCACTGTCTTCCGGCACAAAGGGGTAAAGCACAATACCGTTCTTAATGCCGTTCTCAATTTTTTTGATGTTCTCTTCCTCATTGCCGCCGGCCTGCACGCCCAGTTCGGTCAGATACCTGTTCACGGCACCTCTTTCTTTCGGGCTGATGTTATAGTTTTCATCAAAAAGCACCCTGCCAAGACGGTCCCAGGTGAGCACTTCCGCCCGGTTGTTATAATTCTTATACTCGTAGTGGTGCAGCTTGAATTCAGCTTGCATACGGTACAGGTCATAGAAACTGTAGGGTTCTTTCTTCAGCGGCCCCACATCCGACACCGATACCTGCATATGTCTCCTGTGCCCCAGCAGTGTATCTCTCATATCCTGCATGCCATTGTAGCCCTTAGCTTCAAAAACCAGGTCCTTAGGGTAAGATATATCCCAGCGTGCGTTTTGCACCGGTATACCAAACTGAAAGTAACGCCCGCCAAACATCCTGCCAGGCACTATCGTTTTCACCATCAGCTCCACCTCCGAGTATTTTTCAAGCCCTTCCGGCGCCATCACTATTTTGCGCCCGTTGCCACCTGTGGTCACTTTTATCATCGTTTGTGGTATCTCCTGCACCTTGCCGTCGGGCCTTATTGTCCGCGCTTTTATGCTCAGGAATCTTGTTTGTCCGTCTACCGGTATGTCCACCGCTTTTATGGCTTCCACGCCCTTTTCATCCAGCACTTTCCAGATGGTATGCTGCGTTTTATAGGCGTTAATACCCTTGCCTTCATACACATATTCCAGGGCCTCGTCCCATTGCACTATATAGGCCGGTTCATTGGCATATTCAGGTGGCACGGAGTGCAATCCCGGGTTAGGGTTTTCCGTAAAGTCTATGAATTTTTGTTTTGCGCTCAGTTTCTTCTGCGCATATTGTGCCGTGGCAGTAGCCATCGCCACAAAAAATATAAAGAGTACTGCGGTAATTTTTTTCATAAAAATATTAGTTGGTAGTAAGCACTACTGATTCTTTGTACACTTTTTTAAGCTCGTCGGCCATTTTGTTATTTTCCGCAAATTTGTCTGTTCCTATTGCCAGTGTGTTGCGTTCATACTCCTTGGTGAGTGTTATACTTTTTTTGTCTGCCTTGTATGATACCGAGTAGTTCCACATGTCCCCCAGCGCTCCCTTTGTGGCTTTGGGCAGGTATTTCACTTTATACCCCTTTGGTATGGCCAGTACCACTACTTCCTTTTGTTTTTCTTTATGGTCATGGTAGCTGGCGGCTATGCGGTCTTTTGTGTCTATCCTGTCTTGTCCGTTGCGCAGCACATTCATATTCACAATACACTCTTTGCCGGCATAGCGCACATAATTGTCCACCTCGAAATCGGCATTTATCAGCAGGTCTTTGTCGGTGTTGTTGGCAGTGTTCACGGCATACTTTACCAGCTCATACCTGTTAGTGCCCCTTTCGGTGAGGCGCTTCATCATCTTGCGTTTCTCCTCCTGGTCCCTGTTCATGGCCAGCCATTGCCCTATCTGCCATGCGTCATATCCTTTATACACTCTGCTCACCGAGCCGGTTATTTTTTTCCCGTCCAGTGCGAGGTACGTGCTGTCTACCACCACATTTTTATCAGCAGGTTCTACCGGGATGGTCACTATCTCATAGTTCTTTTCATCTATGGCTATCGTTGCTTCTTTTCCCTGCAGGTCCTGGCGGTTGTGCCCGAATGGCATATACGCACTTGTGCCGTCCATGAATACCCATTCTTCTCCCAGTTTCACTGCGCATATCATATGGTCAAACAGATAGCTCAGCGGCGTTTCTTTATTGCTGTAGGGCAGGTCGTTAGAGCCTACCCAGGTAAAGTACGCTTTCAGCCCCGCCTTGTGGCACATGGCCATAATAATGCTGCTCATGTCCTTGCAGTCCCCATACTTGCGCTTATACACCGTATCTGCCGGGCGGGGCACAAACCCTTCCAGCCCGTTCTCTATGGCTATGTAGTGTATATTTTCCTGTACCCACTTGTATATATGAGCTGCTTTTTCGCGGTCTGTGTGGTCATCCTTCGTTATCTCCTCTACTGTTCTCGCCAGGTCTTTACCCGTTTTTATGTTTTTACCCCTTACATAGTTATACAGGTATTTGTACAGGTCATCGGGCCCGTTGGCCAGCACAGAGTCTTTCTTTGCCCCGGTTATCCGGTAAGAGGTGATGTAGGGTATCACATGCGGCACATAATACCGCCACGATGGCACGTCATCAAAATGCTTCAGCGCAGGCATATTGGCGGCTGTGAAGCGGTAATATACTTTGCCGTCTTTCTCTTCCCTTGTCTGCTTTATGGCCGCGGTGTTTTCTCCCTTCAGCACAAAGTTCATTTTCACATAGTCGGGCGCTACCACTTCCAGCGTTGCCTCGGCCACCGGCAGCCCTTTATAAAGATCCTGGAACTCAAAGGAGGGCAGCATACGGATGTCCGTATGAGAAAGCGAGTACCTCGTTTCCGTCACCGCATTTTTGCACAGGCCTGAGTAGTAGGCCCCGCCTATACGCGTATCGTCGTAGAACACATAGCTGTGCGGTGCGCCGCTCACAAAGGTCTCGCAGGCCACCTGTTTATACTTCTTCTGCGATATAGGCAGGTAGGCATTGCCGCTATACGATGCAGGCCGGTGAAAATAGCCGTACCAGAAGAGGTCCATATTGTAAGTACCCAGCGAGAGGTCGCTGATAAAGAGCTTCTCCAGTGTCACATTGCTTTGTGCCTCCAGCTCGCCGTCCTCGGCGGTTATTACCAGTTGCTCGTGCATTTTAGTGTACACTGCGTGCTCATTCTTATATCTGGCCGCTATGCTGTCAAATTTTTCCCTGTCCTGTGCCCCTGTGCTGCCCGACAGCAGCAGTGCCAGTGCCAGGAGGCCCGCAGGCATACAGCGCCGCATCTTACCTACACCTGTTATCTTCATTTCTGCATGTATTAAATAATGATAAAACCAAGTATAAATATAGAGAAAAACCCCGAAGTAGGTAGGTTTTATCATTTATATGCTGCGGCCTGAAGCTTGTGCTGCAGGCCCACCGTTTTTATACCTGTTTTTAGATTGTATTTTATATACGTAATAAACTGACATACAAAATAAA
Source organism: uncultured Flavipsychrobacter sp. (assembly GCA_964430995.1). Classification (GTDB taxonomy): domain Bacteria; phylum Bacteroidota; class Bacteroidia; order Chitinophagales; family Chitinophagaceae; genus Nemorincola. Next base: position 63,541 of record CAYSIG010000002.1, read on the forward strand.
ACAAAATCATTTTTGCACACTATTTGCGCACTTTTTTTAGTGTAAAGTAGAAAACAGAAAAGGGCGGGAAGTAAAGACGGGTCCGCATGGTTCGGTTGCCCCACCACGCCCTCATGCAAACATCATTTTTCACAAACAGTAAAAAAATATTCCATGAAAAACAGTATCTTTAAAACTAGGCACTACAGCAATACTGTGCATATAAAGAAACAACCCTAACCCTCCATACCCCGCCTGGCCTGTACTTATTACACATCAGCAAGGCAGATAAACAATGGGTGCAGAAGGTGCTGGTGGAGTGAGTGTTTTGCAGCGGGATGGCGAGTATTTAAAAATACAACTATGAAAAAATATTTTTTCATCTTATGCCTGTTGCTTGCTTTGGGGGCACAAGCACAGCGCATCTCCACATTTGCCGGCAAAGGCACAGTAGGTGGTTTCAGCGGCGATGGCGGCCCGGCAACAGCAGCTACATTGGCACTTGTACAAGCAGTAGCCATAGATGCTCGTGGCAATATGTATATCAGTATATCCGGAGCGTACCACAGTGTGCGCAGGGTTGACACATCAGGTATTATACATGCATTTGTAAGCGGGGTGCCTATTTTGCCGGGATTTAGCGGCGATGGCGGGCCTGCCACTGCGGCAAAGCTGGATGACCCGGGTGGCATTACTCTTGATAAAACAGGCAATGTTTATTTTTTTGACCGGAACAACAAGCGCATACGCAAAATTGATACATCGGGAATCATCACCACCATTGCGGGCAACGGTTCTGCAACGCCGTCGGGCGATGGCGGACCTGCTACTGCTGCCGGAATAGGCACAGGCACAGGCTTATGTATGGATACTGCCGGGAATATATATATAGGAGCAGGTAATTTTATACGTAAGGTGGATACTGCGGGCATCATTACCACCATTGCAGGCACCGGGGTTGGCGGCTATAGCGGCGATGGGGGCATGGCCGATACGGCGAAAATTGCGACAAATAACGGGCAAATCGCATTCGATAAGTATGGCAATTTGTATATAGCTAGCAACGGAATACGGAAGATAAACACTACAGGTATTATTACCACTATTGCCGGGAATGGCACCACCATCTATGGGGGTGATGGCGGCCCTGCCACCGCAGCAGGGATGAATTCCAATGGAGTATATCCGGATAGTAATGGTAATGTATATATATCCAATAACGATCCTGCACAGTGTATTCGCAAGGTGAACCCGGCTGGTATTATCACTACTATTGCGGGTAGCGGAACCACCAGTGGTTTCAGTGGCGATGGCGGCCCCGGCACTGCAGCAAAGATGTTCAGGCCTCGCGGCCTTTACATGGGCAAGAATAATTGCCTGTATATTGCTGAATATGGGAATTATTGCGTCCGCCGCCTCGATCTTAATGATACCATATTTGTTAATGCAGCGCCAGTGCTCACGCAAAACGAGGATGCTGTAAAAGTGTACCCCAACCCTGCGGGAGACGGGGTGCTGCATGTGCGGGTATCGTCAGCCGCAGATGAAGGGGTACAGGTAGCATTAATAGATGTAACCGGCAAAAAGGTACACGAACAAACCGCCACCACCAATAAAGAAACCACCATGACACTGCATACCCCGCCGGGGCTGTATATATTACACATCAGCAAGGCAGATAAACAATGGGTGCGGAAGGTTTTAGTGGAGTAAATAAATGCTACGGATATAACTGCTTCTGCACATACCAATCACTCCTGGCCGAAAAAAGCGTTCAGGAGTGTTTCCGACTTTATCACTCTGCCTCCGGGGCTCTTTGCGCCCCTCTGCCCTGTGTGGTTAAATATACACCCGCGCCAGGTAAATTTCCAAACCCTAAAATCGCCCTCAAACCCGCGCCCACGCCACACTGCAAAACCATGACGGTACAGTTACTGTACCATCATGGTTTTTTTATTTTGCCCGCACCACCACATTCCCGAACTTTACCTACTTCGCCCGCCGTAGCTTTTAGCAATAGTTTTTACGAAGGCTTCAGCGAAGGAGGGATACCCCGAAAAATATCGGGTAAGTTCTTTGACCTACTGCTTTGTGAACTCCGTGCTATCGTGAGCATGTGAACCCATGTGTGTACCGTAAACTGCCAACTGTAAACTCCCGGACTTACGACTTATGACTCACGACTACCTTATACCCGGGTTTTTTATACCTCTTTGGGTATAATTATACCTTTGGGGGTATAAATATACCTTTTAGGGTATAATTATACCCATTTATACATAAACAAAAAACACATAACATCCACCCATGGCGCATTTTACCCAACCCCGCCTTCGATTTTTTACCCCCGACGGACAAAATCCCGAAATTATACCCTATGCGGCCTGCCTTACCGGCGTTCAACTTTTTCTGCCCGTGGTCAGCCTGTCAAACCATGAGCAACGGTTGAGCAAAAAATGAGCAATAAAATAATCGCAATTAATTGACAATCAATTACATAGACAAAAAATGAGTTTTTTTATCCAAAGTGGGCAACATTTTCTGAATATGAAAGGCAATTACTTTAACCAAAAGGTAAAAATTATAATAAGTGGGCCACACCACCCTTAAATATACCGGTGCAAGATTATTAAAATTCAAAAAATTACTTAAATTTATGCCATGAGAAACATGAAAGGTGGCAAACTTATCGCAGCTTTAGTGGCGGTAGTTTCTTTTACCGCAATCATTTGGGTATCTTGTAAAAAGAGTGATAAAAACCTGAATACCTGCAATTACTATGTATGCCTCAATGGCGGGTATTGCCACAGGAATACAATTACACAGAACGTCGAGTGCCTTTGCCCCACCGGGTACGAAGGAAATAATTGCTCTATCAAAGCAGTAGACAAATATTTAGGCACCTGGAACATGGAGCAGATAATAACCGGCAGCGACTCCATGGATTTTCAGAACGATACCCTGAATTACCTCGTCATGCTCAAAAAATCCGCTACCCCCACCACATTCTTCATCTCTAATTTTTCATCAAATCCTTACTACACCCACATCCTGTGTACTATGGACTCCGCAGACAGCAGGTACTTCAAAATAGATACCATGTCGGCCAAGCAGCTTTTTTACGATCACTTCCATCTCATAAAAGGCAGCGGTTCTATTATCAACGACACCATAAGGGCCAGCCTCATCACCAGGCACCTGTCCGCAACTTCAAACTGGATACGCGATACATTTGCCATGACCATGACACGCCATCAGTTCTAGGCTGCCCGGTTATGCTCAGCGTTTTTCTTATTTCCCCTCATCGGTGGAAAGAGGTAACTCCGTAAAGAAACTGGTACCCGAGCCCTCAGTGCTTTCAAACCATATTTTGCCATCGTTGGCATCCACTATCTGCTTGCATATAGATAATCCCAGCCCAAACGATTCTTCGCCTGCCGTACCATATCTTTTAGCAGACGTAAACGGCTCAAATATCATCGGCTTGAATTTTTCGGGTATACCTATGCCGCTATCTTTCACTTCTACCACAGCCCGGTTATTTATCCGCGTCAGGGATACATTAATGGTAGCGTTTTCACGGCTGAATTTGATGGCGTTTGTAATAAGGTTGCTCCATACCCTGCTCATCTTTTCCTTATTTATGTCAGCTGTTAGTATATCAGCCGGCAATACAAGTTGGATTGATTGACCTTTTTCTGCTGCCTTAAATTGCATCAGGTCAATACAGTTTTTCAGAAGGCCGTTTATATTTACAGGTTCTCTTGCAGGCGGTATCCGCCCTTTTACGTCAGCGCTGTACTCCAGCAGTTCGGCAATCAGGGTCTCCGCGCTTCGCAGCGCATTCATGATCATATCAAGCACCTGTTTCTGCTGCGGTTTCAGCTCTTCCTGCTGTATAATATCCGCTAGGGCCATAATAGCGCTTACGGGGTTGCGCAGATCGTGGGCTACTATATACAGTATCCTGTCCTTATCATTATTGCTTTGTTTCAGTTTTGCGGTTGCACGCTCCAATTCACTCTTTTGCTTATTTATGTGGTTGTTCAACTCTTTCAAACGCAGGATATTTCTCTTGCCCCGGCTGTAATTCGAATAAACAAGTGCGATAATAACGAGCGCCAGTACTGCAAATCCTATGGTCACCCACAGGTACACATTATTTAGTTGGTTTTGCTGCTGCAGGCGGCCTATCTGGCTGGCCTGCTCTTTATCCTTTAGCTCCCGGGTAAGGTCATTTTGCAATTGCTGTTTCTCCAGTTGCCACAATGTATCGCGAAGCGCGGAGTATGCGCGGAAATGCCGGAAAGTTTCAGCCGGCTTGGCCGTCATTTCATAATATTGAAACATAAGCATATGCCAGCTTGCATCGGCTTCGATCGGGTGGTTGATAGAATCCAGTTCTGCGCGTATGTCGGTAAGTATGCTAAAGAGTAATGGAAGGTTCTTTTTTTTCAGATAGGCGTTCGCCTGTTTCAGGTGTGTAAGCAGTGCATCACGGTTATCGTATTGGGGCCGAATATTAATTTCATAACTCTTTCTCAATAAACTGATGGCCGTGTCCACTCTGCCGATAGAGAGATAAAGGCCGCCTATGTTACCGTATACAACCGCGAGCGCTTTTTCAGTCATTATACTGCTGGGAAAGCTGCCGGAATTTTTCCTGATAAAAGAAAGCGCTGAATCATAATAAAATACCGCACTGTCGGGCATGGCCAGCTTTTCATAACACAAAGCGATATTATCCAGTTGTTCCTGCAACAGATATGTGGAGAAATTTTTACAGTGCGTGCCCGAAAGATACGAGCGCTTAAAATACCCGGCAGCGTCAGCATACTTTTTTTGCTTATAAGCCGCCATGCCAAGTCTGTACGCAATTTCATGAGATGCACAGGTGTCTTTTAACTGATCTGATAACTGGGCTGCTTTAAAGTAATAATTATAAGCCTTGCTGAAATGTTTGTTTGCATACAAAGCCTGTCCCTTCAGCATCAGCGCATTGGCATAGTCGATCGGGTATTTTTTTTCAAAATCATTTTTCTCAATGATATACAGGGCACTGTCTGCAAAAAGGTCGCTGCTGTCGTATTCGCTGATCTCATAATAGTCCCTGCTTTTTGCCGCATAGATGGTGTGGAGGAAATATTGGGAAACATTATGTTTTAACGCGTAAAATGAATCGGTACGGTGTATTAAAGTCCTGTGGTCACGAAATTTCCCTGCATTAAGCAGTGCCGTTTGCTCCTCTCTGAAATTGGCAAAATCGGCATCGTCGCTTACCCGGTTCTTACCGTTTTCCGAACATGCATTTAACGCAATAGCCATTATTGCTACGCCAAATGAAAAAAATAGTGATGTTATTGAGGGTCTCCGCAAACTACTGCTATGTATTTGTTCGTAAAAATAGGTGATGCAACATAAAAAGCAATTTCTTCGGTCATAATTAATACCACATGACGAAATAAATACGGGCCTCGCCCAACCATAAAAAAGCTTCCGGATAGTTATTCCGGGGTATGTTTTTTGCTATTCACGAAAAATTCTAAAATTATTTGTAAAACCAAATTAACTTCTCTACTTTTGCAGTCCCGTTTCAAAAACGGGAATTAAGTTCTTTGCAAAAGCCACTTTAGCTCAGTTGGTAGAGCAACTGATTTGTAATCAGTAGGTCGCTGGTTCGACTCCGGCAAGTGGCTCAGCTTATTTATGATTTATAAATATGATTTATGGCATTTTCAGGCATAAATCAAAAATCGTCAATCATAAATAAAAATGGGTAGATGGCCGAGTGGCTAAAGGCGACAGACTGTAAATCTGTTCTCTCACGAGTACGGAGGTTCGAATCCTTCTCTGCCCACGCTAAGTTGACAGTTTTCAGTTGGCAGTTAATTTATGACTGCAAACTGAGGACTGCCGACTTTATTGACAAGCGGGAGTAGCTCAGTTGGTAGAGCGACAGCCTTCCAAGCTGTAGGTCGCGGGTTCGAGCCTCGTCTCCCGCTCGCAGAAAATTAACTGATTAGCTCATGTAAAAATTAGCTAATTGTAAATGAAGTTCTTTTAAGTATTGAATAACATTAGCTAATCAGCTAATTATCAAATTAGCTGATTAAAAGCTGTTGTAGCTCAGCGGTAGAGCACTTCCTTGGTAAGGAAGAGGTCGGCAGTTCAATCCTGCTCAACAGCTCTTGGCTTGTATAGCAGATAAATAAGTAATAATGCCAGAAATGGCCTATAATAACAAATAACAATTTAAACAGTTTTTAAAACAAAATACAATGGCAAAAGAGACCTTTAAGCGGGAAAAACCCCACGTAAACATTGGTACCATAGGCCACGTTGACCATGGTAAAACCACTTTAACAGCGGCTATTACTACCATTCTTTCGGGAAGAGGTCTGGCTGAGAAAAAAGGTTATGATGAAATTGATGCTGCCCCTGAAGAAAAAGAGCGTGGTATCACTATCAATACCGCACACGTAGAATACCAAACAGCTAACCGTCACTACGCACACGTAGATTGCCCGGGTCACGCTGACTATGTAAAGAACATGATTACTGGTGCTGCCCAGATGGACGGCGCTATCCTCGTGGTAGCCGCTACCGATGGTCCTATGCCACAAACTAAGGAGCACATCCTGCTGGCTCGCCAGGTGGGTGTACCACGTATCGTGATCTTCATGAACAAGGTTGACCTTGTTGAAGACGCAGAAATTCTTGAACTCGTGGAAATGGAAATCCGTGAGCTGCTCAGCAAATATGACTATGATGGCGATAACACGCCAATCATTCAGGGTTCTGCTACAGGCGCTCTGGCCGGCGATCCAAAATGGGTTCAGGCAGTTGATGACCTGATGGCAGCAGTTGACAGCTACATCCCAACTCCTGAGCGCGCTGTTGACAAGCCGTTCCTGATGTCAGTGGAAGACGTGTTCACCATTACTGGTCGTGGCACAGTGGCTACAGGCCGTATCGAGCGCGGTATCATTAAAGTAGGTGAGAACGTAGAGATCGTTGGTTTCAACGAAGCTGCACAATCTTCAACCTGCACAGGTGTGGAAATGTTCAAGAAACTTCTTGATCAGGGTCAGGCTGGTGACAACGCCGGTATCCTCCTCCGCGGTATTGAAAAGAAAGATATCCGCCGTGGTATGGTTATCTGCGCTCCTAAGAGCATCACCCCGCACACCGATTTCAAAGGCGAAGTTTATGTACTGAGCAAAGAAGAAGGCGGCCGTCACACTCCGTTCTTCAACAAATATCGTCCACAGTTCTACTTCCGTACTACGGACGTAACCGGCGAGTGCGAGCTGCCCGCAGGTGTGGAAATGGTAATGCCTGGTGATAACGTGAACCTCACTGTAAAACTCATCGCTCCTATTGCGATGGAAAAAGGTCTGAAATTCGCGATTCGCGAAGGTGGCCGTACAGTAGGTGCCGGTCAGGTAACTGAAATAATCAAATAATCTCCTTTAAGAGATTGAAATAACAGGCCGCCCCGATTTTATCGGGGCGGTTTTTTTTTGTTGTAAATCATACTATTTCTGGGGTGAATCCAATGTACCTACATCTGATTATCCCGGATATTAATGGTACATTTGTTGTTCATCTTTTTTAATAAATATTCTGATATAATGCTGCGAAAATTACTTGCATTTGCACTCCTGCTGGTGTCTGCACATACTCAGGCGCAAATGATGCCTTGTTCTACTGATGAGAATTACAGATTGCTGTTGAAAAAGTACCCTGAACTGAAGGACTATGAAGAGCAGTTGGAGGCCGGTTTAGGCAATATTAAAGGTGCACGCACAACGGCTGAAGATACAACCATATATGAAGTGCCGATAGTGATACACGTGGTACACGACTATGGCGCAGAGAATATTCCGGACAATGTGATCTTTGATGCCGTAGCCTACTGGAATACTGTCTACTTAAAGCAAAACCCTGATACAATATCAGTCATCGAACCCTTCAAAAAATGGGTAGGTAACAGCCGCATCCGCTTTCACCTGGCTACAATTGACCCTCAGGGCAACCCCACAAAAGGGATTGTACGTCATCACTCGTATCTTACTTTCAGCGGTGGCGACCAGGCAAAATTTGACAACTGGCCAAACAACAAATACATCAATATCTGGTCGGTAAACAAATTCAGTGCAGATCATTCCGGCGCTGCTGCGTATGCTTACACACCATCCAGCGCAGCCTCCATTCCTTTTTACGATGGTATCATCAGCCTTGCGTCATATGTGGATGAATCTAAAACAATTCCTCATGAACTGGGCCATGTACTTAATCTCAGGCACCCGTGGGGTAATACCAATAACCCCGGAGTGGCATGTGGCGACGATAATGTTCATGATACCCCTCCTACAAAAGGCCACAGCCCTTCAGGTTGCTCTCCTGCTGCATTATATGACACAGTATGCGCCAAAGGATATAAAAGGACATACACTGCCGCCAGTGGCGCCGATTCAGTAGTTGATTATCCTGATACCACCAATGCGCAGAACATTATGGACTATACCTATTGCGACCGCATGTTCACAATAGGCCAGGGCGTGCGGATGCGTGCAGCCCTCACAAGCGCTACTGCCGGAAGAAATAACCTGCACACAGCTGCCAACCTCGCAGCAACTGGCGCACTGGCGCCAAGGCCCGAACTTAAACCGATAGCTGATTTCTTTATGAGTAAAGCTACGCCAGGCTCATTCACAGACTCACGTACACATTTCATGACTTTCGACAAGGCAAGTTTTGTTTTCAAAAATGCCAGCTGGAATGACACTATTTCATCCGTAGAATGGACGTTTTCTAACAGCGCCACACCGGCAACTTCTACAAGCACATCCACAGTAACAACGAAGATTGGAACCCCTGGGTGGGTTACTGTCACCCTTATTGCCAATTCTAATGCCGGCAGCAATACTCTGGTAAATACACAGGCCGTTTATGCAGCCGACACAACTCCTGTTGGCGGTCAGGGTTACTTCCAGGAATTCGCCAGCGAATCAGCCATCAGCAATTGGCCTATGTTCAATTATTACGGCAACCAATTCAAATGGCAATTTAGCAATGCTGCTGGCTTTGGTGATAATAGCTGTATCAGGTACCATTCATTCGATACCTCATGCCTTACCCCTAAATCAAGGTATGCAGGCACAGCCACCGGCGATCATGACGATTTCTTCACTCCCGCATTTAACCTCACTAACTCAGCCACTGATCTTTACCTCGACTTCTTCTCCTGCGGGGCAAGGACCACAGCAGGCATATCCATGTGGGATGAAGCAATAAATGACTCACTGGAAGTTGAGGTGTCAACAACCGGCGGAGGCTTATGGAAAACCCTGGCTACATTTAAGAGTACCGACCTCGCAAACAACGGCGCTCTGAATACTGACTTCGTGCCCACATCCGCTTCTGTCTGGAAACCACGCACTGTAGCTATCCCTGCGGCCGATAGGTCTGCCAATACGTTCTTCCGTTTCCGCTACTGGCCGGGCAACGGGGGCAATAACCTTTACCTCGACCGCTTCTCTATATCAGCATGGCCTGCCGAAGTAAGGGAAGCCCTGAATTCCGAAAGACAATTTGATATATTCCCTAACCCGTCATCTAATGGCTGCACGCTAGCTTTCAAGACCGGAGGAAACGGAAATGCTGACTATACCATTACAGACATTACAGGTAAAGTGCTCATCCGGAAATCCTTGCAGCTGGACCCCAACAGTGTACACCAGGAATTCATAACACGCGATGTAACACAGGCTGCCGGAATGTATCTTGTGATACTGAATATAGATGGTACGAAAATGACAAAAAAATTCGTTATATATTAATAGGTTTTTATAGAGAAAGGCAAGGATTATTTTTAGTATAACCGAAAAAATACTTACCTTTGCCATCCCTGCAAAAAGTCAAAAGGTTCTGCTTTTTGGCTTTTTGATTTTTTAACGGTACTACCGCAGATTGTAAACTGCACACTGCCGGCTAAAATACGGGCATAGTTCAATGGTAGAATAGAGGTCTCCAAAACCTTCGATCGTGGTTCGAATCCGCGTGCCCGTGCAGTTTTTTAATGTTAATCAGTTAACTGGTTAATTTGTTAACAGGCTAATTCGTTAATTGGTAGTGCCATTTAACCTTTTATCTTTTTAACCCTTTAACCTTTTAACACTAAATCAGAAACATGAGTAAAGTTGGAAGTTATATCCAGGAAGCATACGACGAGTTGCTCCATAAAGTAACCTGGCCTACATGGGAAGAGCTGCAGCAAACTACCATCATCGTGATGATTGCGCTGGCCCTCGTTACCGCTGTGGTATTTGGTATGGACCTTGCCGCCGAGAACGTATTACGGTTCGTATATAAAATATTGGGTAAATAATGGAAACAATGAGCGAATCAGAAATAAGTCAGCAGCCCGCGAAACCTGCTGCCGAAACCAAGTGGTACGTAATACGCGTTATCAGTGGTAAGGAAAAAAAGGTGAAGGAATATCTGGACAAAGAGGTGAAGATAAACAACTGGACCAACAGTGTGGTGCAGGTGCTTTGCCCTGTGGAGAAGGTATTCAAGGTGCTGAATGGAAAGAAGGTGTTGCGTGAAAAAACGTTGTTCCCCGGCTATATACTACTGGAGGCAAACGATGGTAAATTGACCGACGATATCATCCATACCATAAAGAACGTAACAGGGGTGATACACTTCTTGGGCAAAGAACATCCTACTGCACTGCGCAAAAGCGAAGTGAACAAGATGTTTGGCAAGATGGACGAAGTGGGTGAGCAGGGTATCAGCTACGCAGATCCTTACATAATAGGCGAAACAGTGAAGATTGTGGACGGTCCTTTCAACGATTTCAACGGTACCGTGGAAGAGATAAACAACGAGAAGAAGAAGTTGAAGGTTGTGGTGAAGATATTTGGCCGCGCTACACCGGTAGAACTGAACTATATGCAGGTGGAGAAAATAGCATAACCTTTGCGGATATCATATTGTTAAGCCCCCGGCTCTGCCGGGGGCTTATTTATTTACTTGGGATTTACTTTGTTATCACTTTATCTATATCGCTGTTAAAGTGCCTGCCTTCCATCAGATTGTCCCAGTTAAGGACGTAAGGGTTTTCTTTGCTCACAACCTTCTGCTGTGCAAGGAAATTGCGGGTATCGGGGTAGTAGAGCCAGAATGCAGGTTGGGGGAGGGCAGGTCCATCAGAGGTCGCTGATTCCCTGATAGGGGCAATGCCAAGTATCCGCACTACTATCCTGTTTTCATTACTCAGGAACAACCAATCTTCCTTGATCCTGTATTTGGTTACTGTTGCAGGGTTGAAGCCGCGGGATGTGAGCAGCGCAATGAATTGCTCTCTGGTCAATTCGGTGGTGAAACGGTCATCGGCTGCACTGTATGCCTTATATGCCCCTTTTAAAAAACCTTCAACCAATACAGTCGCCAAGTTATCAAACGCCCTGTTCTCCAGCTTCCGAACGTGAATATCGCGCCATACACGCTTCTTCCATGCAATGTCTTTCCATTCAATCCGTTCCCATGGCAGCGCATATTTATCCTCTGGAACATAGGTAGATACATCCTGATTGAATAACTGCTGCTGTCGGTCGGTTGCAGGCACAACGGGTATGCTGTTTTGAGCAGAGGCTGCATTACCTGTGAGTAAAAGCAGTGCTGCAACATAAATAGCGTTCTTCATATGGCTTGAATTTATATAAAGCTACTGCTTTTGTGGGAGAATCTGCTCATTTCTATATGACTTCCTTAGATCGTCAGTAAGCTGCTCTACATCAGTATAACCCTCGGGCATTGGGTGGGCTTTGATGAACGCTGTTTCATGCGCTTCATTTATAGCCATGCCGGCGATAAGGGTATGCTTTACCATTTCTTTGATGAACGAGAACGGGAAACCGGCATCTTTTGCCACCATAGCCTGCCGTTTATCTCCCCAAAATGTAACAACGTATCCCTGTTTGCCATTTACTTCCACACGGCCATCGTGCAGTTCTATTAATCTGGCACCGTTTAAAGCATGAACAGCATATCGTTCAGGTTTATTATTTCCGCTTCTGAATTTCGCGTAAGGGTGGCCATACGCAAATATGGTATCGTGCCTCAGGTGTACATTTTGGGCAGCAGCAGCATATACAGTTAATAACAAGGCGGTCAATACAATGCTATTTTTCATGCGGCTATGTTTCTATAAAGCTACATCTTTTGGGCGCGGCTGGCAAATTGATCAGAACCGCAGCGTAACACCCGGGTATACCTGCCTGAAATTGTTGGTGAAGATGATCTCCGGGCACAATGAAACCCGCTTACTTAAGGTGTATACAGCAAATACTTTACCTGTTGTATTCTGAAAATAACCTCCTTTTTCAGCGAATAGGTAACCTATGCCAACCGAGGCGCGCTTATCATCTTTCTGTGTCCCGAATTCAAGTGTAGCAAACCAATTGTCATTGACAGTTATGTTGTTCCCAAGGCCTTTTTCGAAAAAGAAATAGGGAGTAGCAGATGCCCTGATAAAACTGTTCCTTCCCGAAACAATACTCCACCTGTCATTAACTTCAATTCCCAATTCTGCCATAGGGGCCAGCATGTTGCGCACTACTCCTATTCCCAATGAGCCATCTATAGTGAGCATGCCGTGAGACTTATACATATCCTTTTCGTCATTCCAAAGTACGTTGGCCTTCTTAAACCTGTTTAGCCCTGAGAAATTGCTAGTATCGAAAGGCCTGTAGAGTATTGATGATTTTTGTGAAGCAAATAGCCCCTTCCTCGGTTTCGAAACCGATGCCAGGGTGTCAACAATATTGTTCAGCATGCCCTTGTTCTGCAACAGGTCGTCGAGGTCGGTATAATTGTTGAGATAAAAAGTCACCTGAGTTGCAGCTAGTTTTTCAGTTTGCGCCCTTTTTACCGGCATATCAACCGTCACGCACAAGGTGTCTTGGTCTATTTTCAGTCGTGCAACATTTGTATGGTTGTTTATAAACAGGTCGCCATCGGGGGCGTATTTTTTAAACCGGATCTTACTGATGCCAGGTACTGAGGTGAAATTGTAATCAATGCGTACACTTCCTGCAGCATCCAGCGAGTCTTTATAAAAAGCTATATCACGCTTAACGATTGTTAGTAAAGAATCAAGATTGGCAATGAGGCCGTAATCATTCGCTACTTCGATGAGCATTTTTTCGTCTTTTGGTAAATGTACCCAATGACGGTGGTTGACCCGTTTAGGAACGATGTAAAAGCTACTTTGTGTTTTGGTCAGTGTTTCCTGTTTGTTTTCCTGGGCAAAAAGATCCCCTTGCAGGCTTATTACAAGCGCTGCGAATAAAAGCAGTCTGTTCATTTTTTTTGATTTTTAGTTGATCTTGAATTTTAGCAGATTACTGCGTGTATAGTTTGAATTATCGGAAGACGGAATGGAATTATATTCTGTGGCAGTATTAAATATTGGTATGCTCACCATAAAATCTTTTTGTTGCCGCAGGTAATTATTGGTCCTTACCTGGTGGTCGTTGATGTCATTCAGGTGGATCACCTGTCCTGTCACTATTCTGAATGATGGATTAGCGGCTGCTGTTGCGGCTGATCCGGCCTCATTCACCATATCGTTGATGTGCACCACCGTTGTTGGAATTTTTGAAACTGATACCACAGGCGCAGTTGCTACAGGAACAACATTCTCTGCCACAGGTGTTTCTACGACGGGCGCCCGTACGATCTGTATCTCCTCCGGCCGGGGGTGGGTAATCTGTTTTTCCTTTGCTATTGTGGTGTGCTTTATTGCTTTGTGAGTAATAGCAGGTGTGGTCTTTTCTGTTATTATGGCGGGTTGTTCCACAGGTGTTGAGTGTGTGTTATTTGCCGGTATTGATTGTTGGGGTGTATTGTTCTTTGCTACTTCGTTTACGGGAGTATTATTATTGAAAGCAAGGAATATGGTTACAAACAATAGCAATATAGCTGCGGCTGCCATCCAGAATTTCAATGGTATGACCCGTGCCGGCTTATCCATACGCGCCTGCAGTTTATCCCACGCTTCTTCCTTGCCAAACACTATGCCTGTGGATAATGTATCCAGTGAGTTTAGTTTTTCCTTCAGCACTTTATCGTTGTTCATAACACTATTTGTTTTTCTTTCAACATTTTTTGCAGCATCATCCTTGCTTTATTCAACTGCGATTTTGATGTACCTTCCGTTATTCCCAGCATCTTCGCTATCTCTTTATGGCCGTATTCCTCTATGCAGAACAAGTTGAACACCGTTCGGTAACCGGCAGGTAATGTCATGATAAGCTGAAATATCTCCCGTGCATTTATTTTACTGAGGTCGCCATCCACCCCTATTTTTTCCGCATTGTCCTCACCCACCATCCTCAGTTCGTTCTTTTTGCGCAGGAACATGAGGCACTCATTCACCATTATCTTTTTTAGCCAGCCACCTATGCTGCCTGGCCCTCCATATACAAATCTGTCAATAGACTTGTAGAAGTTAAAAAAGCCATTCAGCATCAGTTCCTCGGCATCGGGCAGGTGCTTCACATACCGCAGGCACACCATCAGCATACCGTCTGAATAGGTATCAAACAGGTATTTCTGCGATATACGGTCTTGCCGCTTACAACCTTCTATGGCCTTTTGTTCGGTCAATGGTGTGTGTTTGCTTTCCTTAATATATGCGCAAAGGAATAAAAAGGTTGCCCGGGTACGAATTTTATTTTGTTAAATCTCATTATGATACTTGTTAATAAAGTCTCTCACACTAAGTAGCGCGGAGTCACAAACAGATTGCTCTGATAGGGAAAGCTGATAAGTAGCGGCATAGTACTACTCGTAAATTCTTAAATCCTGAAAAACGGCTCAAACCCGCGCCCACACTACACCGAAAAACCATGACGGTACAGTTTCTGTACCATGATGTTTTTTTTATTTGGCAGGTAATCCCACCTTCGCGAACTTTACCTGCTTCGCCCGCCGTAGCTTTTATCAATAGCCATAGTTTTAATGAAGGCTATAGCGAAGGAGGGATACCAAAAAAATGGAGCAAGTTCTTTGAATGGCTGGCAACTTATTTTATCTGCTGCGGGCTCGGCGGCTCACGACTCTTAGTGAGCTTCGAACTACGACGACCTTATACCCGGGTTTTTTATACCTCTTTAGGTATAAATATACCTTTGGGGGTATAAGTATACCTTTTAGGGTATAATTATACCCCTTTATACCTGGCAATAAAACACATAACACAAGCCCACAGGGCATTTCGTCACATCTGAAAATAAATATTTACCGAAAAACGACAAAATCCCGAAATTATACCCTCCATCAAACACCCAAGCCTTGGCGAAGGTTGGTTCACCCACCTGCCTCGGCAGCAGGGTTTGGGCTACGGATGCTGCTTTGTTACAGCTCATTAGCTAATGAAATTCAGGCATATAGCTTTTTTGTACCTTTGCACAATGTCGAAAAAAGCAATCCTCATTATTATGGATGGCTGGGGGCATGGTAAAGTACCTTCCGCCGATGCCATCGCCAATGCCAATGTTCCTTTTGTAAGATCACTGTACAGCAAATACCCCAATACTGAGCTCATCACCTGCGGCGAAGCAGTAGGCCTGCCCGACGGGCAGATGGGTAATTCAGAAGTGGGGCATCTGAACATTGGTGCCGGGCGCATAGTGTACCAGGAGCTGCAACGGATAAATGTAGCAGTACGTGAAGGTGAACTGGAACGCAGCCCTGTGCTTAATGCTGCTTTCAACGCTGCTAAGACCGAAGGAAAGACATTACACTTCATAGGGCTGGTAAGCGATGGCGGCGTGCATTCACACATCAACCACCTGAAGGAGCTTTGCACACTGGCGCAAAAGAATCATGTGCCACAGGTAGCGGTCCATGCTTTTACCGATGGCCGCGACTGCGACCCTAAGAGCGGGTTGGGTTTTGTAAGGGAGCTGAAAGAACATACAGACAGCACTGGCGCAAAGCTGGCATCTGTAACCGGGCGCTTTTACGCCATGGACAGGGACAAACGCTGGGAGCGCGTAAAGGTGGCCTATGATGGACTGACGCAAGGTGTCGGCCTGCATACGCAGGATGCGATTGCGGCTATAGAGGCATCGTACAACGATGGTGTAACAGACGAATTCATAAAGCCGGTAATAGTATGCGATGCAACAGGCGCGCCACTGGCCACCATTAAGGATGGCGATGTGGTAGTATGCTTCAACTTCCGCACCGACAGGTGCCGGGAGATTACTACCGCACTCACACAGGAGGCTTTTGAGGCTCACCATATGCAGCCCCTGAAGCTGCATTATGTGACCATGACCGAATATGATAAGAGCTATAAAGATGTGGGTGTAGTGTTTATGAACAAAGACCTCACCAATACACTGGGCGAGGTGCTGGAGGCAAACGGAAAAAGTCAGATACGGATAGCCGAGACTGAGAAATATCCCCATGTTACTTTCTTCTTCTCAGGGGGCAGGGAGCAGCCCTTCAGGGATGAAAAACGCATCATGATACCATCGCCGCGCACAGTAACCACCTACGACCAGAAGCCGGAAATGAGCGCTTTTGAAGTAGCCGAGGCGATACTGCCCGAAATAACCGGGCAAACAGCCGATTTCATTTGCCTGAACTTTGCCAACCCCGATATGGTGGGCCATACAGGTGTGTGGGAGGCAGTGATAAAGGCTGTCGAAACTGTTGACAATTGCGTGAGCCGTATAGTGCCTGCAGCACTGGCAAATGGTTATGGCGTATTCCTCACGGCAGACCACGGCAATGCTGACTACCTCGTAAACGAGGATGGCACCCCAAATACAGCGCACACACTAAACCCAGTGCCACTCTTCCTTATATCTAATGACTATAAGGGCGGCTTAAGACCCGGTAAGCTGGGCGACCTTGCGCCTACCATATTGAGTTATATGGGCCTCAACATTCCGGCTGATATGACAGGCAATGTACTCATTGGCTAAAACGTATACCTGACCAGCGGCACAGGGAAGAAGCCCTGCTGGTAGTTGTTCACAATACGGTTAGTGCGTTTGTCGTAGGTCTGGTTAAAGATGTTCTTGTTGTTAGTGATGTTTTGCAGGTCGAGCGAAACTTCGAGCGTGCTTCTTTTATACTCTTTGCGGTATGCAATCTTGATGTCTGTACGGAAATAGTCGTTCTGCTTTTGCGAATAGGCGAGGTCGTTCCTGTAAACAGCATCGCCTTTTGCCTGCGAGGCTGCGAGGTCTATAGGCGTGAGGTAGCGGCCACCTATCTCCACCACCCTTATGTTGAGCGCAAGCACAGAGCCCTTCTTCCCTAATTTAAACTCCTTACCTGCCAGCAGGTTCACCACATGGCCTATGTTGAAAGCTGCATTGCGCTCAATGCCGTCGCTGCCTTTGTATTTTGAATTTATGAGTGAGCCGGTGGCCAGGAAGTAGAAGCCATTTTTAAGAAAATGTTCTACCGTGAGTTCCCCGCCCATATTAGTGCCGGTACCTTTATTCGTTAGGCTATCATAGCTGTCAAGGCCGAAGTCGGCACCGGAGTTCAATGATGAGTATGAGGAAGGGGTACCGGTAACGGGTACTTTATCCAGCAACTGGTAGTAAGCCTCTACTTTCACGCGCATAGAGGCGGAGATGTTGTAATCGTAACCGGCAATGATGTGCTGGCTGCGGGTAAAGTCTAGATTTTTGTTCGTATACGCTACGCCTGAAGGTGTGGCTGTGCGCACATAATAGTTGTAGACATTCTGCGCCTGGTTATGCATACCGTAGCCGAGACTGAAGGCGTTGCGGGTATTGAGGCTGTAGCGGAGTGCGGCGCGCGGCTCAGCAGCAAAACTGTTGTTGATATCTAAGTACTGGGCATGCACACCTGATACCAGCGAGAGGCCCTGGCTGAAACGGTGTTTCCACTGAACGAATGCCTGCCCGAGCGCAAGCGACCCTTTCTGGTCTTCAAATACCCTGTCAGGCTGGCCGGGATCCATTTCCTTGAAAAGAGTATTGAAAGACGTATGCTCATAAAAGAACCCGGCCTGAATATTGTTGCGTGCATTGAACTTATGCGCGTATGTGCCCTGCAAGGACAGTTTTCCCGTTTCAAAATTGACATACTGGTGGGGATAGGTGGAGCCATCAACATCGCTGATGGAATCGTTGGTGAAATACTGGAAAGTAGTGGTGTAACCGGCTATGAGTTTTACTGATGATCTGTCGGACAACTGGTGGTCGAAAATGAGGCCGTTTATGGTGCTGCGGAACTGGCTCCGTTGGTTCTGGAAGGGATTGCCGCCGTAAAGGTCGGGCATGGTGGTGTCTATGTCCTTGCCAAGGAAGTCGGCTTTGCTATCGCCCAGGAGGCCAAAGAAGGATATCTTGCTTTTTTTACTCAGGTTAGATACCAGCTTGTAGTTGGCATCCTGGTAAACCGGCACCGCCGTGCCTGTTCCAAGGTTGAGGCCTAGGGCTTTGAAAACGCCAAGGGTGCTGTAGCGATAGTTGACGAGGTAGGAGGTTTTTTTATTCTTGCCAATGGGTCCTTCCGCACCCCCTTCAAAGCCATTGAAACCGATTTGGGCTACGTATTCGCCTTTGTTCATGTTGCCGTTGCGCAGCTTTATGTCAAAAACACCGGCAAGGGCATTGCCATATTGGGCAGGGAATGCGCCGGTAAAGAAATCGGATTTATCAATATTGTTGTTGTTGAGCATGCTCACGGGCCCACCGGTGCTGTTGAGCGTGCCGAAGTGGTTGGGATTAGGCACATTCATACCTTCTATCTGCCAGAGCATACCGGTAGGAGAGTTGCCACGCACTACTATATCGTTGCGGCTGTCGTTGCCTGCTACAATGCCGGCATAGTTGGCAGCCATGCGGGAAGGGTCGCCGAGTGAACCGGCATAACGTTTGGTCTCGTCTACATTAAATGAACGGGCGCTGATAAGTGCCATATCGTTTATGGTGTGGTTTTTGTCTTTGCCACGGTCGTAGCTGATTGTGTATTCTTTAAGTGTATGCACGGCCTCCTGCATGTTTATATTCAGGTTCACCTCTTTGCCTGCAGTTATCACAAGGTCGTGTACCACCTGTTCCTCATAGGAGAGATAGGAGAATTTGATAGACCGGCGTCCAAGCAATACGCTGTCTATCCTGAAATGGCCTTTGTCGTCCGTGACAGTTCCCCGGACAGGGCTGCTGTTAACCACAACAACCGTGACACCGGGTAAGGGTGCCTTAGAGGCTTCATCATATACATTGCCGGTGATAGTCTGTGTCTGGGCTGAGCTGATGATGTGGGAGAGTGTCAGTAAAACGAACAATACAATGCGCTTCATGAGTATGAGATTTGGTGCAAATTTCCACTACCGGCGCATACCATCCATTGACCAGGGTTAAGATTTCGGGCCGGGCATGAATATCTTAACCCGGATCAATAAACAGCTACGGGGGCCGTTTTTTGCTTACCTACCCTTGATTTGATGCGGCTCAGCGCTTCCGGCGTGATGCCGAGATAAGAGGCGATCATATACTGTGGCACGCGCTGCAATAGCCAGGGCTGGTCCATGATGAGATTGGTGTACCGCTCCAGTATAGAGTCCTTTACCCCGGCGCGGTTGTTATTGCAGGTAAACAGGAACAATTGTTCTGCTATCATCCGCCCCAATACATTTGCCTCGGGCACCTGCTGATATAACATTTGAAGGTCGGGGTATGAAATGTCAACAACCTCTGTATCTTCCAATGCCTGCACAAAGGTCAATGCAGGCTTACGGGTGAGGAAACTTTCATAATCGCTTACGTATTCACATTCACTCGAAAACTTAATGATCTTTTCTTTGCCATCCACTAGGAAATACACACGGCAAAGCCCATGATTGACAAAAGAAACATAATTGCAGATGCTGCCCTCACGGACAATAAAATCCCCTTTTTTGAACGAGCGGATAGCCAACACACTTTCTGTGACCTTCCAGCCCTCCTCTGTAATGGGAAACAACTGTGTATAAAAAGCTTTCAGTTTTTCAAATTTACCTTTCGAAGACATATTTAAGCTATTTGAACAAAGTTCCTGATTTCCGCGAAAACAAGCACATTTTTTTAATCCAGGCATAAGAAACAGCATTGTTTTTCGTTTTACTATCTGGCATAAGCGTATCTGTACTTAACTTTTCCTATTTTTCCATAATAATTACAAGCAGATGATCAGCATACGGAATATTGTAAAGCAATATGCCAGCCACCGGGCATTGGACAATGTGAGCATGGAGATAGAGAAGGGGAAGGTATTCGGGTTGCTGGGACCTAACGGTGCCGGCAAAACATCCCTTATCCGCATCATTAACCAGATAACTGCACCAGATTCGGGAGAGATACTTTTCAATGGCGAGAAACTCAATCAATCGCATATAGGGAATATAGGCTACCTGCCTGAAGAACGCGGGCTATATAAGAAAATGGAGATAGGTGAGCAGATGCTCTACCTGGCACAACTGAAAGGACTTAGCAGAAATGACGCACGGACAAGAATAAAATTTTGGTTCGGAAAAATGGATATGCTTAGCTGGCTGAACAAAAAGGTTGAGGACCTGTCGAAAGGGATGCAGCAGAAAGTGCAGTTTGTGGCCACGGTGCTGCATGAGCCCGAATTGCTGATACTGGATGAGCCCTTCAGCGGTTTTGACCCGGTAAACGCCGAACTAATAAAGAACGAGATACTGGAGCTGAACAAAAAAGGCGCAACGATTATTTTCTCCACCCACCGGATGGAGTCGGTAGAGGAGTTGTGCGATTCAATAGCGCTGCTCAATTTGTCTCACAAAATACTGGAAGGAAAAGTGAAATCCATAAGGAACAGCCACCGGAACGGGACATTTTTGCTAGAGTATGAAGGATCAAAAGTAAATGTCACAGGCGGCGCGCCCTTCGCAATAATCTCTGAAACCGAGGCAGACGGCCATCACCAGATGGTGCTGAGGATAAATGCGGGAGGCAGGATAAATGACGTACTCCAGTTCATGCTGCCACAAGTAAGCATCACTAAGTTAGAGGAAAAAGTACCGACAATGAACGAGATATTTATACAGACAGTGAGTAAATCAAAGTAACCGGAAAATAGAGGTAGAAACCCCATTGGGCAACAATAAAACAATACGCACATGAATAAGATATGGCTCATTATACAAAGGGAATATTTATCAAGGGTTAAAAAGAAGTCATTTCTAATAATGACCTTCCTGACACCTGTGCTGTTCATAGGCATGGGTATTCTGGTGGGCGTCCTGGTGGCAAAACAAGACGACTTCGGCGATAAGAAAAAGGTGGAAGTGGTGGATGAAAGCGGCATGTTCATGAACAAACTGGTCAATAGCGGTACATTGGAATACAGCTTTACAACCAGCGACTATGCAAGCGTGAAGGCAGGATTTCTGAAATCGGGATACGATTACCTGCTTTATGTTCCTGCATCCATTACCGGTGTTCAGTTGTTTGGCAAAAAGAAAGCCAGTGCCATTACCTTACAGGTGATAGAGAACGGGCTTAGCAAAGTGGCGCAGACACAACGGCTGATGGTAGCAGGCATAGACACGGCAGTGCTTGCAAAGGCGCAACAATCAATTTCGATAGATGCGAAACAAATATCAGAAGAAGGAGAAACGGACGCTCAGACGATGGTGGCATATGCAGTAGGCTTTCTTTCGGCATTTCTTATCTATATGTCGCTATTCATTTATGGCGCGCAGGTGATGCGTGGTGTAATAGAAGAAAAAGTGAGCCGTGTAGTAGAGGTGATCATTTCTTCGGTGAAGCCATTCCAACTTATGCTGGGCAAGATAATAGGCATCGGACTGGTAGGACTTACGCAATTTACGCTGTGGATAGTCGTTTCGCTGGCGTTATCTACAGTAGCAGGTGGCGTGATGATGAAAAGCATGGGGCAAAAGACCGAACAGGTAGCACAACTGAAAGAGGCTACCAAGGCAGACGCGGTTGTGGCCAGGCAGGCGGCCAACCAGGGCATGGGCATGATTATGGAATCGATAGGCAGTATCCCGATTGCATATACCATTGGCTGTTTCCTGTTCTATTTTCTGTTCGGCTACCTGATATACAGTTCACTTTTTGCCATGGTAGGCTCTGCGGTGGATAATGAAACGGAAACACAACAATTCATGCTGCCCATTACCATGCCGTTGATATTCACTATAATTCTTTCCATGAACTTTGTCATCAATAACCCTGACAGCTCGTTATCGGTATGGCTGTCTATGATACCATTTACCTCACCTATAGCCATGATGATACGAATACCCTTTGGTGTGCCGGCGTGGCAGCTTGCCTTATCTATGCTGCTGATGATACTTGGTTTCCTGTTCACGGTATGGGTAGCAGCAAGAATATACCGTGTAGGCATACTGATGTATGGCAAGAAGGCCAGCTACAAAGAACTGGCAAAATGGTTCATGTATAAAGAGTAATATCACGGATGCCCTTAAACCATTAGCTTTGTACCGGAGTTTATGAACATGCATATAAAGAAATATTGCTTTCGGGTAATGCTGATTTTTTGCCCATTTTTCTCAACCCTGCATAGCAATGCGCAGGTAGAGGTATCTGCCGGTATTGATATTGTCTATCCTGTGCTGATGAATGACTACAATTCCAAATTAAACTATGGTCAGCTTGGTTTCGGGCTTAGTTTGGGTGTGGCCTATAAGCCAGAGGAGACACAATTTTTTCCATTGTTCAAAACATCTTTTGGCCGCACGGGGCTGCCGCTGAAAGAACTGGGCAGGAATGTGGCGGTACTCAACATCAACTACATAAACCCGATGCTGAATGAAAATTTTGTGGTACACTTCACTAAGAGCGAGTTGTATATATATGGGGGAATCGGATTTTCTTACCTATCAGCAAAAGGTTTGAAAATTACCGGGCCCACCGGGGAGACTATGACGAAAGGAATAGACTCGGTGAAAGACATCAGTAAATTTTCGCCTGCTGTAAACATTGGTTTTGAATATAATTACGGGGAATCGGCGGGTAAAGACCTGTACCTGACTATGGGCGTTAATTTTCAATACATCATGCTGCTCAGCAACCGTAATAACTATTTTTTCTACACGAATGAGCCTAATGTGGGCAAAACAAGCCATTTTGCAAGCCTATCAGGCGGGGCTATAGCCCCTAACTTTTACATATCCCTGCATTATTTGCTGCGGCTAAAGAAGAAAGGGATGTACCTGTAATATAATCGGGGCATAAAGGGTGTTTAAAATGGCCACTTTCATTTTCGGGAAAGTTATTTTCATAAAAAGCAATATTTACGGTTCGCCTGAGTGGGTGGCATGCGCTTTGCTCTACTTCACGCATAACTAAACAACAATTATGAAAAAATTGCTATTTCCTGCATTAGCCATCTTGGCTCTTGCTTCGTCCTGCCGCACAGAAACCATAAATTGCAGTCCCGGCTATGTTGATGCCTATGCGGTGGGCTTTGCTCCTTATGCTGTTGCTGGCGGCAAAATGATCAGTTATGTTGCAAATACAGACACTGTAGTAGACTCTTCAGGGCTCTATTCTGCCAGTTCGGCATCGGATACCATGCGGTTGGGATTATTTATGCCCGGCTACGACTATAAATTGAAATTTAACGACTCATTGATCTATTTTATAAGCAATATCTCCCTTTCCGGGCAGAAGCAGCAAACTATTCACCGCGGCTTTATGGACGGTAAAGCCTATTTTTGTAACGAGCAGGTTTCTGGTTACGACATAAACGGTACGCGATATACGGTGCCTTCAGCACAGCAGGGATATATCTATATAACAAAATAGTCAGATGATGCAATTCTAAAGACCCGACATATGTCATATATTCCGGTCATACTATACAGCGGCTAAAAACAGGTATTACTCCTTAATTATCTTACCTGCATATTCACCATTCACTTTTATGAGGTACATGCCAGGAGGGAGGGCTTTCATGTCTACACTGGCTTTAGCGGCGCCGAAGGGCTTGCTTATCACTTCCTGTCCGTTGGTATTGAGCACGGTGATTTGCTGAATGGTGCCGGATGAAAGGGTAATGACAAGCTCGCTGGTAGCGGGGTTGGGATACATCTTTATCTCTTTTTCCATTATTATCTGCTTTGCAGCGGTGGGGGCATCCTTATGGTCTTCACCGTGCATTATTACGGTTGGCACAACGGTACGGGCCGCTGCCGGCACGAGCACATTATTAAGTATGAGGCGGTAGCCGGGTGAGTTGGGGTGGAGAGCGAGATCGGTAACGGGGTCGTAAACCATGTGCTGGTAATCTTCGGGGTCGTGGCCGCCCAGGAAAGTCCAGGAGCCTTTGCCTAATTCGCCGTGGATGTATTTTGCTTCACTGAGTTCGGTAAAATCACCAAGCACCTGGACTCCAGGTTTCAGAACAGCCTTGCGAAAAGCAGTGGCCTGCCCCATAAAACCGTTAACGGTGGACGTATGGTTCTGGCAAAGCATTGCGGGGACCTGATCGAACCGGGCGGGAGGTGCGGCGAGTGTGAAGAGGTCAAATTCTTCGGGTATGCGGCGGTAGTTATTGTTGTCAATATTGGCCTGGGTGTATGAAAGAGCATCAAGGTCGACTGAAAAATCCTTGAAAGCAATACAGTCCGTATAATCAAGTTCTGTGCCCACGCCCATAGTAACAGGATCACCATCGAAAGGACCGGCGCATATGTCCGTATTTGCTGCGGCAAGAGCAATATCGAAAGTTTGCGTAGCAGAACACATGGCAAATAGGTTACCGCCACCGGCGACAAATGCGCGAATCTTTTTTACTACGGCGAGCTGCATCTGCGATACTTTTTTAAAACCATTTTTTGCCGCAAGGGCTTCCATAGCCCTGACATCCTGCTGATACCATTCCAACGTTCTGAATTGCGCCCAGAACTTACCATAGCGTCCGGTGAAGTCTTCGTGGTGCAGATGAAGCCAGTCGTATTTGTCCAGATTGCCGGCAAGCACTTCGGATGCGTACAGTTTATCGAAAGGAATCTCGGCATAGGTGAGCGCGAGTGTAACGGCATCATCCCAGGGCTTCTTGCCCGGCGGCGTGTAAACGGCTATGGCGGGGGCTTTCTCTAAGGTCACTACATTGCCATTGAATGAGGGGGCGTTCACCTGCTTTATAATGCCGGCATACTGTTTTTCGGTGATGCGGAAACAGGCCACGGTACGCTGCTGGCATAGCTGTTCCATCTCTTTACTGAGTTCCATCACAAAACTGCCACCTTTATAATTGAGCAGCCACTGCACCTTTATGCCCTGCTGCATTGCGGCATAGGCAATGCCATATGCCTTTAGGTGGTTGGTCTGGGTTTTAGCATCCATGGGTATGAACAACCTGGTGGCGGATGCCTGTAAGGCAAAAAATAACACACAGAAGAAAGTTAACCTGAATTTCATAGCCGCAGATATTATCTACTAAAGTTACAAATTATATGCTATATGAATGTTAAAAGTGTGCTTTAACTTTCGTCGCTCACCGATTGAAGGAAGCGGGATTTCATATTAAATTAACCGCCAAATAACTTTCCGGTTATACATAATCAGTCATTTTGTATAACCAAATGCCCGGAGCAGATAAATGGCTAAAAGAGAAGTGGATTGCGTTGTGCTGTCGGACGTTCATCTTGGCACCTATGGCTGCCATGCCACAGAACTCCTTCAGTACCTGAAAAGCATCAAACCCAAAGCCGTAGTGCTCAACGGTGATATCATCGACATCTGGCAGTTCAGCAAACGTTACTGGCCCGCCACCCATATGATGGTGGTGAAGCACCTGATAGGGCTGGTGGCTAAAGATGTACCGGTATATTATATACCGGGCAACCATGACGAGATGGTGCGCCGCTTTAAAGGGTTTCAGCTGGGCTCCCTTAAGATAACGAACAAACTATCGCTGAAGATAGACAACGCAAGGCTATGGATATTTCACGGCGATGTGTTTGACGTAGTGATGCAGCACAGCCGTTGGCTGGCAAAGCTGGGGGCCATAGGCTATGATACACTAATCATCATCAACAGCATAGTGAACTATTTCTCGCAGAAGATGGGAAGGGGTAAAATATCCCTTTCGAAAAAAGTGAAAAACAGTGTGAAAGGCGCTGTAAAGTTCATCAACAGTTTTGAAGATACGGTGTGTGATATAGCGGCGGAGAATAACTATGACTACGTGATATGCGGGCACATACACCAGCCTGAAATAAAACAAGTGCAAACCAAGCATGGCAATGTAACCTACATGAACAGCGGTGACTGGATAGAAAACCTGACCGCACTGGAGTATGCTGGCGGCAAATGGTGCCTGTATAACTATCACGAAGACCCGGTGGCAAAAGGAATAGAGATAAACAAGAAAAAACACGGTAAGGAATCGGCCAAGACACTGATGGCCAGCCTGATGATGGAATTGAACGTAAAAGGAAGCGGCTTGTCGGAGGCCTTTGGCAAGGAGGGTGAAATGAAAGATGGCTGGGAAGCCGCATGACCAGATATTAAACTGCAAAAAAAATAGAAGTTGAAAATACTATTTGCAATACAGGGGACAGGTAATGGCCATGTGAGCCGGGCAAGGGACGTGTACCCGGAATTGCTGAAGTATGGTGATGTGGATGTGCTGATAAGTGGCATACAGGCCGATGTGCAAGTACCATTCCCGGTGAAGTACAGGTATTACGGCATGAGTTTCATTTTTGGGAAACGTGGCGGAGTGGACATTATAGATACCGCAAGGAAATTAAAGTTAGGGCAGCTGGTAAAGGACATAAAAGAATTGCCAATAGAGGAGTATGACCTGGTGATCAATGATTTTGAGCCGGTATCGGCGTGGGCGTGCAGGAGAAAGAAGCGGCCATGCATATCACTGAGCCACCAATGCGCAGTGCTGCACCCGAATGCACCCCAGCCGCCAAGGATAGACCTGATGGGCATGCTGGTGTTGCGGCACTATGCACCGGTGACTGCTGCTTATGGTTTTCATTTCAAATCGTTTGGTGATAATATTTACACACCGGTTATCAGGCGGGAGATACGGCAGCTTATACCCACGAACGAAGGGCATTATACGGTATACCTGCCGTCCTATGACGATGCGGCAATAGTGCGGCATTTATCGCAGTTTGAAAATGCGAAGTGGGATGTATTCTCGAAGCATAACAAAGCACCATTCGTATCGGGGAATGTGCGGGTTCGGAAGATAAATAACCGGGAATTTATAGAGAGTATGGCATCAGGTGCGGGGCTGCTTTGCGGCGCAGGATTTGAAGGGCCGGCAGAGGCGATGTACCTGGGCAAGAAAGTGCTGGTAATACCTATGCAGGCACAATATGAGCAGCACTGCAACGCAGCAGGAGCAGCAATAATGGGAGCAACTCTGATACCTACGCTGAATGAAAGGTACTATGGAGGTATAAGGCAGTGGCTGGAAACGGGGCTGCCTATAAAAGCTGAATACCCGGACATTACCGCAGAAATAGTTCGCCATATCATACAGAAACATGCACCAGCCACCCAGCAAAGTCCGCATACTGCTTTCGCGGGCGCATAGCCTCATCTACCAGTTTGCAGCATTCGCAACAAGAGTAATAATGGTACTGTATCCATAGATGGTTGCGTGATCTTCTTAACTTAGCAGCCTAAACAGAAATACATGGAATTAGGCATCAGCACATTCGGGGAGATACCCATAGCCCATATAACAGGCGGCGCAACGGGTGCGCAGCAGCGGATAGAAGAACTGATAAAAGAGGCCGTACTGGCGGATGAACTGGGGCTGGATGTATTTGCGCTGGGCGAACACCACCGGCCAGACTATGTGGTATCGGCACCTGAGGTGGTACTGGCGGGCATAGCCGCAGTGACGAGGCGAATAAAGCTATCGAGCGCGGTAACTGTGCTCAGCTCGGCAGACCCTGTGCGTGTGTTCCAGAATTTTGCCACAGTTGATCTTATATCGAAAGGGCGGGCGGAGATAATGGCCGGTCGGGGCTCGTTTATTGAGTCGTTTCCACTGTTTGGCTACGACCTTGATGATTACAATGAGCTATTTACAGAAAAGCTGGAGCTGCTGATGCAGATAAACAGTAATGAGATAGTGACATGGAAAGGCAACCTAAGGGCGCCGCTGGAGCGGGCGGGTATTTACCCGAGACCATACCAGCAGCAGTTACCCATATGGCTGGCGGTGGGCGGCACACCGGCATCGGTGGTGCGGGCGGGCAGCCTGAACCTGCCACTGACCATAGCAATACTGGGCGGGCAGCCGGCACACTTTTTGCCACTGATAAGGCTGTACAGGGAGTCTGCCGCAAAAGCGGGGCATGACAGTACCAAGCTACAGTTTGCACTGAACCAGCACACTTATATTGCAGACAGTTCAGAGCAGGCAGCAGATGAGTTCTGGCCGATGTATGGCAAGATGATGAACCGGATAGGGAAAGAGCGGGGATGGTCGGCGATGACGCGGGAACAATTTGAGTATATGCGCGCGCCGGGAGGCTCGTTGATGGTGGGAACGGCGGAGGAGGTAGCCGAAAAGATACTGAGTGAGTACCGGTTGTTTGGTAATACCCGTTTCTTGGCACAGACAATAGCCGGCGACCTGCCGCACAGCAAACTTATGCGCTCGGTGGAGCTGTTTGCCACTAAAGTGGCGCCGATAGTAAGGGCAGGGGTGAAGTGAGTAGCCGGGGAAATATTGCTACGGTTTTTATTCATTTATACGAAAGAAGCGGTTTAATTCGGCCTCGTTGGTAGGCTTCCAGATAATAACCGTGTTCTGATACTCCGCTGTTGTCATATCAATATTGAAGGCGTGCAGTTGATCTTTTTTATAGGCTACTGCTATTACACGGGCTTCCCTGCCAATGGGTACATTGCCGAAGCTTTGTGTATACTGACCAGATGAGGCATGCCATGTAGTGTTAAACATACTATTCATGCTTTTAAAGACAAGGTATACCCTTGCGCAGGATATGCTATCGGTGGGAGAAAGAGAGAAAGTAATGGTTGTGGTACGGCCATCCCCTTCGAACCTGTCTAAATTTATCCAACCCAATTTTTTTATTTCGGTTATATCGTACATGGCGTTGCTGATTTTTTTATCGGCCAGGTGACGTTTCATCATTTCGCGCTCGGTGGTCTCGAGATCAGCTA
This sequence comes from uncultured Flavipsychrobacter sp., assembly GCA_964430995.1. GTDB lineage: Bacteria > Bacteroidota > Bacteroidia > Chitinophagales > Chitinophagaceae > Nemorincola. The sequence goes on from CAYSIG010000002.1 coordinate 92,766, forward strand.
TTTTTATTGAGTCTTCAATATGCTTCTGAAGTTTGTATTTTCTTTTTAGTTCACTCAGTTTTGCTGTATCACGCTTATAGGTGCTGTCTGTGCCAACGTAGCCCATTACTTCATGGCTACGCGAATTAAAGATCATAACAGATGTATCGGACCGGGGGCTGCTTTTTTCACTGTTGTTTGTTGTAAGCTTTTGTGCCGGCTCCCAGTCCATATGCGTATTGCTGTCGCGTTTGCCATAGAATAGTTGCATTGGGTTATCGGATATTTTAGGGAATGCTGCCTTCAATGCCTTGTCCTTTTTTATGTGCAGTTGTTTCCCGCCTGAAACCATATTCAGATAGTAGGCTCCGCCAGATACTAATAGCTTGCCGTTTGATTTGGTTTGTGCATTGGCCCGTATCAGATCTTCCTGGTCCCTAAGTTCTTTCAGTTCAACTATTATATCCTGTACAGGCTTGCCGCCATCTTCCGTTTCAAGGTTGACTGGTGCGATATAGATAACGGTGCCATTTTTTCCGGTAACCGAAGATGGCTTGTCGCACGGGACAGTAAAAAACTGTGAAGGCACATCCATTTTTTCCAGCAAATAGTTTAATTGCTGCTCCTGACTGGTGGCGTAGGCCGCGTTATTGTTGCCGGTAGTGGTTTCATTTGTTTGTCTGTGTTGGTTGCAGGAAGCGAACACAAAGATTACGGCAAATAAAGAGTGTGTGTACTGTTTCATATCTACAGCTTTCAATCAATACGCCGATGTGCTTGTTTTAGTATAACATACAGTTTGTTTTGTGGAGAATGACAAAAATTAAGGGGTGTATTGGTGTTTTAGAGGCGAGTGGTGTCGGGTGAAATAGCAAACCCCGCCTATGAAAGGTGGGGTTTGGATGGCGGAACTGCGCTAGTATTCTTATTTGCCGGGCGCTAAAGCTTTTTTATAGGCGTCGGCAAGGCGGTTATCGTAATTGAACTTTTTGTACTGTGCACCGTTATAATAAAAGGCAAAGGTTGCCCAGTCTTTTGTTTTCAGAGCGTTGAACATTTTTTCGTTCCCTTTTGCCTTGATAAAACGCAGGCCGATATCTGCCTGGTTGGCTTCGCTTTCTTTGCCATAGTCCCACATTGCGCCCACACTGGCAAACCCGAGCTTCTGGTAATGGAAGCCCATTACCTGCATGAGGCCGATACTGGTTGATTGCATAGCGGCATCGGGATTGATGCTGAACGCATCGTTGAATGCAAGCCACTCTGCGGATTGTTTCTCCACTTTGTTCTTTGCCCATGTGCGCTGCCCGCCACCATCGTCCGGGTTCTTAGCTATTCGCTTGAACCAATGAGGCTCGAACTGTATCATTATTTTGCCGGTAGCGGCATCGAAACCCCTGCCTGACGATTCTACGTTAATCACCGCTTTAAGTGCGGCAAATTCGATTCCGTTATCAGTGGCGAGTTTGTTTATATCGGCATTGGTTATAGCATTTGTGTTTGGCATAAGAACGTTTTTTCAGGGTAATATACAAAACGTTTTCAGATATTGCTAATGGGTTAGCTGAGGGAATTATTCCAGCACCTCGCAGAAATGCCCTTGGCTTTGCAGGTGCGATATAATGTGGGGCGGATGTATGCCTTCGCCTTTAATGCGCAATATGTTATCGCGGTCATCTAAGTCGAAGTTCACAGCAGTAATTGGGAATAGCTGCTGCAGTTCTTCGCTGAGCACATCGGCTATCGCTTTGCTGGTAATATTTGTTTTGAATACTTCTACCATGGTTCCGGGCTTTAGTATCTGGTAAGGCTATTTTTTCTTTTTAGCGGCAGCTTTAATTTTTGCCATTTCTGCGTCCTCGGCGAGACGGAATTTTACCATTTTTGTAATGAGGCCCACAGGCAGTGGTTTATCAAGGGGGAACTGTACGGCGCCTTTTGAGTTTTTGTACTTCGCAATTTCGTTTTGGAAGGCAGCGATGCCGGAGCCGGTGGGATAGAAGCCAATGTGTGCCTTATAGCCGGCGAAGTAAACAAGTACGCTGTTCACCTTATAAGCAGGCATACCATAGCTGATCACTTCTTCGGCGTTTGGTGCGGCCTTGCGAATGATGCCGCGCATCTGTTGCAGCTTTTCCTGTACTTCGTCAGGAAACATAGCTATGTATTCGTCTGTGTTGTCTGCTTTTGTATATGGAGCCATACGCGATAGTTTTTTGAATGATGTTTATGCGGGTTCGTAGATGAGCAGCACTACGCCACTATTGAAAGCGCGAGTTGATTTCAGTTTAAAATTCAGTTTCCGGCTGATATTTTTGAACATGGGTGTACCATCTCCCAGGCCCACGGGGTCTATCATCAGCTGGTATTCATCTATCAGTCCGTGCTCGGCAAGCTGGGTCACTACATTGCCGCTGCCCAGCACTGTCATGTTTTTTTCACCAGTCTTTTTTAGCCGCGCTACTTCTTCTATCATTCTATCTCGTACCAGCCGGGTGTTGTTCCAATTAGCTTTTTCCATAGTACGGGAGAAAACAATCTTTTCGGCACTGTTCATGGCAGTAGCCACGCGGGGGTCGTTTTTTATTGTTTCGGGAGCGGGCCAATACCCGGCCATCATATCGTAAGTGAGGCGCCCGAACAGCAGTATGTTGCCCGCCTTCAGTGATTCGGCTGAGTATTCGTTCTCTTCCGCGCCATGCTTGTGCCAGCTTATATCGTCATATGCTCCTTTGTAATAGCCATTGACCGTAATGAAATTGAATACTGATAGTTTGTTCATACTTTTTAGTGTGCCTGAGCGGTTTAGTCTTTTTTGCCTTTGAATGTGGCGTAAATAGCCATAGCATGGCCATGACCGAGGTTGAAGTCTTCCTTAAGCCATGCTACTATTTCTCCGGCCTTTACTTTTAGTTCATCTTTTTCAATGAACCCTTTTTGGGTTGCCAGCTTTTTAAAGTCAGCGGGCGACTTCCCGGTTTTTGCTTTGATGTTGTCTATATATGCCTGGAATGACATGGTGCTTAAATTTATGATGGTCAATTATTGTTTTGCCTGTTCAAAGTTAAGGAGCCAGTGGTTACCATACTTATCTGTGAGCCCGCCAAACAGCGCTCCCCAGAAAGTAAATTCGAGGGGATGCGTAGCATGGCCCCCTGTTGAAAGGGTTGTGTAGCTGTTACGTATCTCTTCTTCGCTTGCGCACTGTAATACCAGTGATACGGAATTACCCTTCTGCAATCCGGTATCCGCTACCATGTCAGAAGCCATAAGTACAGCACTGCCGCTTGTAAGTGTGGCATGCAGAATGCACTCTTTCATTTGCTGCGGCATTTTGTGTGACATGGGTGATTCTCCTATTGTTTGCATACTAAGCTGGCCGCCAAGACACTCTTTATAAAACGTCATTGCTTCACGGCAATTGCCATTGAAGGTAAGGTATGTGTTTATTGCCGTCATTTACTTGCCTGTTATGCGTCCATTAATTTTTGAATATCGAATTTTTTCATCTGTAGAAAGGCATTCATCACCCTCTGAGAGCGCTCAGGGTCGCTCATCAACTTGCCGAGAATGGACGGGACTACCTGCCATGAGAGGCCAAATTTGTCTTTAAGCCAGCCGCACATGCTTTCCTGGCCACCGTCGGCGGTGAGTTTGTTCCAGTAGTAATCTATTTCTTCTTGTGTGTCGCAATTGATAACCAAGGAGAATGCTTCATCCAGCTTGAATTTTGGCCCACCATTCAGTGCGCAGATCTGCATTCCTTCCAGCTCGAATTGGGTAACCCACGGATTTGAAGCTGTTATACGAGAGTTTTTGAAAACAGTGGTGTAAAATGCAGCAGCATCGGCGGCTTCATTATTGAACCAAAGGAATGGTGTTATTTTCTGGATAGCCATTATTTTTTGTTTAGTCGGTGTAATAATCTGTATTAATTGTTCTCAGTGTACTTCTTGAAGTTGTCGAGGATAGCCTGCCAACCGGCGCGTTGAAGTTCTATGGAATTCTGGTTCTCGGCTTCGAATGTGGTGGTTACTTTTGTCGCGTTACTAATGGGTTCAAAAGTAGTGGTTACTTTTCTGCCGTCAGCAATGGTATAGGCTACCAGCTCATTCTTTTTGATGTCGTCGTAAATGCCTGCGAAGTCAAAACTGAAGCTGCCGTCTTTTGCCGACATTGTATAGCTGAAGCTGCCACCGACCCGCAGGTCGTTTTCAGCCTTAGGGGTGTGCCAGTCGTCTGATGCGTTGTTCCATTGCATGATGTCGGTAGGGGTATTGTATGTTTTCCATGCTTTTTCTACCGGCGCGTTCACGGTACTTTGTACGGTTATTTTTTGTTTGGGTTCCATTTGTTATGTTTTGATATGATTTAGTAAATCGTTTTATTCTCGCCTGAATACTAATCCCTGTTGTTGCATGGCTTCCTTCAATCTTTGTATTGCTCCTTGTCCGATTCCATGCAATGCCATGATTTCTTTTTCACTGAGTGCCGATAATTGCACCACAGTTTGTACGCCCTTTTGCTCCAGTGCTCTTCTTGCAGGTGCGGAAAGTGTGGAAAGAAAACCACTTTGTGGCCGCCTCTCATTTTCGCATACCGGGCAGGTTGGGCAATCGGTGCTCTTATAATATTTGTGCCCTTTAGTGCAAACCTTTAGTGTTTTTTTGTCTGTATTCATGCTATCAGATTGGCAACACAAAGATGCGATACCAAAACCACATCGGTAGTGCGTATAAGTGACAATAAACAGGCATTTTGCGACAGGAGGGTGTGTTTCGTAGGTTTAACCCAAAGGCGCAAAAGGACGCAGAGATAAATTTGGTTATTTTTTTTTGATTTTCCATTTTAATGAGTTCGTTTAAAAAAATTAATAATCGCCGGAGCCAGCACCTTCATTGAGGTATTATGGCTTTGCCCTTTCAGTAAGCATATCTCCGCCCCACTGATATTTGCGGCAGTATTTTTTACGGCATTTAGTAATTTTTTCGGAGATCTTTCGCCACCTATTACCAGTGTCGGCAAAGTAATATTTGATGTATGCACTTTTGGCACAGAAAAATTTCCCATGATTGCAATATCATAAGGCAGTGTATGTGCCACTCCTTCATTTCTCGTGTATAGTTTTCCGCCAAACATTTTAAAGAGCCAGACAAATATTGCGGGCATCCCCATCACTTTTACCATAAAATATTTTACGGCATCTCCTCGCCTGCCTTTCGCTACAAGGGTTTCCAGGGCTTCTTTTGCGTTTTCGGGTGGCGCAATATCGTTTTCATTGACTACCACATAAGGGGGTTCGAACAACGCAATTTTTTCCGCTTTAATTCCCTTGTTTACGGCCTGTATCAACAGGGCCGCGCCCGATGATAGCCCTAAAATATAAGGTATTTCGTTTGTAACATCAACAATAGCTCTGAGGTCATCTATTTCTTTATCAACCGAATAGGGTGATGTGTCGTTGCTTTGTCCCCTGCCGCGTCTGTCGTAACTGTAAACTGTAAAGCTGCTTGTCAGCAAGGGCAAGAGGTTTGGTGTTACGCCATGCTCCCTGTAACAAAATGCGCCGTCAACTAAAACCAGCGCTCTGCTGTTGCCTGTCTTGCTATACGCTATGGTTGTCCCGTCTTTTGATCGTACTGTGCCCATCTGTTTATTTTGTTTGTGCCAGTAATTCGTCGAGGTTGTTGTGCGCCATCGCAAAACCTTCCTCGAAGCCCATTTCTATTATCTTACGCAGGTCGTCTTCTGTATCGAAGGTGATATTTACTTCCACCTTTGTTCCTGTGCCTGTGGCCTGAAAGGTATTGTGCCAGTCCATGCTTGGCATTTCCGTGTTGGGATTGCCTTGCTCATCGCAAAAGCCGTCTTTGCCTGAAAAGTAATCGCGTGGCATGATGCTGTGATAATCGATAGAGGCATATATACGCGTGCCGTCAGGGCCTACCATTGAGTATACCCATCGCCCGCCCGGCCTGAAGTCCATGCTTTTTGTTTCTGCCTTCCACGGCTTTGGTGCCCACCACTGGTCAAGCAGGTGGGGCTGGGTCCATGCGTCCCATACCAGTTCTACAGGTGCGGCAAATTCGCGTACCACTACCAGTTTTTTGCCGGAGATGTCTTTAGTCATTTGTGTTTTGAACGTCTGTGTCATGTTTTGGTGTTTTATGGTTAATCAATAAATTGTCCAGTTGGTCGAACCTGTCTTCCCACATTTTTCGGAATGGGGCGAGCCAGTCTGCTACTTCTTTCATTTTTGTGGCATTGAAATGATACATAATTTCCCTGCCACTATGCTCCTGTTTTACCAGTCCGCATTCGGCCAGTATCTGAATATGCTTAGATACTGCCTGCCTGGAAGTTTCAAAATGAATAGCCAGTGCATTGGGTGTCATGGCGTGTATGGCAATGAGGCTGAGTATTGCCCTTCGTGTAGGGTCTGCTATAGCCTGAAAAACGTCTCTTCTCATGTGTAATAATATATTTGCAACCGATTGATTGCAAATATATGCAATTAATCGGTTGCAAAAAAATATTGTTCATCTTTTTTGGTATTGAAAGATATGACCTATGGCATAAATGCCAATTGAAAGGTGTTTTGCGACAAATCATATTTTTGTTGACGGTGTTGTAATACCTTTATGCGTATAAAATTTTTCGTATGAAAAATGTAAGTATACTTGTGCCGGAATCATCGGTGATGCAGGCTATTGCAGACCCGCAATATCTGTTCAGCGCGGTAAACCAATTTATGGCTATGAATGGCAAACCACCACTTTTTAATGTGCAGCTGGTAGGGGCAAAGAAGGAAGTGCGGCTTAACGGCGGCATGTATTCTGTGCATACAGATAAACTACTGAAAGATGCAGGTAAAACAGACCTGGTGCTGATACCCGCACTCTTTGGTGATATGCAAACAAGCATAGCCCAGAATAAAACGCTTATACCTTGGATACAACAACAGTATGCCAGTGGGGCAGAAGTCGCATCGCTGTGTGTGGGCGCATTTCTGCTGGCCTCTACAGGGCTGCTTAACGGAAAGAAGTGCTCTACGCACTGGGGGTTTCAGAATGAATTCAGGGAGCTGTTCCCGGAGGTGGAGGTGATAGATGGCAGCGTGATCACCGAGGAGCACCGAATATATTCAAGTGGAGGTGCTAACTCTTATTGGAACCTGCTGCTTCACCTGGTAGAAAAATATACTGACCGGCCCACAGCCATCCTTGCATCGAAGTACTTTGCTGTGGACATAGACCGGGAAAGCCAAAGTGCTTTTGCGATGTTTAAGGGGCAGAAGAACCATGCCGATGAAGCCATCAAGAAAACACAGGAGTACATAGAAAGGAACATCAGTGAAAAAATGTCGGTAGATGAGCTGGCTGATATGGTAGCGGTGGGCAGGCGCAGTTTTGAACGCAGGTTTAAGAACGCTACCAGCAATACGGTGCTTGAATACATACACCGTATAAAGATTGAGGCAGCCAAGCGCAGCTTTGAGAACAGCAGGAAGAATATAAACGAAGTAATGATGGATGTGGGGTACACAGATACCAAGGCATTCCGTACCATCTTTAAAAAACATACCGGTCTTACCCCAATTGAGTACCGCAACAAGTATAACAAGCAGAGTATGGTGGGTTGATGGCATAGTTTTTCATGAATTGGGCTAACATAAAAACCAAGAATCATGAAAACCACAAAATTGATAGCTGTATTTGCATTAGGATTAATTGGCTTATTGTCTTTTGGCTCTTGCAAAAAAAATTATACCTGCACCTGCACCACTATAGTGGGGCCGGTATCTACAACTAATACGCATGGCATTGATAATGCTACGTATACCGATGCCAAACGCACATGCAGGGATTACGAAGATCAGGCGAATAAAGCTCTGCCCGGCAGCACAACCTGTCGTTTGTAATGACGGGTTTGTAAACAAGTGAGCGCTTCTCCGTAAAGGAGGGGCTCATTTGGTCAATGATCCATCAACTCCTATACACGTCGTAGTCTGCCGAATAGTTAGTGAACCACCAGCATATAAGGAACAGAACTGCCGGTAAGCCGATAATCCATATGTTCCAGAGGATTGCGCCCTTCAGCATGTAGTATAAAATGGAGAATGAAATGAGGCCAGCTATAGTAAGAAAACCGCCAAGGCCTTCCAATTGCCACGCAATAATAAGGCCTGCGAGGGCTATATAAAATGACAGCACCAGCAGCGATTCAGAAGTTGCGAGCCCGAAGGGGTTGAGATTTTTCTGGCTCGCAGGTTCTGTAATGAATAAAGTAGCGAAAACAATAAACAGCGCAACGACCAACAGCCGCGCGATGAACCGGATACCTACCAGAATATTTGTAGAATTGAAAAAATATGGCTTTTTCATTTTTTACGTTTTTATTGCAAGATGGTAAGGTTTACTTTTTACAAATATACGAATAGATGAATACCAAAGTGATAGAAGGAAGTACCTATTTTTCGCAGGAGCAGGTGACAGGAGAAGCTACTTGGTTACTTTAACTGTATCAGGAGTGGAATAGGCTTTATATAAATAATACCCTCCGGCAACTGCCGCCGCTACCGCCACACCCCGTAGCATCTTTACATTCATTCCGTCTGTAAGTATCATTTTGGTAGCTTTCGCTACGCCGGAAGGACGTTGATATGCAGTGCGTTCGAATATACCGGCGGCATTGAGTAGTTTCTGTATGGATTGTGGTTTCATACCCTGCAATGTTTGCACGGCAGCAAATGAACCACCTGCTATCTTACCATATTTCCCCGCCTTTTCCAAGTGCTGCTTACGAGTAGTAGTGTCAGCTGTTTTGGTGGATAGTTTTACACCTTTGCCAACTACCTGGTCGCCACTAATCACAACCCCTTTGCCTTTAACCTCTGTATGCGTCTTTTGCTGTGCCGATGCACAGTTGAATGAAAGCAGGAGGATAAAAAATAACAAGCCGGAGGCAAAATTCATAAGATAAACGCGTTGTATAACTGAACCGAACACTAAAATACAAAATAGCTATGAAGAATAGCAAAACTACTTTGTCTTCATCAGCTCATGTACTGCTATCTCCAGGTTGGCTACACGGTTGTATAACTCTGATGGCTCTGAAAGGTCGCCGGATATCTTGAGGCGTACATACCATATCTCAATAACATCGGCAGGGTCTAGTTCCATAATAGGGTAATCGGCCCTGTATGTTAGCGTGTCCGATTTCAGGTAAAGTTTACCGCGCTCTTTGATACGATTAAGTACACGTTTTATTACCACCCCCTTGCTGTGCACCACTATATGCACACGTCCATCGCGTATCTCGGCCAGGTTAGGCACCCATTCGCCAATCACTTTATCGCCTTCAGTAAGCGTAGGTGCCATAGAAACACCCTTTACCTCAAACATGCGGAAAGTAGCATTTCTGAGCCCCGGCATCTGGAAAGATGGCAAGCCTTCAATAAACTCCTGATCGCCGTGGCCAAGCAGGTAGCCGGCCTGCGCCCGTACCGGGACAAAAATAATATTATCTATACCGGCTTGGTTTACCGTTACAATGCGTGGTATGCGTCCTGTATTATAACGATTGTCAGGTTCGTTTATCGTGTATATGACATTGGGTTTGTTCTTAGCTTCTTCAACGTGCCTTAAAGCTCGAAGCGCATCGGGAGGGAGAGGCAAAGAGTGATTGTCGGCGGTCTGGGTACTTTCATTGAGAATGGGCAACGTGCCACAAAAAATGAACTCCTTGTTCACATTATACACCTCAAAAAGCCGTTCAAGAATCCTTAAAGTTGGACCTTGTTTATTTTTCAGAATACCTGAAATGGTAGATGGCAAAACATCCAGATTTTTGGCAAGTTCGCTCTTAGTCAGTTCCGGATTGGTGTTGAGTAAGTGATTGACCGCCTCAATAAAATGTGCATTTGCATTATTGTCCGCCATACAATTACGTATATTTATTCAAAATTTCTGAAAAATAATTTCATTTTTTCAGAAAATTCGTATTTTTGTTGTGAAAAAGGACTGAAAAAGGATCTATTTTGAAAATTTATTCAAAATTATAAAGAAAAATTGAAAAATAAAAATAAAATTCAGAAAAATATAAAAACGTAAACTACTAAAATAAGATACAATGGGAAAGGCAATTGATTTTTTGATCGAATTCAGACTGCACGAGAGCGTAGCCACTGAGCTAAGGGACATATACGAATATCACCTGGATAGCTATGACCACACGGACCTGCACGAACAACTGCTGGCGCAGCACATTAAAGACACCTGGCTGAAACTGAACCACATGCTGAAGACAATGCAGAAAACGGCAAAGCTACGCATGAACAACAGTGAGGCGATGGCATTTTACCAGATATGGAACACCATGGACACAACGCCCTGGCCGCTGGCCAATGTGATACTCGCTGATATGATAAAAAAGGTAGACAAACGGATAAGTGTACCAAAGAAACAGACTGCATAAAAAATGAACCGGGAAAAATGATTTGATAACGACATAAATAATGGATTATGACAAAGACGACTGTAAAGAACAAAGTGAGCCGCACGGAATTTGAGACAGCTCTGGCAGGATATGTGAGCAATGACAACAAAGCCTGCCTGCTCGCAGCCGAGCGCGACAAAGAAGTAGAGCAGATGGACAGCAAGTACAACCCCCGGTTTGAAACACTGCGAAGGGAGATGGAAGAGCAATTTGCGTTGGTGCAGGCATATTGCCACCAGCATCGCAACGAGCTATTTACAAATGCGAAGTGTATAGAGGCATATGGAGCCAGTGTAGGCTACAGGGAAGGAAAGGACAAAGTAGTGATACAGGATGGGCATAAAGAAAAGGACATTATAGCGGTGATGGCGCGGCGCACGGCAATGATGCCCTACCTGCGCACAACGCTGACCCTTGATAAAATAAAAATCATCAAAGAGAAGCCGAAAGGTCTGGAAAAGCTGGGCGTGAAAGTAGTGCAGGAGGAAGCATTCTTTCTGGAGCCGGTGAAGAGTGTGATATGATGTATTGATGCCGGGGCATGAAACCCTTATGCCCCGGCATAATTGAAATGTATAAGCATTACCCTGAAAAAAATTATAGCTATGAGAGGAGCAAAAACATTTAATAAAACATATTCAGGCCAGCTATTCGGAAAACATCATGACGAGAAGGCTGCATTGTCGATAGGCCGTAACGCAAGCCTGGTAGAGCAGCGCAATGAGCTGCTTATGTACCGATACTATTACTACGGGGCACATAGCGGTAAACGCTGGGAAGCAGTGATAAAAGCACTGAGCAAAGAATTCTATCTGGCAGAGTGTACCGTAGCGAAGATAATAGGGAATAACCCGGACCTTGGCCGCCGCATACTCAACGAAAGACCCACACTTACTAAATTGAAAAGGAAGTATAGATTTTTTAACTGGTAAGAGACCGCTATTTGAATACCGTATCTATAAAAATTCTGAAAAGACAGTATTTTTATTGTTCCGTATTTAACGGTATGCCATAACCATACACTCATGAAAAAGAATCTTATCCTCGGCATCATGTGCCTGTTGTCATTCAATGTAACGGCACAGTTTAGTTTTGGCGACGCAAGCCTGACGGGCAAAAAATGGACGAAAGGCGATTTTGCTTTTGGCAAAGAGGCGGTATGGGTATTCAGATATGATTATGATGTGCTAAAGCGTGTACGCAATACAGGAAAAGGTGATTACCGAGTGGCAGATGCACTGCTACACCTGCAGGAAATGCTGGACTCAATGAAGGCCCGGATAAGGCGTTACGAGCCGGTGCCTTTTGTATACGAAGCAAAGCAATATCTGGATACAATAAAAAGAATTGACCTGAACTTTAATTTATCCGATTACAAGGCCGAGTACGAAGCATATGCAAACTTTGCCCGCAAAATGCCCACATGGAGCCATGAAGAGTTGATAAGCTATCGTGCCGCCGATTCATTGAGGCATTGGGAGTTTGAGGAAGAAAAGCGGATTGCTGACCTGAAGAAGCGAAGCAGTAGCAACAAGGGTATAGGATCACTGCCAATAAGATCTTATAGTGACTTGTTGATAGACGAACAAACTTTCAAAACAGCTTTTGGATCCGTGGCGGCATATAATTTGCAGGTAGAGATAAGGCATAAGAGCCGGCACGGACAGATGATATTGTATACCGGCGCAAAGGCCATTTGGGCGATACATGTGGCTGTATATATGACGGAAGAACTGGGGTGCTCACGTGAGATATATGCAAATGACGAGATAATGCCCACGCATTTTGTGGTAAACCAGGGCGCTACATGGGGCGATATGGACACCACCTCGGTATATATTGATTTTACCACTGATGATAGCATGAGGATAACAAAGGGCGTGATAAAGGGAAACCCAATGCTGCTCAGGAGGTTGTTTACGCGGTATTGGTACCAGGCAAACGGTACGGTGAGCAATTTTAACTTAAGTAAGGGTCATGAAGTGCATAAAGATTATGTATCAGACCGCATCACATTCAACTGGAAAGGCGCAAAGCCATATATCACCATTACGCGCAATCCTGCATTCAGTGTGCCATGGCCAATACTGGAAGAGCGGAAACAATAGCAAAGACTAAATGATAAAAATAGGGTACAAGCATTTCTTGCTTGTACCCTATTTTTATTACCTCATATTTCTATCACATCTTCAATATCCGGGCTGGCACCTGCCAGGGTCACAACAGGTTGGGTGGTGTGGTCCTGCATACTGAGCGTATAGGTAAGACGGCGCATACGTAATGTATCTACTCGCCGCTCGCTGTGCGTGTGCACGCGGATGAAGTGGCCAAATGTGTCCGACAGATCGGCGGTAGTAAGCGGGTCTTCGGTGATGGTCACCTCGCCGGGAGACCACCCCTGCAATGCCAGGTGCAAAGCCTGCTCCTGCTCGTAGAAGGCCAGCGCGCGCAGCTTCCATTCTTCTGGCGTGAGGCCGCTGGTGCTGCTGTAAGGCGCAAAGCCTACGCGGATGCTTATCTTAAGGGTGGCCGTTTGTATGTTCTCCGCGGCATTGTCAAAATCGGCACTTTCAATATCAATAAGCGCGCATGGAAAAGAAACAGACGGCAGACCGCTGATGGTGTGTTCTAACTGGCCGTAATCCTGATCTACGAAGGCGAACAAAGGGTCGCTGGTATCAGGGTCAATAATGCTGCCTATGCGCTGCTGCAAGGCGAGAAATAGTAATGCAAATGGACTGTTCATGTTATCTGGTTAAATGGCTAATTAGTTAAAAGGTCAAATTGTATGGATTATCTGTACCTGTTTAATCCGTTACCTGATTATTGTTTCCCCAGCTTCAGGCTTAGGTAGGTTATAAGTTTCACGGAAGTATTCCTGAGTAAGTGATACCCCGGCCTCAAGGAGGGCCTTGTCTATCATCACCCGCTGAGAGAGGAAGTCTATGTCAATATCTTTGTTCACCTCAAAGTAACCGCCATCAACCACCGGCAGCCCGTATGACCTCAGTATCTTCTGAAAGTGCGAGGTATTAAGCTGAGCGCACAGATAGATAATGTCGTTCTTCGCTATCTCGTTCTGCTGTTCGAGGTGTACCTTGGATTTTGCCAGAGAGGCGCCTGAATAGTTGCTGCTGGTAGTAGTTTCGGTATTGCCCAGCACAATAATGGACATCTCATTGTTCAACGCTCTGTTAAAGGTGTCCTGCAGTTGCCCATCGCCATTGGATGTTTTCCCGTCTTCAATCTTGAATTCTACACCCTTTGGTATCATCAGCGCAAGAGCGGAGCCTGATTCATCGAGCACCTGCTTCAGTTCCAGTTTGGCCTGTTGGTCGTTTGCGTCATAATACATGGTGCGGATGGGCATACCAAATACTTCAATGTACTGTGCCCAGTCGCCAAACATGCCCCTTTTGTAAATGACATAGGGCGCGCATTTCAGCAGCAGACCCAAGTCTTCCGGTTCGCCTATTACCCATACATTATCAAGCGTGGTGTATGGGATGCCTTCATGCTGTGAGTTTTGCTCAATGGAAATGATCTGTGTCTTTGGCTTGATGTGTTTCCTTGGTATCAGCCTTGCCCGGAAATCTGTTCCCGGTATGAATTCAATGCCGGTAATGCCCCAGAACTGTGTGTCCAATATGTGGTTCATTACTTTTCTGAATTCCCATGAGCGGATGAATTTGGTCATTGCATCTATCACATTGCCATCGGAGCTTTTGTAAAATATGGGTTTGTTCAGCACGGCATCTACGCGTTTTGACATGATGCCGGATAAATGGCCATCAAGCAGGATGTCGTTGTAGATGTCGTAGAGTCGGGAGCGGTTAGGGCTGTAGCGGCTGTCAGCCCCGGTGAGAGCCGTACGCCAGTCTTGTATGCCCAGCGTTGTGCGCACGGCCTGCCGCACCTGCAGCTCATTGATCACAATCTTTGTTTCACCGCCTGTTACGGGCTGGTCTGCGTAGAGCGTGGGGTTCAGCGTTTGCTCCGTAGCAATGTTTTTCTGTTTTTTAGTAGTTGCCATTTTTTTGGAATTTGAATTTTGTTATTGGGATAACTGATTAATAGTGAGTTTCACGTTTTGGGTTCGACGACCAGGTAACTGAATTGCCATCGGGTGCGGTTTCACCGGTAGTGTCTTTGTAAGGCCATCCTTCCGGCTGCATTTTTCCTGCTTGTAGCTGGCGCAGCACATTCACTGCATCCTGGTAGCAGGTGCGTATATGCTCGTAATTGATGCCGGGGCTGCCCAATTTGATTATCCACCATGCCGCTACATCTTTGGTGATGGCTTTCAGCCATTCGTCTGTGATGAGGGGAGCATTCAGGTCATCGCCAAAAAGTTTTATAAGGTCCCACTTGCTGAGGTGGCTTTTTACCTCCTGCATGGCGCCTGCAATGGCGCGCGTGACGATAGTATCGTCCCGGCGTGTTATCTGTTCCAGTATCTCCGGGTAGATGACTGTGTAGAGGTCTTCTTTGATGAGGTATGCCATAGTTCTGTCTTTTTTTGTTTTTAGAATTTTTTAAATTGTTCTGAAGTATCTGTTAGAATCTTTTTGACGTGAAGCGTGCTACTGTTTCCACGTTCGGTTTTATAGGCTGCTTACTGTTCAGGAAAAACTTCGCCCCTTCTATGCAATCAGGCCCGTCTAGTTGTTTTGAAGTGGCGCTGGCTGCTAGGAACTGTGCTGCCAGGCGTTGCATGTGTGGGTTGTCTTTCTCTTCCGCATTAAAAATGAGGTTGCCGTCACGGTTTATAGGTTCAAGCTCGGCTTCTATGCGGAACCATTTTTCATGCTTCTTGCGTGTGTCTTTCATCAATGGCAATGCACCGCCATGCGTTTCCCCGTATTTATTGTTTTTAGGCAATATTATCTGGGTATAAAACGGGTCTTGCAGGCTGTTGCATTCTATCACATAAAATGCCTGTGTTTGCCCGGCTATATAATTGCGTGTTTCATAAAAACACCGTATGAACTGGTCTTGGCTCATCACGTCTAAATACCCGGTATAGATGTAGTATTTATCGCCCTTTTTGCCCACCACAAATATCGCCTTGCGCGAATTTGTGAGCCCGCTTCTCTGCCCCGGAAGGTCTTTGTCGCTGGTGGCAGGGTCGGCATATACTACTATCATGCCCAGGTCTTTTATCGGTGGGCATGTGCCCCATACTATTTCTGGGAAAGTTCTTCCTGTGTTCATTGGATTGTTATAGTATTCTTTTTGTTGTGAGGCGTACGATATTTTGCTCAGTACGCGGTCTATATCTTCTTCACTGTTTTTTTCAGGCCAGGTGCTTTCTCCGTTTTCATTGCGTATGTTGATGATGTCGGTATGGTCTGCAAACTGCTGTGCGCGCACCACACAGCAATCTTCAGCTATTATATTGCCGCACCATATCACCAGCAGCGGCCCCGATACCGACCTCGTAGGTATTACGGCCTGCTCTACCCAGTTCCACCTGCGGTGTATGATGTCCGGGTTCAGGCAATCGGCATCTGTGTCCAGGTCGTCAAACAGGATAATGTCCGGCCTTGCATCTTCATTTCTCGACCCGCGCGGCGACTGGCCGGCACCCACAGCACGGTACGAAACGCCACTGCGAGTGATGAATTCTGAGGTGGTCCAGTGGCCTATCTGTCTTTGTACACCATAGTCATGAATGATGCGGTTGTTCTTGGTCAGGTTCACCATATAGGGCATCAGCAGCCGTTCAGCATTCTCAAAAGAGTTCGAGATAAGCAGTACATTCCTTTTCTTTATCCTTTCGGGTAATGGAGGTGCTGTTTCAGTCGGTCTGATAAGTAATTCAAGCCCCATGTTCCCTTCATACGCAGTGGGCTCTATCGGCTCTCGTAGCTCAATGGTAGACCGGGGAATAACACCTACTAACGTGAGGTAAAATACTTCCATCATCGTGCGTGTAGACTTTGCAAGCTCCCTGCTCCAGCAGCGCACTTCATACCATTCAGGGTTTTCAAGCACACGTTTGGTGGCAGCTATGTGAAACGCCGCGGGCCGGGCTTTCGCGTATTTCGGGAAGTAGTATTTTATCCACTCCTCCGGGTTTTCTTCCAGCATTTTTATGCGTTCGCGTTTTCTTGCTGCTGTTTCCCTTCGGCTCACCGGTGCTGCGCGCTCAATATCAGTATATACTACATCCAGGTCCTGTACATGTTGCTTCATTGTCTGGCTCATTTCGCTGTGTGCATTTTGTCCTGTATAAATTGATAGAACCATTTGTTGATGACCTTTGCCGCTGCTAAATCTTCATCTTGCACATACTTCAGCAACTCTATACCTGTTTGTATCATGTTGCCTATGCCGCCGTCTTTTTCCAGTCGTTCTATCGACCTCGATATTTTATCTATCGCGTCTGTGTCTGGGTTGGTTTTCGGGTTATCATCTTCCAGTGCGGCTTTCCCTTGCTCAGTCAGCTTTGCGAGTATGTCGTAAAGAAATGCCAGTTGCTCTGCTTTGCTTGCTGTGAGTGCCTTTCGCTGCGTGTCCCATTTTTCTTTTTCTGCCCACGCGCTCACCACATGCTCCGGCAGTTCTGCTTTGTCTGCTGCCTGTTTTGGCGTTAAACCGTCTTTTACAAACAGCATTTTTGCGTAGTCCTTTTTTTGCGTGTCATTTAAGCTCGTTTTGTCCATAGTATTTATCTTTTGTTATTATGCTTAATATCAAGCCCGGCCTGTACGGCACAAAGGTCATACACGCACACTTCTGGAAAAAAAATAAAAACCATGACGGTACAGTAACTGTACCGTCATGGTACAGTTACTGTACCATGACGTCAAACGGATTTGGTCAGTTTTTGAAGCCGATGCAATTTTACATCGTTCAAGCCCGGTACAATGTTTGGTTGCGGACCGGATGGATGAAATGAATGTGCGGAATGAAAACTATTGACCGCAAATGCGCACGGCGCAAGGATGATGAAAGGATGCGATGCTTAATACTGATTGGCTGCACATCTCCCAAATCCTACTGGTCCGCAGACCAAATATGTTTTAAAAAGGCAGGTACATAAACGGAATATTCATTGACAATAAAAGGCAATTTCAAATTAACTGATTTTCAAATTTTCAAATTAGCAAAATGGCATTTCAAAAAGTAGACAAAAAATTCGTTTTGAGCGACAGCAGCCTGAATGTGTATGGTATGCGTCTGCTCACGAGCGGTTACCTTGTAGAGGAGTTCGTAAAGAATCCTATAGGGTACTACGGCCACGACCCGGAAGACGGTGTGCTTGTGCGCTGGGATGATGTGCAGCTTGACGGTGACGCCGTGGTTGGCTGGCCTGCGATAAACCTTGACCATCCGCGCGGGCAGCGTACCGTAAATGAGTTGCTGGATGGGTTCCTTAATTCGGCAAGCGTAGGCAAGTTGTGTATCCTTGAGTATCATCTGGAGGACAATGTGGATGACCCGCAGAAACCTGTTGTGGTAGTGACAAAGTGGTACAATAAAGAGTGCAGCCTGGTTGATAATCCCGGAAACCGCAATGCCATGAAGGTGGAATTGTTTGACCACGAGGAGAATGTTATTAACCTGGAGGACCTGACATCTGTATATAATGTGCAGCCTACACCACCTGCATTGATGATGCCCGTGACGCGCGAGGTGCTTTCGCTACTGAACCTGGGGGATGGTGCTACTGCAGACGCAGTGGTATCAGGTATCCGGAACCTGCATGGAGATAATACACGACTTTCCGCTGCCATACTAAAGGCAGAAAGCGAGTTAAAAACAGTACTCGATCATGCCGCGGCAGAAAAAGTACGTATGATACTTGACCAGGGGTTGAACGACGGCAAGTTTAACAAAGCAACACGTGATAAGCTGGAGGCGCAATTTGCTGGTAAGCCGGAGGAACTGGCAGATGTGGTAGGATGCATGAGCGCATATACATCAATAGTGGACAGGCTTAGTGATACGGACCGTACGGAAGTCTACCTCGCGGATAAAAGCTGGGATGAACTGGACCAGGGTGGGTACCTGCCGCTGCTGAAGGAGAAAAACCCCGAATTGTACAATAAGAAACTTGGGGAAATGAAATTGAAGCAAAAAGGAATTGGCATATAAAAGTAAGTTTTGTAACCGGGCATGAGACAATAGTAAATTTCAAAAACAACATGAGAATTATGAAAGCAAAGTTTTCTTTTTTAGGTTTTGCAGCCGCATTATGTATGGCTGCCCTTATGAGCGGTATGGCCGCCGACGTTTTAGGTAGTACTGCGGGTATTGCCACATTTATACTGGCCATAGCATTGCCATTGCTGAAGCCTTTTGTTCCGGCCCGCTGGGGTGGCAGTACCGGACTTACCTGTATGGCCATACAGGCTGAGATATGGCAGAACCATATAGAGGGCAATCTTTTCAAGAACAATAAGTTTTTGCTGGCTTCGGTGGATGAAAGCCAGTATATACTTGGCGGCAAGGTGGTGCATATCCCGCAGGCAGGCGCGAAGGCCACAATCGTGCTGAACAGAAGCTCATTGCCCGCAACCGTCGTGCAGCGTACCGATACGGATATTACCTACGCCCTGGAGCCATACACCAGCGATCCTATATTAATAGACAATGCCGAAGCGATGGAACTTAGCTACGACAAGCGCGAGAGTATACTGATGGAGCACGAGGAAAGCCTGAATGAGGTAATAGGTGACTATATGCTCACCAAATGGGCGCCGGCAACGAATATAGTGCGCACGACAGGCATAATGAACAATGACCTGGCATCAACACCGGTGGCTGTACCGGCCCATACACCCGCGGCAACAGGTAACCGCCTCAAGTTTGGTCTGCACGACCTGAAGGCCATTATGACCAGGATGGACAATGCGAATGTTCCGCAGAATGACCGTTATGGTATACTTGACGTGGCCATGTATAATGAGCTGATTGATGACCTGCTGACAAGCCAGTACAGGGAGCCCAGCCTGTTATTTGACAGTGCTGAAGAAGCTATCAGGGGTAAGCTTATGGGTTTCACCATTTTCAAACGTTCAAGTGTAGTTACGTATACCAACGCAGGCACGCCTGTACTTAACCCTTATGGCACAGCAGGTGCAGCTACTGATAATGCTGCAGGGATATTCTGGCAAAAGAATGCAGTGGCGAGGGCACAGGGACCAACCGTATTCTTTGAGCGCAAAGGTGACCCTACTTACTACGGCGATATTTATTCGCTTCTGCAAAGGATGGGTGGCCGGAAACGTCGCGCGAATGAGGAGAATGTCGTGGCTATAGTGCAGACAGCAGCTTAATAAATTTAATGATATAAGATGATTTTTTTAGAGGTGAAGATCACCTTTAGCGATAGCTATGTCTGTTAATTCGTAATTCAAAAGTTATGCAACAACAATTGCCTGCAATACACAACCATTTTGTAATGCCCGGTGCGAAAGGGTTAATG
Organism: uncultured Flavipsychrobacter sp.; assembly: GCA_964430995.1. Taxonomy (GTDB): domain Bacteria; phylum Bacteroidota; class Bacteroidia; order Chitinophagales; family Chitinophagaceae; genus Nemorincola. The sequence goes on from CAYSIG010000002.1 coordinate 112,678, forward strand.
ATGCTGATGATAAGCTGGGGACTGAGCATATGGAGCAAGTATAGTCTTGGACTGGAATTGAAACAACTCTTCATTCACATTACGCCAACGGAGCTGGTAGGGGTATTGAGTGGCCTGGGCAGCTTTGGCCTGAGCGTGATTACTGCCTGGCATTATCTGGCCAAAATACGCGACATGAACAGGAAAGGCCATGACAAAAAGGATGATACAAAATGCGACGAAAATGGAAAAGGATAAAATAGAGTTCGGAATAGACCACCTGGCACAGGAAACGCCGAAGCAGGTAAAAACGATATATCGTGTGGTGATGTTCATTTGCGGCCTCTGGGCTATGTGTATAGAACCCCGTTTCCCGCAATTGCCGGTGCAGGTGGCCCACATAATAGATAACTGCCTGCTGGCTGTTAATGGCACGGTGTATTTCGTTTGCCAGTTCTTCGGGTGGCGTGTAAAAGAGTAAAAATCAATTTCAGTAATAAAAACTTTTGAACAAATGAAAAACGCAATAATAAATATGGTACGCGCCTTTGGGCTCACATTGCTGCTGGTGTGGCTGCTGCTGGTATGGGGATGTAAAACGTCAAAGCATGTGGAGTTTAGCAAGGTAACGAGTGAAGTGAGAACGGAAAAGACAGATAGCGTGGCGAAGACGGATACGCAGCATGTGACCCGGCAGGATATGCACAGGCATATAAGAGTGGAAAAGGATAGTGTAGGCGCGATACCCGGAGAGGAGGTGCTAATGGCCCTGGAGGATGTAGAGCTGAAACCGGTAACAGATGCTGCCGGTGACCTCCAGGGCCGCACCTTCACCGCCAGTAAGGGCCATGTACATGCCGCAGTAACGGTGAATAAGGATGGGGGTATACGGATTAGTTGCAGGGAAGATTCCCTTAGATTGGTGGTGTTTAGGTACCGTGCGGATAGTATTAGTATGGTGCATTCGCTGGATAGTATCAGGAGCAGCAGTTGGCTGAGCAGCTACGTGAGCGCCCACGACAGCATCGGTATAAGTAACAAAGATGTAATGATAGTACGCGATAAAAAGAATGGCTGGATAGTACGTGTGTGGCAATCGGTAAAGAACATATTTGCTTTGGTAGGGCTATTATGGCTGGTATTCTTTCTCATTGGGTATTTCAGGAAAGTGACATAATAGTGAGAAACAGGATTTTAACAATCAAAATATTTTTATGGCAACAATTACACAAAACATCCGACAGTATTTCGAGACACATAAACATGTGGACGAGCTGTTTTTCACAAACGACCACCTGGAAGAGAATGGTGGCGACCAGCTTGCTTTCTTCAAGGAAGACACTGCGAACACGCACGCAAAGAACCTGAGAGATAAGGCCGTGACGCGCATCACGCGGGAGGAAGCCTTCAGTGAAGTAAACACGGAGACGACCGCGGCAGTGGAAAACAGCAGCGTGGAAGATCAAACGACTGAAGCCCCGCAAAGGAGGTCACGCAACAGGGCAAGGGTTTAGGCATGTCTGAAAAATGCTGTAGAGTTCAGCAAAACAGAGAAATATTATTTAAACAGAAAAACAACATTTTACTAATGAAACAGTTTTTTGCAGGATTTATGATTATGGCACTGGCTGCGGCCATGCTTCCGGGGATGGGCCTTACAGGGCTGGCAATAACCGGTGTTTTACTCACACTTGCCATGGCAGGACCGTTCGGCAGGTTTACTATCAACAGGAAGTGGTATGACCATACAGCGGGCAGCGTAACGGTAACCGAGGCCAACGGACAGTTGGGCGGTACAGTGACCATTAATGACCGTGTGGTAGGTATGGTGCTTACAGGTGCCACTGAGGGAAGTTATACTGCAGGAACGCCTCTGCTTGTTACCTCTCTTACTGATGTGGTTACCGCAGGCATAACAGCAACCGGGAATGCATTTGCTTACAGGCATTGTAAAGAATTTTATGACCAGGCGCCACTGGGCGCACAACTTTATCTGATGCTTGTGCCATCTACCATTACTATAGCAGATATGGCCGACAATACGAATGTCAACGGTGCCAGGAAACTTCTCGTTTTCGCTGCGGGTAAAATTAAAGTGTTGGGGCTGCTGGCCGATGATAAAGCGATAAACACAGCGGGTGGTACGATTACCGTAACCAACGGACTGAATGCAGATGTATATACCGCGGCAAACAGCGTGAAAATAATGGAGGCGGCATTCAGGGCAGAGCAAAAACCTTTCCGAGCTATTATAGGAGGGTCATCTTATAGTGGCGTGGCAAGCGCGCTGTTAGATGAAAGCACAGGTACTACCAATAACAAGGCTGCTATTCTTATAGGAGATACGATTAGTTACGATGCTACTTATTCCAGTGCCTGTGTGGGATTGCTGATGGGCAAGGTGGCTTCAAATGGTGTGCAGGTGAAAGTAAGCCGCGTAAAAGACGGGCCTCTTACGAATACTACTGCATACCTGAAAACGACCACATTGGCAAACACAAGCAATGATGCTGCCACAATAGCCGGAAAGAATTTCATAACATGGGTCACTTATCCCAATGTGAGTGGTTTTTTCTTTAGCGGTGATCCCATGCTCTGCGCCAGCACAGATGATTATTGGTTCCTGGCACGCGGCCGCGTGATAGACAAAGCGCATGTGATTGCGTATACCACATTTGTAAATGAAGTGGACGACGATATACCAACAGTAGAAGGTGGTAAACCGAACATAGGGTGGTGTAAGTGGATGGAGCAACAGATAATAGGGCAGATATCTAATACCATGCTTGTGAACAATGAGATAAGCGGTGTGGATTGCTATATAGATACCGATCAGAATGTAGTAAGCACCAGCACCCTGAATGTTGTCTTGAAAATAAGGCCTAAGGGATATCTCACCTATATCAATGTAAGCCTGGGTTTTCAATTGTAGTACCTATTGCCCTGTGAGGGCTTAAAATTAATTTTTAACCGATAAATATTTTACGATATGCCATCAATCAATTTTGACAGTGCGAAGGAAGTAGAATGGGCTGATATCTCCGTTATGTTCGGAGGGGCCGAAATAGCCAAGCTTACCGGCATCGCTTACAAAGCAAAGAAGGATAAAGTAGCACTACATGCACAGGGCGATTCCCCCATATCCATACAAGGGGGCAACAGGACTTATGAAGGCACGCTGAAGGTGCTCAAAGGGGCTGTTGATGCTATGAATGCAGCAGCTGTATCTGCAGGAGGTAAAGACCTGCTGGATATTCAGACAGATATAGTAGTTACCTACAAGCCGGCAGGCACAAGGCCGGTGCAAACAGATACACTTGTGGGCGTTGAGATCACTGAGTTTCAGAAAGGTATGGAGCAGGGTGCAAAGAGCATGCCGGTGTCGCTGCCATTCGTTTACCTGAAACAGTATTAAAATATTCCCCGGCCCTTTTCTTACCAGAGAAGGGAGGTGCTTCAGCGGTGCGTTGTACGTACCCTGCCCCTGCCCCGCATGTGTATATACACAGCGGGGTTTGGAGGTGCAGACGAGGAATAGATTTCGGCTGTATTTAATCTTTTTCAAAACAAAAAACAGTAACGGTATGACAACACAATTGAGCGGGCAGGTGGATGCCACCCAGATTGAGAAATGGAAGGATGCGCATGGTGATGGCATTTATTTCATCAGTAATAAAACAGATATCGCTTATTTCCGTGAGCCATTGGTACATGATGTAGAAGCTGCGCTGGCTGCAGCAGATGACGAGAAGCCATTCGCGGCAATAAGAAGATTCGGCGACATCACATTCATCGGCGGCAGTGACCGCATCCTGAAAGATGGAAAAATGTTCCTTGGCGCCCGTAGGGAGTTAGCAAAGCATTGGGGCGGTATTGAGGCTCAATCGGGAAACCTCTAGCGGATTACGAGAAGCGCTCGGGTCGTGATCCGGTAGGGTATTGGAATACACTGATATCCTACTATACGGGCACCCCACTGGATGCGGTGGAACAATGGACCTATAACAAGTGGTTGAACACGCTGGCACATATTGCTGCCATAAGGCAGAGGGAAAAAGATGAAAGCTATAATGAAGTTGTGCGGTTTGAGAATATGAGAAGACGCTGAGTAATAGCAATAAAGGAATGCTCTTTCGGAACAATAAACAGGATGCATGTGGATAGTTTTATAACATTGAAGTCGGATATAGAAGCGCTGTGGGCAGGTGCTTTTAACAGGATTGGCAATATGGGCCGGAACGTTTTTTTGGATATGGCGGAGGAGATTGAAGCTACGCGAAGGTTGCTGGAGAGTCTTGGCGATGAGGTGAGTATCCGGGTCAATACAGACGGCATTACGATGGCGCTGGATAGAATTGAGTTGCTGCATACCCGGATTGGGCTGCTTAACGAGGAGCGTATAGTGCTGCACGGCGTGGATATACAGGAGAGATCGCAGATTATCGGACAGGTGTTATCTGCCGCAGAGGCAGAAGGCCGGTTTACGCCGCAGCACCATGCTGCATTGAAAACCGCAGGTGTTGATCCGGTGCAGATGTTGGGCAAAATTACCGGTGAAAGTGCCGAAGAGTTAACGCAGAAGATGCAGCAGGGCACATTTACGGTAAGCATGTTAAAGCAGGCGTTGGGAAATGCATCAGAGGAAGGAAAGCGTTTTCATGAGGTTTTGGGATGTATTAAGGATGTAAGTAGTGGCGTAAAAGACGGGATTGATGGCCTGACGAAGATATTGGAGCTTACCGGAAAATTCTCTGAGGCTGAAGGTAGCGCTAAGTTGCTGCGCACATTTAAAAATGTTTCCGGCGGCCTGGATGGTGGTTTGAAACTGGTTTCCGGTGCCGAGGGTATTATTGGAGGTGTTAGCAAGTTAGTAGGGATTGGTGAAGCAGCGGGAGGTGCGGCCCTTGTTGAAGGCGCGGTAGCCACTGCGGAGGCCGTGACGGGATTTGAGCTTCTAACAGCAGCTACAATAGGTGCCACCGAAGGTCTCGGGCTTATTGGCACTGCATTGCTGGCAACGCCTTGGGGTGCTGCGGCTGCAGGTATAACTGCTATTGGTGCCGGATTATATATGTTTTATGAACATCAGGCAGATTTGAAGAAAAGTGGGGAGGAGTGGGCAAAGCAGAATAAAATTGAACAACAGGCGGAGGCTGAAGCAACCCGGTTAAGGGAAATAGATAGTCATCTGCGTATAGCTGCCAAAAGTAAAGAGGGTGAATATATTGGTCTTGACGAAAGCGACAGGATCATATTAGAGAATACCTATAGTATCATCAGTCGTGACAAAAAGGTGGCTAAGTCGGGCTTGACAATGGATCACTTTGTAGAAATGATCATTGCTGACAAAGAACTGGCTCGTCATGTATTTATTGACGGCTATAACAAATCAGGTCACTTGATATTTGAGGGCGTGGATAAAGCTAATGAATCCTATGAGCGCAAAAAACAGATTGAAAAATACTTCAGTACGAATACCGCAACTCAATCAAACCGCATCCATACCAACAGTAGCAATATCGTTACCGCTGCAGGCGGCAAACAGATAGTAATCCATGTAAAAAGTTTTGCGGAACATTTCACTGTAAATGCCACAAATCTGACTGATGCCGGCAGGCAAAGCAGGGATGTTTTTGAACGGATGTTTCTTGAAGTACTGCATAGTGCAAATGCGGCTATGTAAAAAGTAATACAACTATGGCAAAGATTAATATAGGGTTAGCTGATTTGTTTAATGAAGTGTTTGGGGTCAAGGATGAAGCGTTTAAGCCAAGGTTTTACAGCCTTCCCGATCCTAAACAGCAGGGCATGTCTGGCGGGTTTATAACGACTGCGATGAGGCCGGACGGGAGTACTATTTGCCGGTGACACTGAGTGTTGGCGATAACAAGATCCCTGGTACGGAGACTACTTATGCGCAGGCTCTGGGTGTAATTAATGATGAAGGAAAACCAACAGGTAGGATCTATCTTCCGTACCCGGTGATAAGGATAGAACTATCTACACGTATAGTAGATACTGAACTGACAGAGCGGGACGGGATGGTGAGTGAGCTTATAAATATGGGCGGACATAAAATATTTATAAAAGGGTTTCTGGTGAATACAAAGAACAACGATTTTCCGGAGGAGGACTTTGACCGTCTGAACCGGCTTGTAAACCTGAAAGTCCCGGTAAAGATTGATAGTGTGGTAACGGATATTATGTTGAAGAACAACCCGGATAAATTGGTTACAATAAGGAGCCTGAAGTTTTCAGAGTACCCGGGTGTGAAAAATGTGCGTCCGTATGAGCTGGAGCTAAGGTCTGAGCTGCCTTTTTCGCTAATAGATATTTCCTGAGTTGTATTTCGGAGAATATGATTTTTAATCTCTAAATTATTTAACAGTGGCATTTTTTGTATTGTGCAGCGACATAACAATTGGTTCCTTCAGGTTCTCTGGTGTGCGTGATGTGCGTGTGAAACGTTCTATTCATAGCTATGCTGATAGTGCTGTCATCACATTGCCGGCAATGTGTAAGATCAGGAAAGGCAATATTGATACTTTACAGCTTACTGTTACCTCTGAGCAGTTTAAGGAGAATGATCCTGTAATTATAAACCTTGGCTATAATAATGAGCAACTGCCGACAGGCAATGTAACTCCGGTAAGGAAATGGAATGATAAAGACAGCACGAAGAATACCATGTTTACCGTATTTCAGGGTTTTGTGAAAAAAATTGGTATTGGCACACCTATACAGGTGGAGTGTGAAGGGTATGTGCGTAAACTGCGGCAGGACGTTCAAGTGAAGAAATCGTCAAAGAATGCTAAAGTAAGTGAAGTGCTGAAATTGCTGGAAACGGGTAAAGATGATGCGCCAACAGGTATAAAGGTACATGTGGAGCATGATATGGACTTGGCAAACTTAAAGCTGTCTAATAAGAATGGTGTAGAGGTGATAGAGGAGATAAAACGTTTGGCGCAAGGTGTACTTCGCATATTTTTTATCGAACCGGATAAGTTATGGTGCGGGCTTACTTATGCGCCGATCAGTGAAGGAGAAAGCCCCTTTGAACTTGGGGAGATAAGCTATAGGCTGGGTTATAATGTTGTTAAAGACAATAGCCTCAATATACGGAAGGTGGGTGCTGAGCGGGTTAAGGTAATTGTAAACGGTACGGATGCTGCGGGTGACAAAATAACAGCCGAAAGTGGGGACAAAGATGCGCATCGGGAGCAAAAGCTGATGGTGAGTGGGATTACTGATGAAGCCGGGCTGAAGATAATAGCAAACGAAATGCAGTTAAAAGAAAACTATGACGGATATGAGGGCAGTATAACCGGATTTCTTCAGCCGTGGTGTGAGCCCGGATGGATGGTGAATGTAGAGGATAGCCGCTACCCCGGTATGGATGGGAAGTACTTGATAGAGGCGACAGAAGTGACCTTTGGAAACAACGGGGCGAGGATAAAGGCGGACATCGGGCCACGGTTGGGGTTTGGTAAAAAGAAATACACATAGATGCGAAGCTGAGTTAAATTTTTAAATGCCTGCAGATGGGACAAAATGATAAGAAAGTTGCCGAACTGATTGAGAGCATTGCTCATAAGAAGGAGCATAAGCTACGGTTTCCGGTAATGAGTGGAAAGGTGGTGAGCGTAGATGAGGGAGACATGACAGCAGTAGTGCAACTGCATGTAGACGATGAAGATGTTCATACAGAGCATATCAACATGAATGTGGCATTGCAGCAGGCAGATGGTATGTACGGCATACCGGAAGCGGGTAGTCATTGCTTGGTTGCAGAGGTGGATGGCCCCTGCCGGTGGGAATTGCTGAAGGCAGCAAAATATACCAAGGTAGTAATCAAGGCAGGCACATTAATACAGTTCAACGACGGTGGGCTGGGCGGACTGGTAGAGCTGGAGAAGCTGAAAGCAAACCTTGATAAGATACATGACTATATAAAGAACACCCTGGAACCCGGGATAAAGAACGGGCTGACCGGCGTAGGAGCAGGAACAGCCGCCAGCGGATCAGCCGGTGCTACGGCCTTTGACCTCGCGCTGTTGGGGCAGGATATAGTATTTGACGATATGGAGAATACGAAGATCAAGCAAGGGTAAATGAGACGGTGCATTTTGAACAAGTAAAATAATTATCATGCTATGGCAAGAAGGATGATGGACATAGGGCTCACCGTGGTTGCAACGGGCGCAGACCTCAATATAGTAGCGGGTGATTTCGTTGTGGTAGAAAGTAAGGTAGAGCATAATAAGAACCTTATCTATTGCAATAAGGGGGAATTCAAGGAGTTTCCTACGGCATGTGTGGGGGGTATCAACTATATAGATGATGAAAACCCTCACGATCTGGTCGCGGCCATTACAGCCGAGCTGCTTAAAGATGGCATGGATGTGAAGCGTGTGGGGATGGGCAAGAATGGTGTAATAGAGACCGATGCATTTTATAAATAGGGAACTGTGACAGCGCAGTGATTATAACTATACAAACTGAAGTAAATGGCAAAGACAATAACAGTAATGCCCAACCAAAGCATGAGTGATGTGGTGATACAGGCTACCGGCAGTATGAATGCCTGCATGCAATTTTGTAAGGACAACAATGTGTCTGCTCATCATGTACCTGTGGTGGGCACGGTATATACGGTAACAGATGCGGCAATTGCGTTGGGCAATAAAGGAGTGCTCACCTACCTGGAACGAAATAACGTTACGATAGGTACGCTCGGCGATATTTCTGAGCATACGCTTCATGCGCGCATACTGCTGAAGCCCATGATGGAGCATGTGCCGAATACTATGGCCCCGCCCAGCGTTCATGCGGGGATGTATGATTTTGACCTGAAGGAAGCGCCTGGGTTCATCAATGTGTACCCTATACCATCAACGGCATATCCTAATGTGGGCTGCAGGCTAAAATACCAGGCTATAAACGATTACATGGCCGCGCTTAGTTATTTTATAAGTATTGGCAGGGATGCCAGCGGTGTAGGCCCACCTTTTATGAACGACAAAGACGTACTATATACTATGCTCTGGGTGGGTGGCACCGGTCATCTGTTTGCGTGGGATGCATTTACAGGTGGTATCAATACTTTAACGTTCAGGGATGTGAATGGCAATGAAGCGGTACATAGCCCCTTCCTGATATTGGATGATGTAAGCCAGAACGCCATAGGATACATGATTGCCGACCTGCATATGGATGTATTAAGCGCTACAGCTACTACCTGCACCATCAGGCTTACACGCAGCCATCCAGTATCGGTGTACGCGGAGTATGCAAACCACAGCATGACATGGCTTGACAGCGCCATTGGTGGTATGCCCGACCCGGCAGACCCGACAAACCCGGATAAAAAGATACTGGTATTCCCCACCGCCGGCATATTTACACTCGGTGTAGCAACCACCTATACTCATCTTGGCTACACATGGCCGTCCAGCAAGATGACAATGGTGATTGAAATATTCTAAAAAACAAAAGAACTATACGTTATGGGAAAGACAATTGATCAATGGCAGGCAGCGATAATAGCAACAAAGAATGCCGATCCGTTAATAGGTATGGGCGGGGCAAGTGAGTTGAGCAGTTCCAGCCAGGTGGCCATCTGGCGGTTATGGACGAGGATAGTGGCAAGCGCCATGTTCGACCTTGGCAACTTGTTTGATTTTCACAAGGCAGAGATGCAGGATATTATAGCCGCGAAGAAATCGCACACGCTTCAATGGTACGTGGCCAAAGCAAGGGCATTTCAGTATGGAGCTACACTGCCCCCTGACACGGATGTGTATAGCCCTGTAGCACCTGCGGGAGACCCATCATTGATTGTGGCATTTGCTGCCGCTGTTGAATTGGGAAATGAGGTGCGTGTAAAAGTAGCGAAAGTGGCATCCGGTGTGCTCACAAAATTGCTTCCTGCCGAATTGACTGCTTTCTTCGGGTACATGCAGCGTATCAAAGATGCAGGTGTGCGCATCAATTGTACCAGCGATGACCCTGATACCTTTCTGCCCACGATGATCATCCACTACGACCCGCTGATACTGAACAATCTTGGGCAGCGGTTGGATGGCACAGCGCCGGAGCCGGTAAAGGATGCGGTAAACACTTTTCTGTCTAATATTCCTTTCAATGGCCGGTTCATACTTGATGATTTTATTACCGCTATGATGGCAGTAGATGGAGTAAAGGTTGCAGAGGTATCTGTTGTAGAAGCTACTTATGCGGCATATCCTCCGCTCACAATCACCAACTGGTACACGCCCGATGCTGGTTACCTCGCGTTAGACAATGCGCACTTTGCAGCCAACGTAAACTACCAGGCCTACATCTGATGAAGTTTGGCGCAGGAATTATTTAATGTTTAGCTTAATCATATACTATGGGATTTTTTGATATTGATCATAATGCAAAAGCATGGCAAACATTGCCTGTGCGGCTGCGGCAAGCAGTGCAGTACGCCTGGGTGAAAGTGCTGGTCAGCCCTGTGTTGTACCTCTCGGGTCTGTTCAGCGCGAACAGGGATGAAAAGTTGTACGAACTTGCTCACAACGGCCAGGTGTGTTATCTGGAGGCTGTATTGAATGATGTGTTTGATCCGGTGGGCAGGGGCATATACATAGAAGACCCCGACTATATCGACCCTTTATTTTTATTTCCGCCACTGCATCTGAAGCCCGTTTACCTGGGGCTTACCAGCGAGGCAGGGTTCACAACATACCCGGACCCTCAGTGGCTTTATCTGCACGGGGAACTATACTCAGGCGGCGGGGTGCAATTTATAGTGCATGTGCCTGTGGGCCTGCCATACGACCTGAACAGAATGAAGGCGTTAATTGAAAAATACCGGCTGATAAGCAAGACGAATTACATCATTACTTCTCCCTGATAAGTGAATATATTTTTTGAAACTTTCTTTAAAAACTAAACGATGAAAAAAACAGATCTGACGCAACCCGGTGGGTTTCCGCTTGACCAAGACCAGCTAAACCACCTGCAGCAGGGATATATTACGTGCCTGAATGAACTGGCGCTTGTTTTGGGAAACAGTGCCACGCCCTTTGCCATAAGGGGATGTGAGATAACCCGCACACCCACCACCGGCACATTTGCAGACTATACAATTACCGCCGGCAGTATTTTCTGGAACGGAGAGATTGTAATTAATACGGCTCCTGTAACGCTTACAGGTGTCGATGAGAGTGTGAGCGGTTGCTATGTGCAGATAGTGCCTAACAATGCCGCGCTTACTTACTACGACGGTATCTCCCGCACGGTGGTGTTAGACAATTTACTTGCCCTTGCCGCCCTGCCCACGGGCACAGCTGATGATGCCACGAAATTCCTTTGGTCTCATTTAAAACCCATGGGTGTGGGGCTGATGGAGAATATTATGAACAATATTTACACGCCATACATTACACCGGTATTCTCAGGTGGCTACACTTCCAGCCCCATATCTCCGATCCAGTACCGGAAGCCGATAGGAAGTAAAACCGTTACCATAAAAGGGGTGACGGATAGTAGTTTGGGGATATCGACGGGATCGGATGATATTGTTTTTGTTTTGCCTATTGGCTATAGGCCTTTAACGGAGAGGATTTTTATATCGCACAATGACTTTAGTGGTATTTGCCTGATACGGGTTAAAGCAAATGGTGAGGTATCGGTTGCAGGCGATATGATTATAGCGAGTAACATCGGCTGCTGGATTAATCTTTGTTTTGATGTTGATTAGTATAATTCATTCTAAAGTAAGTTGGCACAACGATAAAAAAACCCGCATTTGTTTTCCAAAGTGCGGGTTCTTTTTACTTTCTGTTGTTATTTATGTTCAGGCTCAAAATATGCACCGGGACATTCAGTTACTTCCAGCCCCGTTTTGTTCACATATTTATAGCAGGGTGGGTTCTTCACTTTTCTATAAGGTGTTTCAGGCCATGCGGCTACGGCATTCTTTGGTGCCTGCGGGTATATGCTGTGCAGGGCGGGGTAATAGCCGGAGAAACTCCGTTCGCTGCTTACAGTATTGGCGTTCGCCCTTATTTCGCTAATGGCTGTGGCAGTATTGCTACATTGCGGAGGCGTAAACCTTACACCGGGGCATTCCATTACTTCCCTTCCGCGGCTGTTTATGTATTTATAGCATGGTGGCTCCTGCAAGGCCATATATTCGCCTGACGGCCTTGCCGGCATCGCATTTGCCGGCGCATCAGGATAAGCAGCATGGACGACGGAATAACTGCTTTTATAAGGCATGTGCGTACCGGGACCCATATTGCCATTTGTGCGGCAATAGATAGCCACCGCTTTTTCGTGTATCATTTGGCGCCTGGTGGCCTCATCGCCCTCATATTGCTGCGCAATAGCACATATTGTAGCGAGGCCGAACAATGATGTTATCAGTATCGTTTTCATAAAAATCAGTTTTGGTTTAACAACTGATATCCCTGAAAATTCGTGCCAACAAGCGATGATTTTTTTGAAAATTTAATAATAACAAGATAAGACTAAATGCTAAGAGGCAGTCTCTCAGACTGCCTCTTAGTAACCTGCGATTATAAAAAAATTATCTTGCAATAATGAATTGCTTAGTTACGGATTCACCTTCGTTTGTGATTGTCATATAATAAGTACCGTTATTTATTCCATTTAAAGAAATTGTTTCACCAAACAGGCTACCTGTTTTTTGGAATTCCTTTTCTAGAATTAATTGACCTGTTACATTATAGATTGCTATTTTGGTGGCGGTTGGGTTTTCAAGCATGCCCCTTATAGTAATTGTATTAACCGCAGGGTTTGGATATAGTTCAACATCCAGCATGTGCTTTGAAACATCATCAACACTTACAACTGATTTCTTCATCCACCTCACTTTTGCACTAATTACATTTTCAACCGGACGGTCTGTTATTGTGCTTCCATATTTCAAAACAGCTCCAATCACTTTAGTGGATTTTGAATGGAAAAGACTACCCCTAATAGTAGTTGGTAGCGTATATGTGTATGTTTTCGTAACTGTTTGCCCTAATGTCGGATTTGTAAATGCCGCATCTCCCCATATGCTGTCGGTAGCGAGTATCTTACGTACAACATCCATATGAGAGTAAACGTTTGAATCCTGTAGTGTCAGACCTTTACCTATGAACCAAGAGGGACTTCCAGATTCGCTCATACTACCTGGATTATTTAGCCCACTCGCACTAGTTTGTTTATATCCTGTTTTATTACTTGGAATGCTATCCTGTGTAATATATGCGGTCATCCGATAATTACCAGTAAGGGCCACAAGAGCTTTTGCAGTTACCTTTACTGAAAGCACCCGTGTGGAATCATTATATACACATTCCATACTTACGTCAAAGTTAGGAGTCAAAGCCATTTGCGATGTAACAGCATCATCCCAATAACGACGGTATATATTTACATCTGTTCCTAGAGGGGATGTATAATTTACCCTATCTACTGCACCACCGGGAAACGATGTCATATAACCGGTGCCATTATTAAATGGGTCTCCAGGAAGTGTCATGCTATCACTTGTGCGATTATGAAATGAAGCTACTACAACTCTTGGGAAAGCAGGTAATAAATCTTCTTGTATTACTTGAGCGCCATCTGGACACCATTGGCACCAAGTACCGGTTCCTTCCTCTACTAACACATACTTCTGACCGTTAGTTGTCACCTTACTTTGCCCATATGAATCCCCAAACATGAGCATTGATGCAGACACTAAAAGAATAGATTTCAGTTTCATTTTTTATTTATTTTTAGTTTAAAAAAATAGTTTGAATACAGCAAATTAGTGAAATTGCAATACTTAACCTAAAATTTAATAATTTTTTTATTTGTCATTTGACCTTCATGATATCAGTTATTTATTTTACGATTTGCATTCATTAAAAATGTTATATTATATCAGGATGGGTTATCTGATTACCATCATAGGCAATTGTGCCAATTAAATTATCTTTGCGCCTCATTTTATTACAAAAACACTACTAATAATACAGTTTTATGAATTTATTTTCCATTCAGAGCGAGGAATTCATAGCCCGCCATATAGGGCCCAATGAGGCAGACACACAGGAAATGCTGAAAGTGATAGGCGTGAAGGACATGGACGAACTGGTAGCGCGTACTATTCCGCAATCTATCCGTATGGGCCACAAGTTGCGCATACCTGAGGCGCAAAGCGAGGCTGAATACCTGAACATGCTGAAGGAGATTTCCCAGAAGAACAAACTGTGCAAAAACTATATAGGGCAGGGGTATTATGATACCCATACGCCAAGTGTAATACTAAGGAACATTTTTGAGAACCCGGGATGGTATACCCAATACACTCCCTACCAGGCCGAGATAAGCCAGGGACGCTTAGAAAGCTTGCTTAACTTCCAGACGATGGTGAGCGACCTTACAGGTTTTCCTATTACCAATGCTTCGCTGCTGGATGAAGGCACAGCTGCTGCAGAGGCCATGAACATGTTCTTCCACACGCTGAATAAGGACCTCCATCATATTGCCCGTCCGCGCTTCTTCGTAGACCAGAATGTATTTGCACAAACACGCGACCTGGTGCTTACAAGGGCATTGCCGCTGGGTATTGAGATAGTGACAGGAGATTACCGTGTAGCCGATATTGATACTACCTATTTCGGTGCGCTCGTGCAATATCCTGATGCTAAAGGAAGCATTGAAGATTACCGGGGCTTTATTGCCACAATGCACCAGGCTGGCGGCTATGTAGTAATGGCAACCGACCTGCTGGCGCTTACCCTGCTTACCCCTCCCGGCGAATTAGGGGCAGATGCGGCAATAGGCAGCGCGCAGCGCTTTGGCGTGCCGCTGGGCTTTGGTGGCCCGCACGCGGCATTCTTTGCTACCAAAGATGAATTCAAACGTATGATACCGGGCCGCATTATAGGCGTGAGCATAGACGCGCAGGGCAACCGGGCGCTGCGTATGGCACTCGGCACACGCGAGCAGCACATCAAGCGTGAAAAAGCAACATCTAACATATGTACAGCGCAGGCGCTGCTGGCCAACATTGCCGCTATGTATGCGGTTTATCACGGTCCGTCCGGCCTGAAGAATATAGCCAAGCGTGTTGCTGCGCTTGCCCAGGCATTGGGCGATGCCCTCACCGCAGCCGGTGTTACCGTGCATGGCAAAACTCATTTTGATACAATAACCATAACCGGGGTTGATGCCAAGGCTATCCGCACAGCCGCTGAAGCGAAAGCCATAAACTTCCAGTACCATGCGGATGGCAGCATAGGCATATCGCTTGATGAGGCTACCACCGCTCGTGATGTGCTGGATATCATCAGCCTGTTCACCAATGCTGATGCTGCTTCCGGGTTCAGCATAGATGAGGATATGGCGCTTACGCACATACCCACATCACTTACCCGCACCAGTGCGTTCCTCACACACCAGGTGTTCAACAGCCACCACAGCGAAACGCAGATGATGCGTTATATAAAGAGCCTGGAGAATAAAGATTTGAGTCTGAATACCAGCATGATATCATTAGGCAGTTGCACCATGAAGCTGAATGCGGCGAGCGAAATGATGCCACTTAGCTGGGCGCACTGGAGCAAGATGCACCCCTTCCAGCCGCAAGACCAGTCTGAAGGCTATTTGCAGATCGTAAAAGAACTATCAGCATACCTGTGCGAGATAACAGCTTTCGATGCCTGCAGCCTGCAGCCCAATAGTGGCGCGAACGGTGAATATGCCGGTCTGCTGGCCATACGCCGCTATCACGAAAGCCGCAATGAAGGCCATCGTGATGTGATACTGATACCAATATCTGCACATGGCACTAACCCTGCAAGTGCGGTAATGGCGGGTTACAAAGTGGTGGTGGTAAAAGCTCTGGAGAACGGATATATAGATGTAGCTGACCTGAAGGAAAAAGCCATACATCATGCTAAGCATCTGGCGGGTATCATGATCACTTATCCTTCTACTTACGGGATTTTTGAAGAGTCTGTAAAGGAGATAACGCAGGTGATACATGAGCATGGCGGACAGGTGTATATGGACGGTGCAAACATGAATGCACAGGTAGGCTTAACTGCTCCCGGTCTCATAGGCGCCGATGTATGCCATCTTAACCTGCACAAGACATTCGCTATACCACACGGCGGCGGCGGTCCCGGCATGGGCCCCATATGCGTGAAGCAGCACCTTGCTCCATTCCTGCCATCGCATGTGGCACTTACCAATGGTGATACCGGACATTCTGTAAGCGCAGCCCCTTATGGCTCAGCAAGCATATTGCTCATATCATATGCTTATATCCGCATGCTGGGTTCAAAAGGTGTGCGTATGGCTACAGAGTATGCGATACTTAATGCAAACTACATGCGTGCGCGCCTACAGAATGATTTTGACATACTGTATACAGGTCCCGGCGGCACCTGTGCACACGAATTCATCGTTGATCTCCGTCCGTTCAAGAAGAGTGCGGATATAGAGGCTGAAGACGTGGCAAAGCGCCTGATTGATTATGGTTTCCACGCGCCTACTATGAGCTTCCCTGTTGCCGGCACTATAATGATAGAACCAACGGAGAGCGAAGACAAAGCCGAACTGGACCGTTTCTGTGATGCCCTGTTGGGTATCCGCAAGGAGATACACGATATAGAAACAGGCAAGGCGCAGAAAGCAGATAATATGCTGAAGCACGCGCCGCATACGCAGTTTAAGATCACTGCCGATGCATGGCACCACGCCTATAGCCGTCAGCATGCCGCTTTCCCATTGCCATGGGTAAAGCATAACAAGTTCTGGCCAAGCGTAGCCCGCGTAAACAACACCCATGGCGATCGCAACCTCATATGTACTTGCGAGCCTACTGAGGCTTATGCATAATTAGAGAACGATTGTACATAAAGCACAAAACCCGCTCACTGAGCGGGTTTTGTGCTTTATGTATGTTCTTATGTTATGCAATATCGCCAACGCTCACCTTCACACTCACCATTTCCTTTACAGCATCTGCTATAGCTTGGGCATCGTAGCCACATTCGCGGTGTAGTTCTTCAGGCTTCCCATGTTCTACTATGCGGTCTGGTATGCCCAGTATCTTTACTTCAGGGGTGTAATTGTGGGCTGCCATAAATTCCAGTACCGCACTGCCAAAACCACCTACTATTGTGCCGTCTTCTACCGTAATTATTTTGTTGTACCGCTGCGCAATTTCATGCAGCATAGCTTCATCCAGCGGTTTCACAAAACGCATATCGTAATGCGCAGGGTTGAGGTCCTCCGTAGCCAGTGCTTTACATGCTGACACAGCAAAGTTGCCGGGATGGCCTATGGTGAGTATGGCTATATCCTGCCCGTCGCATATTTTTCGGCCGGTGCCGGTCTCTATTTTTTCAAACGGGGTTCGCCACTGTGGCATCACGCCTTGTCCGCGTGGGTAGCGGATTACATAGGGTGCATTGGTTTCGGGCAGCTGGGCCGTGTACATGAGGTTACGCAATTCGGCCTCATTCATAGGCGCGGCTACTATCATGTTGGGTATGCAGCGCATATAGGCAATATCATATGCTCCGTGGTGTGTAGGGCCGTCATCGCCTACCAGGCCTGCACGGTCCAGGCAGAAGATAACAGGCAGTTTTTGTATAGCCACGTCATGTATCACCATATCGTATGCCCGCTGCATGAACGAGCTGTAAATATTGCAGAATACCTTTAATCCCTGTGTTGCCATACCGGCGCTCAAGGTAACAGCATGTTGCTCGGCAATGCCCACATCAATAGCCCTGTCGGGCATGGCATCCATCATAAATTTGAGCGAACAGCCCGAGGGCATAGCTGGTGTAATGCCCATTATGAGCGGGTTCTTTTCAGCCAGCTCTATAATGGTATGTCCGAAAACATCCTGGTATTTAGGAGGTTCGGGGATAGTGGATATTTTCTTGTTGATCTTGCCTGTTATCTTATCAAAAGTTCCCGGGGCATGCCAAAGGGTCTGGTCTTGTTCGGCAAGGTCATACCCTTTACCCTTTACTGTTTTTATGTGTAATAGTTTGGGGCCGGGTATATCATGCAGGCCCTTAAGTGTTTCTGTTAATTTCAGGATGTTATGGCCATCTATAGGGCCGAAGTAGCGCAGTCCGAGTGCTTCGAAAAGGTTACTGCTTTTAGACACCACGCCTTTCAGGCTCGCTTCCAGCTTCGATGCCATTTTCTGGAACTCCTTTGTGGGCAGCTTGCCGAGCAGGTTCCATACATCGTCCCTGAATTTATTATAGGTGTGCGATGTGGTAATGTCCGTCAGGTATTCTTTTAGCGCGCCCACATTGGGGTCAATGGACATATTATTATCATTGAGTATGATCAACACATCCGCACCGCTTACACCGGCATGGTTCAATGCTTCAAACGGAAGACCGGCTGTCATAGCACCGTCGCCTATTACGGCAATATGCTTGCGGTGGGTCTCGCCTTTATACTTTGAGGCCACTGCCATACCTAAGGCTGCAGATATAGATGTGGACGAGTGGCCTACGCCAAATGAATCGTATATGCT
>CAYSIG010000002.1:131234-166694 GCA_964430995.1 uncultured Flavipsychrobacter sp.
CACTTCTTTTTGGGAAGCCGCTAAGGCCACCATATTTACGGTTGGTATGAAAAATACTGCGGCGGCCCGTGAGTATTTTATGGCCGTATGCCTGGTGGCCTACGTCCCATACTAGCTGGTCGTCAGGTGTGTTGAACACATAATGTAGTGCTACCGTAAGCTCTACCACACCCAGGCTGGCGCCGAAATGGCCGCCATGCACACTCACACAATCAATGATAAACTGCCTCAGCTCATCACAAACCTGTTTCAGCTGAGTTTTGTTCAGCTTTTTAAGGTCATCCGGTGTATTTATCTGGCTAAGCAGTGGCCCTGCAGCAATTTCTCCCATTCTCCTTGAATAATAACCCGCAAAAATAAATAAAATAATAACGTTATCCCTATATATACTTAAAAAAACGTGCCTGCCATCGATTTACCAATTAGTGGCAAAAAGTAAGCCAATGTGGGCCTATACCTATACCTTTGCGGTTAATTTTCGTTAATAAATGAGGTACTTCCGTATATATCCTTGGGGACTGCAATTGATTCTGTTCCTGCTGATGATTTTAACCATGTCATCATTCGGGACATTCCTGGTATACTCATTTCTTCCCAATCTTACGCCTTATACCCTCAAGCATTTAGAATCAATAGGGCAGCAGAGCCCCTTACAATTAATATATACTGCCCTAGTGGTGCAGGGCGTGTTAAGTGCCTTCATATTCCTGATCCCTTCATGGGTTTTTTCGTATCTCACCCACCCGGAGCCGGGGCAGTACATTGGCCTGAGGAAGCCCGGCAAGGGTATCCAGTTGTTGCTGGCCATTCTGGTGATGATGGGTGCTATGCCGTTGTTGCAGGGGCTACAGGAGTTGGTGTCACTAATAGATTTCGGGGATAATGTAAAAGCGTCGCAGGAAGTAAACGAACGCATGACCCTGGCTTTTTTAAAGATGCCTGATTTTGCCGCATTTGCCCGGGCGTTTATCGTACTGGCTATAATACCGGCAATAGGAGAAGAATTGTTTTTCAGGGGGGTATTGCTCCGTTTTGCAAAAAAACGCAGCAGGACTTTACTTTTTCCCATCATTTTCACCTCAATAGTCTTTTCATATACCCATGCCAACATTTACGGGTTTTTATCCATAGCGCTTGCGGGGGCTTTGCTTGCCGTCATATACTATCTTACCGGTTCATTGTGGTGCTCTATACTGGCGCATATGTCCTTCAACGGTTCACAGATTATAGTATCCTATCTGAATAGTGGAAGTGAGTCTGTTAAAACACCTACCGCTATTGAAAACACTCCATGGTATTATATTGCAGCGGGCGCGGTGATATTTGGAGCTTCGTTATATCTGTTGCTTAAGAATAAAACACCACTACCTGAAAACTGGACAGACGATTTTCCGTCTGATGCACCAAAGGAAGGCGAGCTGGACCTTTTACAGAAAAACTAAATAGGCTATGGCATTAAACGTACCTGTATTTTTCAAACGCCTGGGCAGTGCAATAGTCTTTGTGGCTATAATGCTTACGGGCCTGCTCTGGAATGAATGGTCGTTCCTTGCCCTGGTATGCCTCATTAATTTCCTCTGCCTGCGGGAGTTTTTCAGGCTGATGCAGCATATTGATAAGGAAAGCTACTGGCAGTGGTGGCTGCCGGCAAAGGTGCAGGCGGCGGCATTCATTTTTGTTTTGCTTGTGTTTTTTGAGGTGCGTGGTTATTACCACGAATTGTTTGATGCAGCGAAATTGCTGGCCGCATTTGCTATTGTATTTGCCGGGGTATTTATGCTGGTCGCCATATTGCCAAAGCAGACTGCGTGGAAAGCTTGTATGCAGTCATTCTTTGGCCTGCTCTATATTTCGGTGCCTATGTGTTTGCTGGTTATACTGCATCAGACGCATCCTTATGTACCGTTATTTATTCTGCTGCTTATATGGACGAATGATACCTGCGCATACCTTGCAGGGTCATTTATAGGAAAGACTCCATTTTCTGAAATTTCCCCCAAGAAAACATGGGAAGGCGTAATTGGCGGCACAATACTTACTATTGGTGTGGCAATGGCCATTGGCTATTTCTACAGCGGGTCGGCATCTATTTTTGCCCATATCAGCGCTTTTGCTGTTTCCGCGTTCATAGTGTCTGTTGCCGGTCCTGCAGGCGACCTGCTGAAGTCGAAGTTCAAGCGCATGGCCAACGTAAAAGATTCTGGCAACTTGATGCCCGGGCATGGCGGCGCACTCGATAGGTTTGACTCGCTTATCATGGTAACGCCGTTTATATTCGTTTACGTTATGTATTTTATGCGTTGATTTTAACCCCTCATTTTTTAATTACCTTTACATCTCAATTATTAACAATGACAGTTCACCGCGAAGGATATAAATACATTATATTAGCTACTATACTCTGGATAGGCCTTGCATGGACGGCTAATCATTTTATACCGCCTTCCTACTTCATTATAACGGCTATTATCACTTTCATCCTTTTCCTCGTGTGGTTCTGGGTGGTGGCATTCTTTCGCATCCCGTCAAGGAATTTTGTTCATGGCGAGAATAAGATAATAGCCCCCGCCGATGGAAAGGTGGTGGTGATAGAAGAAACTTACGAACCCGAATACTTCAGCGACAACCGCCTGCAGGTATCCATATTCATGTCGCCGGTGAATGTGCATGTGAACCGCAACCCGGTGAGCGGTGTGATAAAGTACATGAAGTACCACAAGGGTAAGTACCTGGTAGCATGGCACCCCAAATCTTCTACCGAGAACGAACGCACTACGCTGGTGATAGGTAACGACCGGGGCGATATACTCCTTCGGCAGATAGCCGGGGCTATGGCCCGCCGTATAAAATTTTATGTGGAGGAGAACGATATAGTGAAGCAAAATGAAGAATTTGGCTTCATCCGGTTTGGCTCCAGGGTGGATGTTTTTTTGCCCATAGGCACAAAGGTGAATGTAAATATTGGCGATAATGTGAAGGGCGGCGTTACTGTTCTTGCTCATTACGAATAAATATTTTTCTGAATATTGAGGGTGCTATTATGGATTTTTAACAATTTGGAATGCCCTTCCCGTGTGGTTAATAATACATATTTCCCTATCTTTACCCTCTAAATCGCAAAAAATGAAAAAGCTCACGTTATTATTGGTTGCCGCAGTTATGCTGTCAGGTGGCGCATTTGCTAAAGAAAAATCTTGCTGCAAAAAGAAAAGCGAGCAGTGCTCGAGCAAATCTGCTGGTTGCTGCAAAGACAAGAAAGGCAAGCACGAATGCAAAGATGCTAAAGACCACGAAAAGGCAGAAAAGCAGGAAGCTCCGAAATCAAATTCTTAAGCAATATAGTTATTGCAGTAAAACGCCCCGGTATTCCGGGGCTTTTTTGTTTTTGGTAAAAAAATAGCCCCCGGCATTTGCTCTTTCCGGGGGCTTGCTGCCACGGGTGCAGCGCTCATTTGCTAATTTAGGGCGGGAAAATCTTTACGCACCCTGGCCGCCAATCCGCCTTTTCTCATCCTCGGCCCCGCCATGGTGCCGCATAGATGGTGGTACGGTGCGCTTGCCAAACCGATAGGTAAATGACAGGCTCACCTGTCTTGTATCGCGCTTGGCAATAAAAAATTCTACATAATCGTTGTAGTGAGAGGTGGCGCTTGGATAGCCGCGCCAGAATATATCTGTGGCATTCAGCCGCACGGTTGCCCGCTTATCGAACAGGTTTTTCTGGATGCCGATATTCAGCATCCACTGCGGGCGCAGGCTCATATACCCATATTGCTGAGGCGCCTGATAAAAACCGCTCAGCTCAGCCGAGAAGTTCTTCGGGAGGATGAAGCTGTTATTGGTGTTGATATCGAATGTGCCTCTGCCGGCATTCAGGTTCGTACCGGCAATGTCCCCGGTGTACTGGGAGTAGTAAATATTGACATTGGTTGTATTGTTCCACCATTTGTAGAAGGAGAATTGGTAGGACCCGTTTATGCCATAGTAGGCCATGCTTATCAGGTTCTTGGTGGTTTGTATCGTTACTTTGGTTTCTGTCGGGCTGGGTTGTATCACCTCGGTAAGGGGCGAATTGGTGATGGTATAATTGAGTGTGGTGATGAACTTTTGTTTGTACACATAGGATAGCTCTACCGCATAGGAAAGTGCAGGATTAAGGTAGGGGTAACCGGCCTTGTAGGTTGTAGGGTCAAGGTAAAATTTGAACGGGTTCAGCTGCTCATAGTTCGGGCGCTCTATACGCCTGCTCAGCGTGATGCCAAGGTCATTATCAGGGGTGATATGCCTTTGTACCGCCAGGCTGGGGAATGGCTGTATATAATTGCGCCTGAAGGTGGAATCGGAAGTGAGGTCCTCGCCTTTTGCTACGGTTTGTTCCGCCCTGATACCTATTTGTGTACTCCACTTGGGCCAGTCTTTACTGAAGTTCACATAGGCGGCGTTAATGTTCTCGTTGTATATAAAATGGTAGGTCTTCGTGGTGTCCGGTTCATATTGTCCCGTTCTGTGCATATAGTTGAAGAAACGCAGGTCGTTGTCGGCGGTCACATAGCTCACCTTTATCCCGGCTTCAAATTTTGCGCTGTTGCTGAGTGGGTGGGTATAATCGGCTTTGAAAGATCGTATTTGTGTATTGCCTTCCTGCGAGCCATGCAGCATTTGGGGCAGCGAATCAATTTTGCCTAGTGTATCATAGAAATTGGTGGTGAAATCTTGTGTGCCGGTACTGGGGTAGCGGGCATAGTCGGCATCAACTGCAAGTGTTCTCCCTGTGCTGTCGAATGTGTGCCGCAGGTTCAGGTTTACGGCATAATTGTACCAGTTGTTAGGCGAACTGTTCTCGGTAGAGAAACGGGATGCAACCTTATGCGAAGCATCGATCACATTGGAGTAGTTCATTCCATCCCGCCTGAAGTCTGTAGTATTGCCGTTGAGCGCCACGCCCACTATAGTTTTGGAGGATAGGTTGTAATCCACTCCTATGCCGGCTATGTCGCCTGTAATGCGATAGAGGTAGTTATTGTCCTGGTCATATGCTCCGGCAAACGTACCATTCTCATAAAAGTTGCGCTGAAGGGTCAGGTGGTTAAAGCCCTCCCGGTAGGAGTGGTTGTAGTTGGCAAAAAGATTGAACCGCTTGTTCCGGTAGTTTAGGTTGAAGCCGCCATTGGTCTTTCCGTATATGCCCTGTGCATAGTTGGCGTTAATGCTTCCGTTCAACCCCATTTTTTTATCTTTCTTCATTTTTATGTTAATGATGCCTGCGGTTCCCGCAGCATCATATTTTGAAGAAGGGTTGGAGATGAGCTCAATACTCTCCACCGAAGCCGAGGGCATGCTTTTGAGCAGGTTTCCCTGTTCCTGTGCCGATATGGGCTGCATCTTGCCGTTTATCATCACATTCACCCCCTGTTTACCTTTCAGGCTGATGTTATCATTCTGGTCAACGGTCACACCGGGTGAGCGGGCTATCACATCTAGCACAGAGCTGCCGGCGTTTACTATGCTGTTTTCAACATTCACCACCAGTTTGTCGGCATGTATCTCCACAAAGGGCTTTTGCCCACGAACGCTTATTTCTTTCAGTTCGCCGCCTTTCAGTTCCAGCAGTATGTCTGCTAGCGGGATGTCGTTATTGTTTATTTCCACCTTTTCCGACACATAATTGCCATAGCTCATCGCCATTACTTTTACATAATAGTTGCCATTTGCTACGGGGGTGAGTTCATACTCACCCTTTTCATTGGTTATCTCTGTTTTAATGAGTGCGGAATCTCCTTCATGCAGCAGTAGTACACTCGCAAAAACAACCGGTTTGCCCATGCCATCCAATACCCGCCCCGATATGCCACCCGTGCGGGCAGCGGCATTTTGGCTGCATAAAACGAGGGACATAAAAAGTATGAATGGGAAAGACCTGCTCATGGTGTGCTTTTGATGATTCAAATGTATCGGGCATTGGGTAGGATACGTTCACCCGTAGTGGGTGATTTGCATAATGCTAACAGAAATTTGAAGAAACGTATTTTCTTATCACCAACATAAGGGTTAATTTCACAGGATAAATATGGGTAGTGTGTACATAAGGCGTTCGTTATCATGGGGTAAGCGGTTTTATGCCGTCTTGTGCCTTGTGCTGTTCTGTCATTTATCCGCTCATGCCCAGCGTTATCCTTTCCATAACCTGAATGTGGATGACGGGCTGATACAATCGCAGGCTACCTGCCTTGCTCAGGATAAAACGGGGAACCTCTGGATTGGTACACTGGGCGGGCTTTCCCGCTATGACGGGCACAATTTCACCAACTACACAATACGCAACGGGCTGCAGAACAATACGATATGGTCGGTAGCAGTGGATGGTGGGGGGAATGTATGGATGGGCAGTGAGCATGTAATCTCGCAATTCAACGGGAAGGAATTCAGGCATTTTCGCAGGCAGCAGGAGCAATCAGCCCGTGTGCTTAACAATACACAGCAGATACAGATATTGAATGACACTACCTGGTGGCGTGTAGCCGGCGATGTTTACTTTATTGCTCAGGGCAAGATAAAATATTTTGTTACACCGGGCGATACGGGCTTTGTCTCTGCTATGCTGATAGAAAAAGAGGGCATGTGGATAGCAAAGCAGGGGATAATTTATCGCATCAGCGGCAGCAGGATAGACTCTTTCAAATTCACTGATGGTGAAAATGAATACTATCCGAACATTTACAGGATATACAGGGGCAGGGACGGGGGCATGTGGGTAGCCGCCAATACAGGATTGTACAGGATAGCACGGAATGTTATCACGCAGGTGCCGGTCACTATAGATACCATGGCAACGCAGCCGGTAATTACCGCAATGGCACAAGACATAACCGGAGCATTTTGGTTGGCAACCAATAAAGGAGTGATAAAATTATCCGGCACGGTGGCGCAGAACTACAACAAGCGCAACGGCCTCAGCGATAATAACTTTTTTGAGGTGTTTGCAGATGTGGAGGGCAATGTATGGATGGCATCTGACGGGCAGGGATTGTTTAGGTATTCCGGCACACAGTTCACGGGCCTTGATGAAACCATGGGGCTGCCCAGCGCACAGGTAACCGCTATTGCCAGCAACAACAGGGACTCTCTTTTTCTGGGCACCTATGATGCGGGTCTGTTTGTATTCAAAGATGGAAAAATATCCCCATTGTCATTCCCGTCGGCACCCGTGCCGGCAATCACTTCTCTTTGCTATACCGCTAAGGCTAAATTATGGATAGGTACACGGGGCAGGGGATTATGGTCCTATGAAAAAGGTGTATTCCGCCAGTACGTAGCCCCCGACCGTAATTTCCCTTCTAATTTTGTCAATAGCATTTTTGAGGATGGTAATGAACGGTTGTGGATCGGTTTTGCGAATGGCGCGATTCTGTATGAGAATGACAGCTTTAAGACCTTACAGACAAAAGGAAGAAGAATCAACGCTTTCCTTTCAATAGGCGGCGACTCTGTGCTGATAGGCGAAGAAAGCGGGTTGCTGCTGTATGCCGGCGGAGAAATAAGTGAATTCAAAACAGGCACAGTAGCAGATAGTTTCGTGTTGCAGTGCTTCACGTTACATGGGAGGAGTTTATGGATGGGTAGCCCTGATAATGGCATTATCCGTTACGGACTGGACGATGGCAAGGCGCAGGTGATCAATAAGAACAATGGACTCCGATCCGACTTTATTTACAACATTGTTGCCGACGATGAGGGTAATATATGGACGGGTACAGGTTTCGGTATTCATAAGATAACCATGAATACGGGTGAGCAGCCCCATATCAAATTTTATGGAAGGGCCCAGGGCATCACCGGTATGGAGAGCAATATTAACTCTGTATTGAAACTGCCGGACGGCAGTATTTGGTTTGGCACCACCAATGGGGCCATGCATTACCAGCCGCATAGTGCCGTGTTGTCGTCGGGGCCGGTCAGTATTGTTTTGCAGTCGGTGAAACTCACGTCTGAAAATTTTATCGACAGGAGTTATTACGACAGCTCAGATAATTGGTATGGAATACCTTATGGCCTGCGGCTGCCTTTCAAAAAGAACAACATCGCCATCACATTTAATGCTGTTACACTCAGTGGACAACAGCCACTATACCGGTATCGGATGGAAGGTTTGGAAACACCTTGGTCGGATTGGGGCACCACAAACGCTGTTACTTATTCGGCACTGCCACCGGGCAAGTATGTGTTTATCGTACAATGCCAGGGAAATGGAAAAGATATGCCTGAGTTACGCTATCCGTTTGAGATCATCACCCCTTTTCAGAAAACAACATGGTTCCGTTTTTCTGTGCTCATAGGTTGCATTTTGATGGGCATTCTGTTGCAGTATATAGTGAACAACAGGAAGCAACGCAGGCAAAGGTTGCTGGAAAAGCTCAGGTCGGAGGAGCAGGCAAAGATCAGGTTGCGCACTGCCGAAGATTTTCACGACGAGATAGGGAACAAACTGACACGCATCAATGTATTGACGAACGTACTGAAGAACAAAACCCAGCTTAACCCTGAATCTCTGAGGATATTGAACCAGATAGAGGATAATACGGCTCAGCTATATGGTGGGACCCGCGATATACTGTGGTCGTTGAAGCCATCCAACGACAGCCTTTATGAGATACTGCACAGGATCCGGGATTTCGGGATGGAATTGTTTCAGGATACGGAAGTAGAGTTTACTTTCTCTGGCACCGACGAAAGATGGAAAAATTTCAGGCTGCCGATGGATATGAGCCGCAACCTGATCATGATATTCAAGGAGGCGCTGAATAACAGTTTGAAATACGCACAGGCGCAGCATGTATCTCTGGATGTGCAGCTTAAGAATAAGAACGTATTGCAGATGGTGTTGAAAGATGATGGCAAAGGGTTTGATATTCATGCTACAACAAAAGGTAATGGCGTTAATAATATGCACATAAGGGCAGGACGACTGCATGGCAAATTGTACGTGGATTCGAGGGCAAACAAGGGTACAATCATCAATTTGACCTTCAAAATACCTCAAAACAGGTGATATTGTATAAGTGTAAATTAAGGAACTTTACATAAATATCTATTATGAAACGCGACCTGGATATACGTGTAGCAATAGTTGAAGACGATGAAACCATAAGGGAGGGTTACGCCTTCCTGATAGGTAATACCAGTGGGTATAAAGTAGTGGGCACTTACCGTTCTTGTGAAGAGGCGCTGAAGAAGATAGTGAATGATGACCCGGACGTGATATTGCTGGATGTAGAACTTCCCGGGATTTCTGGAGTAGAGGCCCTGCCGAAATTCAAGAAGGTATTGCCGGAAACACACATCCTTATCCTCACGGTCTATGAACAGGAAATGCTCATTTTCCGTGCGCTGGGCAATGGTGCTGCAGGTTACCTTACCAAGAATACACCACCTGAGAAAATTGTCGCAGCCATACATGAAGTAATGGAAGGCGGCGGGCCTATGAGCGCGCATATTGCCCGTATGGTCATTTCCTCCTTTAAGCGGAATGAGTCCACGCCGCTCACCCGCAGGGAAACGGAAATATTGGAGCAGATAGCCACCGGAAAAAGCCGCAAACGCATAGCAGAAGAATTATTTATAGACCTGGAAACGGTGAAATCGCACATAAAGAACATCTACCATAAGCTTGATGTGCATTCAAAAGCAGATGCGATAAAAGCGGCTAAGGACAATAAGTTTATATAAAGCGGCTCAGCTCGTTTGGTGCAGATACAATTTTGCATACCGGCCATTCATTGCCATTAGCTCTTCGTGTGTGCCCTGCTCTGCAATGCCCCCATGGTCCAGGATGATGATCTGGTCAAATGTCCAACTGGTAAAGATGCGGTGTGTGATGATCAGCGTGGTCTTGCCTATCAGGTAATCCTGTAGATTGTTAAGTATCGTTTTTTCAGTTTGTGTATCTACTGCCGACAGGCATTCATCCATGATTAGGATGTTACTGTTCTTCAGCAGCGCTCTTGCCAGCACCATGCGCTGTTTCTGCCCGCCTGATAGCATCACACCCCGCTCGCCGATCATAGTTTCGTAGCCCTTGCCGAAGGTGGTTATGTCTTTATCCAGGTCTGCCATCCGGGCAGCGTCTATTACTTCTGTCTCTGTGGCATCGTCTTTTCCGAACTTTATATTGTTGTAAATAGTATCAGAGAACAGGTAGGCATCCTGTGGGGCGTAGGCGATATTTTTGCGCAATTGGTGCAGGTCATACTTTGAAACGGGTATACCGTCAAATGACAATGTACCTGATGTTGCATCATACATGCGCAACAGCAGGTGGGCAATTGTTGATTTGCCGGATCCTGTTTTTCCTATAATGGCTATCTTTTGCCCCGGCTGTATATCCAGTGAAAAATTATTCAGCGCTGTGATGCCTGTATGTGGATAAGTGAAAGTTACCTTATTGAAGGATATAGCTCCTTGTACCTTTTGTTCCAGGGTCTCCGGTTGAGCTGCTATGTCCGGTTTAGTGTCCAGGAATTCGTCTATTCTTTTTTGTGAGGCTCCCGCCCGTTGCGTCATGCTGGCTACCATGCCTATGCTGGAGATTGGGAACATCAGGATGTTGATATAGATGACGAACTGTGCGATATTGCCCGTAGTTATCTGGCCCTTTATTGCGAAATACCCGCCGATGAGTATGGTGCTAAGCATACTCAGCCCAATGAACAAGTTCATGAACGGAAAATAAACAGCCTCGGTGAGAGATAAGTTTACAGAGCTTTTCCGGTATTCCTCCGAATTAGTCTCAAAAAAGCGCAGCATGTTCTTTTCCTGCACAAATGATTTGATCACCCTTATTCCTGAGTAAGATTCATGGGCCGTGGTGGTGAGTGCCGACAACTGCGCCTGTATCTTAGTGCTTTTCCTGAAGATGATCTTGTTGACCATATAAATGGAAAAGGCCAGTATGGGTAATGGGGCTATTACACACATGGTGAGCATTACGTTCACGCGCAACATATCCCATATGCAGAATACCGCCAGGAACACCACGGAAGTAAAATACATGATAGATGGCCCGGTGTACATACGCACGCGCGATACATCTTCTGATATGCGGTTCATTAGATCGCCGGTAAAGTTGGCTTTATAAAAGCCGGTGTTTAGTTGCTGGTAGTGGCTGTATATCTCATTTTTCTGGTCATACTCTATATGGCGCGACATAACAATGATTGTTTGCCGCATCATGAACATGAACAGGCCCCGCAGCAACGCAAGTCCCAGCAAGATCATCCCGCCCTTTATTACAAAAGAAATGATAGTAGCCCGTTCCGTCTTAGCAGCTATCATCTGCACTACTTTGTCAAGGATATCTTTTATCACATTTCCCGGCATTACCGCAAACTTGCTGGAAATAGCCACAAACGCCAGCCCAAGCAACAAGCGCCACTTGTATTTGACGAAGTATTTATTCAGCGATGCCAGGTTCTTCATAAAGTGCAAATATAGCCCCAAAGCATCTTTCATATCATGGCGGGCACTTATAATATAGTTTTGATCGAAATGTATTTAGAGTTTGAGTGCATTAAGGTATTTTTGCTGCTCAATTAGAAATAATGAAAGTAGCTGTTGTAGGCGCCACAGGCCTTGTGGGCGGTACCATGTTAAGGATACTGGAAGAA
The DNA here is from genome assembly GCA_964430995.1 of uncultured Flavipsychrobacter sp. GTDB lineage: Bacteria > Bacteroidota > Bacteroidia > Chitinophagales > Chitinophagaceae > Nemorincola. The sequence continues at coordinate 142,895 of CAYSIG010000002.1, forward strand.
AGGAACTTTCCGGTCACAGAGTTGATTCCTGTTGCGTCTGAGCGTTCGGTAGGGCAGAAGGTATCTTTCAAAGGCAGGGAATTTAGCGTTGTGTCTGCCGATACGGCAATTGCTATGAAGCCTGCGCTGGCTTTATTTTCAGCAGGTGGCAGCATCTCTCTGGAGCTTGCGCCAAAGTTTGCCGCTGTAGGCTGTTATGTGGTAGATAATTCATCGGCATGGCGCATGAAGGAGAACATAAAACTGGTAGTACCTGAAGTGAATGGCCATGCACTCACCAAAGACGATTACATCATCGCCAACCCCAACTGCTCTACCATTCAAATGGTGATGGTGCTTGACCCCATTCACCGCGCCTATGGTATTAAACGTGTGGTGGTGAGCACATACCAATCAGTAAGCGGCACCGGCCAGAAGGCAGTAAAAGAGCTCATGGAGCAGCGCGCAGGCAACCCCGAGAATAAAGTTTACCCTCACAGGATAGACATGAATGTGCTGCCCCATATAGATGTGTTCCTGGAGAACGGATACACAAAGGAAGAAATAAAAATGGTTCAGGAAACCTGCAAGATAATGGGCGATGATAGCATTAAAGTTACCGCCACTACGGTGCGCGTCCCGGTTGTAGGCGGGCACAGCGAGAGTGTGAATATTGAGTTGCTCAAAGAATTTAATGAAGTGGATATTAAAGAGCTTTTGTCAAATCAATCCGGGGTAGTAGTAGTGGATAATCCATCCATGAATGCATACCCTATGCCAATAGATGCAGAAGGCAAGGATGAGGTATTTGTAGGCAGGATAAGGAGGGACTATTCACAGCCCAACACGCTCAACTGCTGGATAGTGGCCGACAACCTGCGCAAAGGTGCAGCCACAAATGCTGTGCAGATAGCTAAATACCTGCATAATCAAGGGTGGATTTAATATGACGGAGTGAGAATATTTGGGTGGGTTCTTACTCTGCCCATTTTACTTCTTACTTTTCAATTTCTTTGCCACCGCGTCCAGCCCTTCATAAAATTCTTCTCCGTATTTGCGTACGAGCGCCTCTTTAAGGAATACATAGACGGGTACTTTCAGTTTATCGCCCAGCTTGCATGCGGGCTTGCACAGCGATGGGCGCGGCTCATAGTTTACCGCCTCATAGCCGGGATGTGAAATGATGCGGATAGGATATAAATGGCAGGATATTGGCTTGCGGAATTTTACCTTGCCTTCTTTCCATGCTTTTTCTATGCCGCATTTCACTATGCCCAGTTCATCTGTGTATCCATATACGCAGATACCTCCGTTTACGGTGGGTGTCACATAGCCATATTGATCGTCGGTAGTATGGGTGCCCTGTTTTTCTATTTCGGCAATATATTCCGGGAGCAGGTAAGATTTAATTTTTGGATAGATGCGTGCTATGATCTTTGTCTCTTCCTCTGTAAGGGGCGCGCCGCAATCGCCATCTACGCAGCAACCTCCTTTACATTTGTTCAGGTCGCATACAAAATGCTCCTCTACCACTTCATCACTCAGCAAAACGTTATCTATCGCGATCATTAATGACTTAATTAAAGGTCAAACAACTACAGGAGTTACATATTGATGTAGTTCATCAGCAGGTTGTACTTGCCGGTTATGTCTTCACCATTATTGTGTTCTCCGAAAACTTCTTTTACGTGGTATTTATGGCGTTCAAAAGAGGACACTACTCCGTCCAAAACTGAGCGGTTCACCTTAAGGGTTACTTCCAGCATGCCCCGCTCGTTTACGCTCGACAGCAGGTTCATAATCATCACATCCTCATTCTCGCATATCCTGGCTATTTCGGGCAGTGTGTAGTTGCGTGGTGCTACCTCCAGCACTATAATGCCTCCGGGAGTGTCTATGCCGCTATGTTCCGTGATGTATTTGAGCAGACTGTCCTTAGTTACAGCGCCTATATACTTATGCTCATTATCTACTACGGGGAGAACAGATAGGTTCATCTGGTTAATCAGCCGCATTGCTTCATACGGATGGCCGGAACCCGGTACCGCAGGCTTATATGTGAGCGAATCACTGGCGTTTAATTTATCGCCGGTATTCTGCCAGTTGAGTATATCACTTTCATTTATCAGAGCTATATAATTGTCCTGATCTACTACCGGCAACTCATCCAGGTTATTTTCCGCCATCACGTCCATAGCTTTATCTCCGGTATCATCTGGCGAGAGGGTCGGTATTGGGAAAATTAACTGGTCAATGTTCATTTTTTATTCCTCCTATATAGTATCTATTGCAAAACGCATACCAAAGTAGAAGTGGTATAACGAAAACAATAAAATGGCAATTATTTTACGCTGGCAGCTACGGCTTTATGTTTTCCAAGAAAAGTAGTGAGTATGGTATTGAACTCTGCCGGAACTTCCATCATAGGTGCGTGTCCGCACTTGTCTATCCAGTGCAGTTCAGATGTAGGTAAAAGTTTATGAAACTCTTCTGCCACCATTGGCGGCGTTATGGTATCATTTTTACCCCATATCAGGCACACCGGTATTTTTATTTCCTGTAGCTCATCGCCCAGGTTGTGCTTGATGGCCGACCTTGCGAGCGCTATGATTTTCAGCGCTTTTAGCCTGTTATTAATAATATGGAACACTTCATCCACCAGTTCTTTCGTCGCTACTTTTGGGTCGTAAAATGTCAGCTCCGTCTTCTTCTGCACATAATTGTAGTCACCGCGCTTAGGATAAGTTTCACCCATCCCATTCTCAAAAAGCCCCGAACTTCCGGTAAGTGTAATCGACTTTACCAGGTTTTGGTGCTTTAATGTGTAAACAAGCCCTATATGCCCGCCGAGAGAATTGCCCAGCAGGTGGAAATTTGACAGCTTCTCGTGCTCAATGAACTTAGTAACATGCTTCGCCAGCCCCGATACGCTAGTGTCCAAAAGAGAAAGGTCATACAGCGGCAGCAGGGGTATGATAACTCTGTACGAATGTTTAAAGTGATCAACAAGGTCTTTAAAGTTGCTCAACGCCCCAAATAGTCCATGAAGTAGTATCAAAGGCTCTCCGTTCCCTTCCGCTACGTATTTGAATTTGCCCGAATGTTTTATTTCGTATTCCATGTAATTGTGCTAAAATACTATTGTTTAGCTTAAAAATGCAAACTTACGATGCTTTATGATGCAGAATTTTACCTTTTTATTATGGTAACGGATGGGTAATTGCACGGTAATTGCTTCATATTTCAGGAATGATAGCATGTAAAGTCTGTTAGGTTAAATAGTTGTTTTTCTTTTATGCAATGCGTAAAATCTGCGAATAGTAAACTATTTAAAGACTTTTACTACGCAGCAGAAATGAAAAAGAACAGTTAAATTGACGGACTTTACATTGTTATCGTTCCTGAGTTAACTTTGTTCGTTATTTTAACAAATATGTTGCAACACTATTGTGCTTCCCTGACCGGATATAAACGCTTGCCTGCGCGTGAAGTTAAGATCGGCGACCTGGTGATCGGTTATGGTCATCCCATTGCTATGCAAACAATGACCACCACCGATACAATGGATACGGCCGCCACGGTAGCACAAACTATCCGTTGCATTGAGGCAGGGGCTGAGCTGGTGCGCATCACGGCACCCAGTAAGAATGAAGCGGAGAACCTGTTGAACATTAAAAAGCAACTTCGGGCGGCAGGCTACAGCACGCCGCTTGTTGCCGATATACATTTCACGCCCAATGCCGCTGAAATTGCTGCCCGTATAGTAGAGAAAGTAAGGGTGAATCCGGGTAATTATATTGATAAGAAGAAGTTTGACCTCATTGAATATACCGACCAGGAATATTTTGCCGAAGTAGCACGTATCAGGGAGCGGTTCTCTCCATTGGTAAGGATATGTAAAGAGTATGGCACAGCCATGCGCATAGGCACTAATCACGGCTCGCTCAGCGACCGTATAATGAGCCGGTATGGCGATACACCGATTGGCATGGTGGAGAGCGCTATGGAGTTTCTGCGCATTGCCCGCGACGAAAGCTATCATCAGGTAGTGCTCAGTATGAAATCGAGCAATCCGCTGGTGATGGTGCAGGCATATCGCCTGCTGGTGCAGAAGATGGACGAAGAGTTTGGTGAATGCTACCCCCTGCACCTCGGTGTTACCGAGGCGGGCGATGGAGAAGATGGCCGTATAAAAAGTGCTATAGGTATAGGCACATTGCTCGAAGATGGCATTGGCGATACAATCAGGGTTTCACTTACAGAAGACCCCGAATTTGAGATACCTGTGTGCAGGGATATTGTTGATCGGTACAAAAACAGGAGCGGGCACAAATCCATTGCAGAATTGAGAAATGCTATTTCTCTTCCTTACAATCCATTCGCTTATTCGCGCCGTGAAACCCTGTCTGTGCATAACATTGGCTCGGGCCATGTGCCTGTGGTTGTTGCCGACTTCAGTAAAGTAACTGCACTGGATACAAAGAGCCTGGAGCCTATAGGCTACACATACAATCCGGAGACCGACAAATGGAACATCAGCGATGCTGCGGCAGACTATGTATATACCGGCACAGGTTTCTTTGATTTCCCATTGCCCGGCACATTGCAGGTTATCTGCGATAATGAAGCGTGGCAGAATGCCCCGGATAAAACAAAATACCACCCTTATCTTACTCAGGCAGAATACGCAGATAGCAATCTGGCAACAGACCGTCAGCATTTTGTTTATCTGGACGCGGATGATGTGCCTTATGGTTTCATTGATAAGCTGAAACTATACCCCAAAGCGGTATTGGTACTGTTCAGTTCTAACAAACATGCTATGGCCTCTGTAAGGCGGTTCATCGTAGAACTTATGCAGCAGGGGATAAAATGCCCGGTCATACTACTTTCCGAAAGTATTGAAAAGACTGTTGATAAGCAACTGATAGAATATGCCACAAATACCGGTGGCCTGTTGCTCGATGGTTTTGGTGATGGTGTGTGGTTGCTGAATGACCCGAAGAATTTAGAGAACAAAAAGATAAGTGGGCGCACTTACCTCGAAGTAAAAAGCAACGAACAATTCCTGAACAATACAGCCTTTTACATTCTGCAGGCTACCCGCACACGCATCAGCAAGACGGAGTATATTAGCTGCCCCAGTTGTGGCCGCACCCTCTTCGACCTGCAGGAGACTACCGCTAAGATACGTGCGGCTACCCACCACCTGAAGGGCGTGAAGATTGCCATAATGGGCTGTATAGTAAATGGCCCCGGCGAAATGGCCGATGCCGATTTTGGCTATGTAGGCAGCGGACCCGGAAAGATCACCCTTTACAAAGGCAAAGATATTATGAAGCGCAACGTGCCCAGCGAAATAGCAGTGGATGAATTGATAGGATTGCTCAAAGAGCACGGGGCATGGGTGGAGGTGACGGTTCAATAAAAATACTGCCCACTTTTCCTTCATCCAATAACCCTGCCCCTTCTGCTTTTTCAAAAAGAGTAGCTATCGCACTACGCCCTTTTTCACCAAGGTCTTTAGTATAATCATTCACATACAGGTTTATATGTTTACGCATAACATCTTCTTCCATTTCCTGTGCGTTTTCCGTTACGAATGAGGAGAGTTCAGGATAATGTTGCCAGGAGTAAGCGAGACTTTCCTTAATAATTTTGTCTACTGTTGTACATAACTCTTTATCAATGCTGCGGCGAATGACTATTCCACCAAGCGGTATGGCAGCATGGGTGGTTTGTTCCCACCAGTCGCCGAGGTCCATCAGCTTTGTCAGTCCTCTTTGCTGATACGTGAACCTGCTTTCGTGTATGATGAGCCCTGCATCATATTCGCCATTCAGCACTGCTGCTTCTATTTCGCTGAACACTAATGCCGTTTTATTCTTAGCCTGCGGATACGCTAATGTCAGCAGCAGGTTGGCTGTTGTATTCAATCCCGGAACCGCTATTTTAAGCGTGTCAATTTTCAGTGGGTCAACAGGTTTCCTGGCCACAAGCAAAGGCCCTACACCTTCACCCAGGGCGCTACCACTATGGAGCAGCGCGTATTTATCAACTGTATGTAAAAATGTATTGAAACTTAGTTTGGTAATGTCCAGCTTTCCCTCATTAGCCCACTTATTCAGGGTCTCCACATCCTCCATCACATAGTCGAATGTGATACCCTTTGTATCAATCTTGCCATTTACCATAGCATCAAAGATAAAAGTGTCATTCGGGCATGGGCTGAAGCCTAGCGTTAGTTTCATGGTGCAAAATTAGTCGAAAGTAGTAAGTCGAAAGCTGTCTTAACCCAGGCCATTTATAAAATCAATAAGCCATTTATTCAAGCTCCCTACAGCCTCTTTCATTTTCCACTTGCTTTTATCGCGCGGGGTCACATAGTTCGATATGGCCCTTACCTGCGCGAAGGGTACATTTTCCTGCAGGCATACCAAGTGAAAAGCTGCCCCCTCCATACTTTCCACATCAGCGCCATATTTTTCCGCTCTCTTCCTTATGGTTGGTTCATTGCCACTCACCGTGTTCACTGTTATGCCTTTTATCTTAGGCAGCATTATCTTTTCATGCACCGGCAGCAATGGTGTTAGTAAACTGCCATTGGTATAGGGGGCACTGTTTCTGCCTGTTAATCCCATTTCAAAAATATCCAGGTACTTATCGTGGTCTTCCGCACCCAGGTCTGCAAATTGGTCAGCAGTAATGAATACTACGCTGCCTAGGGGAATGTTTGGGTTAAAACTGCCGGCCACGCCCACTTGCAGCACAAGGTCGTATTTGTTTTTTTGAAGGTGTTTGGTCAGGGCATAGGTGGTGGCTACCATCCCTACACCTGTTATAAGCGAGGTTACATCCTCCTTCGGAGAAGTCGGGAGGGGTACTATTTCCCCCTCCGTAGCAGCCACAATAAGCACTTTCATGACGCAAATAACCGCTTTTTTGCGAAAACCGCCCAGTAACGCTAATTTTGCAGATTAAATATAGAAAATGGTATATCTGACACGGGTGGAGCATTTTAACGCAGCCCATAAACTGGAGAACAAAAGTTGGACAGATGCTCAGAACAAAGACGTCTTTGGCAAATGTGCGAATGAGAACTGGCATGGTCACAACTATGAGCTGCACGTGACTATAAAAGGCGAGCCTGATGCGGAGACCGGTTTCATATTCAACGCCAAAACACTGGGCGACCTGATAAAGGACGTGATAGTGGAGCGGGTAGACCACCGTAACCTGAACCTTGATGTAGACTTCATGAAAGGGAAATTTACCAGCGCCGAGAATTTCGCAATGGGCATCTGGCACGAACTGAAGCCCCATGTGGAGCAAGGTACAGTGAAGCTGCATTGCATAAAGCTGGTGGAGACGCCCAAGATATACGTCGAATACTTCGGATAATATATTTTGATAGGTATATTGGTAATAGATGTAGACCGCTACCCGTTTTACCACTAATATTGTATTCATAAATACAGCATTTTGGCATACCATAAGATTGAAAAATACGACGAGCACACTACCAATGAGCTCAAAGGGCATTATCGTTCCATACTGGAGGGACTCGGGGAAGACCCCGAGCGGGAGGGCCTTTTGAAAACCCCCGAACGGGTGGCAAAGGCGATGCAATTCATCACGCAGGGATATAATATGAATGCGGCTGATATACTCAATTCAGCCAAATTTCATGAGGCCTATAACGAAATGGTGATAGTGAAAAACATAGAGCTGTATTCGCTTTGCGAGCACCACATGCTGCCATTCTTTGGCAAGGCGCATATAGCTTATATTCCTAATGGAGTCATTACAGGGCTTAGCAAGCTGGCCCACGTGGTCGAGTGTTTCTCCCGCAGGCTGCAGGTGCAGGAGCGTATGACCCACCAGATATTGGATGTAATACAGGAAACGCTTAACCCCCTGGGCGTGGGTGTGGTGATAGAGGCGCAGCACCTGTGCATGATGATGCGCGGTGTACAAAAGCAGAACAGCGTCACCACCACATCGGCATTCAGCGGCCAGTTTATGAAGAACGAAACACGCTCAGAGTTTCTGAAGCTCATATCCCACGATTTGTCCTAGTTGTTCATTAGAGATTTTAGGTTATATTTGCAGCCCCTTACGGGTGCGGGACGTAGCGCAGCCCGGTAGCGCACATGGCTGGGGGTCATGTGGTCGCTGGTTCGAATCCAGTCGTCCCGACAAATGAGCACTTTACATTTATTTGTAAAGTGCTTTCTTTTTGCCAAAGCCCTTTTCAGACAAACATTTAGTTGCAATCGATCTAAAGGTTCTTATCACCGCACTAAAAAATACATAAAATAACATTTTTTAACGCTTTATGTTCAGCTGACCAATGTAAATTGCATCGTTTTTAAAAATAATCTGCCCGATTGGATACTATCATTGAAACACGCGATCTAAGCAAGTCATTCAAAAATGTGCATGCGGTTTCAGGGCTTTCTTTCTCTATAAAAAAGGGCGATGTATATGGGTTCCTGGGCCAGAACGGTGCTGGAAAGAGCACCACCATGCGCATGTTGCTTGGGCTCATACATCCTGACGCTGGCCACGTGTTCATCAATGGGTCTGAGTTCAATAACAGTAAGCGGCATCTGTTGCAGCATATCGGTGCCATCATAGAGCGGCCGGATATGTATGGCTACCTGAGCGGATGGAAGAACCTCGAAATATTTGCAGCATTAAGCAGGCGAAATATTCCCCCATCACGTTTGCATGCCGTACTCGAACAAGTAGGGCTGAAGGGCAGGGAGGGAGATAAAGTAAAAACCTACTCGCAAGGCATGAAACAACGCCTGGGTATAGCTATTGCTTTGGTGCACGAGCCCGATCTGATGATACTCGATGAGCCTACCAACGGACTGGACCCGCAGGGTATTGCCGATATCCGCGAGCTGATATTGTCGCTGAGCCGCGACCATGGCAAGACGGTGTTAGTGTCGTCGCACCTGTTGTACGAGATCGAGCAGGTAGCCACTAAAATGCTGGTGATGCACAAAGGAAAAATGATAGTGGAAGGTGCTGTGAAAGATTTGTTGCATCCTGACGAGACATTAGTAGAGGTGGTTATGGTACCATCTCTTTCCGTAGCCGAACGGCTGAAGGAATCTCAATGGCAGCAACATTTACAGGTGTCAACTGATTCACAACTCTTGTTCAAACTCAATAGTAAGTTCATCCCCGACCTCAGTAAATGGCTGGTGATGAATGGTGCAGGAATCATGGAAATAAGATCGAAACACTCGCTGGAGGATTATTTTTTAAAGTTGACCAATGATCAGGCTACTTAGTATAGAGCTATATAAGATATTCAAGCGGCCGCGCACTTACATCAGTTTCGGGGTGGTAACGGCGACGGCCTTCATTTTCCAGTTGGCTATGGTATCGGGGGGGCGTGAGTTCATCAAGTTCGGGATGCAGAATATAACTGAGCAGTTCGATGTGCAGGGCAGTATCATCAATGGTTACCTTGTTGCTTATCTCATCCTTCAGTCGCTCCTCATACAAATACCGCTGTTGGTAGCACTTGTAGCTGGCGATGCACTGGCCGGCGAGGCCAATATGGGTACTTTGCGCCTGCTGCTTACTAAACCCGTATCCCGCACGCAGTTGGTAATGATAAAATTCATTGCCGGTTCCATTTATACGGTGCTGCTCATTCTATGGCTCGCTGTTGTGGCCTTGTTCTTGTCGTTACTGATATTTGGTGCGGGAGACATGATTAACCTGAAAAGCGAAACATTTGTATTGCTGCTTAAAGATGACATTATGTGGCGCTATTGCCTGGCCTTTGGTTTTGCCTGCCTGGCCATGACCACTATTGCGTCATTATCTATCTTCCTTTCTGCCTTTGCAGATAATTCTATTGGGCCTATTATCTCCACAATGGGCATTGTGGTGGTGCTTACCATCCTGTCTAGCTTGCAATTGCCATTGTTCGATGCCATAAATCCCTACCTGTTCACCAAGCATATGATTGGCTGGAAGGGCTTTTTCGATGAGCCTGTGCCCTATGCCGCAATAGGCCGTTCGGCGCTGGTATTGGTCACATATACCGTAGGCTTTCTGCTGGGTACCATCTTCTATTTTAATAAAAAAGACATTAATTCATGATCCGTTACCTGGTATTGGTATTATCGTTTTGTTTGTTTCAGGGCCGCGCATATGCCTACGATGCCGAGCAGCTTTACTACAAGCTGCGAGACAAGGTGCTTTTAGTGAAGGATTATACGGCTGACATAAAGATGAAGGTGGATATCACCTACATGCGCATACCTGCATTGCGGGGACGGCTGTATTTTAAGGCCCCGGACAAGCTGAGGATGGAACGGCAGGGGGGCATATCAATACTGCCCAGAAAGAATGTGAATCTGACGCTGAGGAACCTGATACCCGATGGCAAAGTAACTGTGATAGATGCCGGCACCGGAACTATAGCCGGAAAGGCTGTTCGCATAATTAAAGTGATACCCGAAGATGAACAGAGCGGTATTGTGCTCACCAAAATATGGGTAGATGAAACGGCTATACTGGCCCTGCGAACTGAAACCACTACGCAAAATGAGGGAACGGTAATCATGGATCTGGAATACGGGAAGTACCTCACCTATGCCCTGCCCGATAAAGTGAAGATCACCATGGATGTAAAGGAATATAAATTACCTAAGGGTGTTACCATGGATTATGCCGAAGTGGCCCCTGCGCCCAAAGACGCAAAGGTAAAGGAGCGCAAGGGTGTTATTGAGATCAGCTACCTGGGCTACACAATAAACAAGGGAATTGACGATGCAGTTTTTAAAAAGGACGAGTAATGTTTTTGGGCAACGTATTTTCATTTCTTTAACCTTGGGAAAGACCAATACCATAAATAATATGGATGGGAAAGAATTTATCAAAAGAGGGCTGCACGGCACTGACCTTGCCTGTGTAGCCTCTGGTGGCTTATGAAGGTCTCGGCACTGCACGTGGCAGTGGCGCATGTGGTAATCCGGTCCCCGACAAAAAAAGTGCAACAGAGATTGGGCTTTACTATTTTCCATACGATAATGGGGCCATGCGGATAAACGCAGGTTTTGAGAGACCATTTTACCGTGACCATCGCCCGGAATGAAAAGCATGACCGACTGCCTCGGTATCATTTTTACAATTATTTTCATTCAGTCATATGTTTAGTGAAATAAAATATTATTTTTAAAAATCATTTCACCTTTACAACTTCGGTTCCATGAAAAAAATAGTATTGTTCCTTTATTTATTGCTGCCGCTCGGCCTGTGCGCACAGGGCAGTTTCAGCTCTTACCTTCACGATATTTCGGTGGTCGCATCCGATTACGAAACCGCATCAAAAAAATTTGATGCTGGTAAAAAAGAAACCTTGCATGCGGTTAGGTCCTACATACAGGCAAAAGAAGCCTTGCTCAACGATGTGGAGGAAAAAATGGAAATGGTCGCCAAGAACCGCTCGGCAAATATGATAGATACCACAATAGGGCAGAAGTACCTCGGCGTAGTAGATTCTGCCGATGAAGAAATGAATATAAACAGCAGGATAAAACACCTGCTGATGAACCTCGGGTATATGGCGCAGCTATACGGAGAAAAAAAAATTGCCGATCTTGATCCCATAACTATGGTCATACGCAAAAAGGTATCAGAGGTCAAAAAAGATGATGAAGCGATGGAGGTCCTCCTCATCAGCAAAAAGAATATAAAGAATGATATAAGCAATGCTCAGCTGCGCATAGACAGTCTTTACGGGCAGCTTTATGATGATGGCAATTTCAAAGTATGGATCACGGGTATTTTTTCTTCAATAGTGGGTGCCCTGCTGCTGTTCTTTTTCGTTTTCATCACGCGCATGTCAGAAACAAACCTGGCAAAAGATTTTCTCTCATCCGGCAACGGCCTCCAGTTCATTACCTTGTTCTCGCTTATCATCGCCATTATTCTTTTCGGTGTGTTGGGCGTTTTGGAGGGCAGGGAACTGGCAGCTATACTTAGCGGTATATCAGGCTACATTTTAGGAAAGGGCATCATAAAGCCTACCGAGAGCCATGTTAGGGTCGACAAACAGCACGCCGCCCCGCCCGCTGACACGAAGGAGGGAAAATGACCGGCTGCAATGCCGCCCGCAAGTGTTTTCTACATGTAGGTAAATGTGTAGCATCTCGGCTATTCTGTGGTTCAGACAAAATCCTGTAAAATCCACCTCAAACCTGCGCCCACACTGCAAACTAAAAACCGTCATGGTACAGTTACTGTACCATGACGGTTTTTTTATTTTGCGCTCATCACCTCATTCACGAACTTTATCTCACACCCAAAAAATATCGGGTAAGTTCTTTGACAGATGGCTTTGCAAAACTTTGTGCGGGTGGGCATTCGATCCCACGCGACCCTAATCCTGAGCTTGCCGAAGGGGTGGTTATTTTTTCAAAGTAAGGTAATATCAGGACGAGGCAATTTATACCTTCTTAGGTATAATTATACCTTTGGGGGGTATAAATATACCTTTCAGGGTATAATTATACCCCTTTATACCTTACAATTAAACACATGAAATAAGCCCCAATAGCATTCTGCCACATAGAAAAATAAATATTTACACGAAAACGACAAAACCGCCGAAAATATGCTCTGGCTGCAGGTCTATAACCACAAGTAGGCAAAAGAATGCACTGAAAAAGTGTGCAAATAGTGCGCAAAAATAAATTCATAACGATTTCATTTTTTGTCACTTACATATGAAAAGCGCAACCCGAAAATTTATAAAAAAAACGGTGGCGTGCATCCTTGCTGTGGTGTCCTCCTTGCCCCTCGGCATCATTAATTTTCTTTAACTTTGGTTACACGCAAATCCGCATTTTATGGAAAGAAAAGAATTTATCAAAAGAGGGGTGCTAGGCACTGCTCTTGCATATGTGGCTTCTGCCTTTAGTGCGCCCATGAAGGCCGCGGCAAAGCTGGCCAGCGCAAAGTATCGCGGCGTGGAGGGCGTGTTGCCGCCTACCAATACACATATGGTCGGCAATGGCTTCAAGGTGATGAACTTCTTTCCTAATGGCCGTGGCTTTGAGGAGCGCATGAGCCCGTTTTTCCTGCTCGATTTTAATGCCGAGGTAAGCTACCCGCCGTCCGATATATCACGTGGCGTAGGTGTACATCCCCACAGGGGCATAGAAACCATAACATTTGCCTACAAGGGCGGCGTAGAGCACCACGACAGCAAGGGCAACCACGGCATCATAGGCCCCGGCGACATACAATGGATGACTGCCGGCGGTGGTGTGCTGCATAAAGAATACCACGAGCAGACCTACCTGAAAAAGGGCGGCGCGTTCGAAATGCTGCAGTTGTGGATTAACCTGCCTAAGAAGCACAAGATGGCGCCCGCCAAATACCAGAGCATAGTACACTCATCGAAGCCAAAGGTGGCCCTGCCCAATAACATGGGAGAAGTATATGTGGTAGCTGGCGAGTATGATGGCGTGAAGGGTGTTGCAAGCACCTATTCACCTGTGCATATGTATGATATACACTACAACGCTCATGCCGATTTTTCGTTCAGCCTTCCCGGCAATTATAATACCGGCATACTGGTGGTAGATGGCGCCGTAACCGTAAATGACCACAAGGTGCCTGAAAACCACTTTGTGCAACTGAAGAATGAAGCTGGTGAGATTCACATAAAGGCAAGCAAGAGAGGCATACTGCTGGTGCTCAGCGGTGAACCGCTGAACGAGCCTTATGTCAACTACGGCCCCTTTGTGATGAACACAGAAGAAGAAATTCACCAGGCCATAGAGGATTATAATGCCGGCAAATTCGGATTCCTGAAGGATTAGTTGTTATTAAGTTGCAGGTAGGTGTTGATGATGAATCCGTTGTTCTGCTGAAAGACATTTTTGCCGTTTATTTCTCTGCCTAGTTGCACCGCCTGGTTCAGGAATCCGCCCTCTATCCTGAATGCTGGACTGTGCTTGTAGCCAACCAGCAGGCCTATTCGGTTTTGGTCAAAGATATTCTCACCCACGTTTTTGCCAAAGCCGATGAATAGCTCGTCATATGCAGCCGCATAAACCTTCTCAGACAGCGGCACATCTGCACGCAGCATGTAGCGCACGCGGTTCAGGTATATATAGTCGTCGGGCTTCTTGCTGTTCATGTCATTGAATTTGCCCAGCCAGCGCTGCTCCACTCGCAGGCGGTGTAAGAAGGATACTTTGCCGGCGCCGCCATTGATGACGAGTTGCTGATATATACGGTGCTCAGGGAATGTTTTGGGTAGCGCGGCAATGCTATGCTCTCCATAGGGGAAGGTGAGTATCCAGCCATATCCGAGGTGCGCGGTAACCTGTGGGTGCAGTTTGTAGTTCATACCCAGCCTCAGCAGGCTTTGCTGCCAGTCTTGTATATATTCTGCTCTGCGAAACTGGTACTCAATGTACCCGCTCAGCTTTTTACTTATGGTTGGCGTTATGGTAGTAGTTATCCAGCCAATATCATTGCGTGTAGTGGTTCGGCTTTGAGCATTGGTTGCTTTGTTGAGTACAATGAGTATTGTAAAAAGTAGTAGTAACTGCTTCATACAGCAAATATAAGGAGTCAGGAAGGATGTAAAATAAGTCCTTTAGTTGGATAGTTGTTTTTCTTTTATGCAAGGTGCAAAAGCCGCGAATTAAGGAATATAACAAGCATATACCCATGTTGCTTTGGTTGCACACATCCGTAGCGCTCCATCAATTTTGATGTATTAACTTATGGCAGTATGAACGGCTTAAACAGAGAAAGCACTTTTGCTTTATCCATCGGCTCATCAAATGCCGCCGTAGCCGACAAATGCGGGATTGCATCATCATCAGCACCGGTAAGCGTACCTACTTCCACATTCATTTGCGTGGTATTTTCTTCACCATCGTAATTCGGGAGGAAATCAGTTATCGGCGCTATGTCGTTGGTAACCCATGGCGCGGGTACTTCTATAGCCCCCATGTTGCGGCGTACAAGGCGCGCATGTGCGGCATGTCGGCCTTCGGTTGCGGCTATTTGCTGCACTTGGTTGAATATCTGTCCGTCAAGCAACACAGGCAGCTGCCCGTTTAAGCCCCTGATCGCGGTATCTTCAAACACCTGCGCCAGCATCAGGAAGTGCGCGTAATTGGCAAACGGCGCATAAGCACCGGCTTTAGTAAAATCATACGCCTCAGGCACATAAGGCGCATTAGTGGTTGGTGCCGTATAATGGTTCGGCAAAAATGGTGTCCCGCCGAAAGAATTAATCGTATTGATGAGGAAATTTATGTGCCCTTTTTCATGTTCCTCTATAGTTTTAAAACCCGCAAGGTCGGCAGCAGGAATCAGGCCGCCGGTATTGGTGGCGGTACGGTAATAAGCATATTCAAAATACTCCAGCTCCAGCGCAAAGTTCAGCGCGTCCGTCACCACATCAGTGGTCTTGCCATACGCTTTTTTGAAAAGCGAACCCAACGCAAACGGCAATGCCACAAGCGCCACTTTGGACCCGAAACTTTTGAGTACATGGCGGCGCCCGCTTAGTTTCTCATACACCTCGGGATCTGTCTTTTCTATCTCTTGCAGTATGTTCTTAAAGTTCATGCTCTTTCAATTGCTAGTTAGGTAAATTGCTTGCATCGTAGTTTGTATGGCTGAAGGCATTGATATTGGCCAGCGCAGTTCGCGGTGACACTGACTGATCAAGCCCGTCTGCGTCTATCACACTGCCAAAAGAATTCCAGCTATGAAGGTCGCTGAAATAAGCTGAATGCCTCGCCTCTACCGAGGTCATCTTGCTCAGCGCCAGCGAATATGCTTTGTCAGTAAATAGGTTCAGTGCGCTGTTCATCCCTGATATAACAATGTTCTCCAGCTCTGCGGCCTTAGATGTCACGCTTGCGCGGTCGGCAAATGTTACTGACGAAAAATCAGGTGATATAGTGGTGACGGCATGTATGCCAAGCAACTTTTTTACGTATTCCCTGTGGGCTATCTCTTGGTCGCGCACATCTACAAGGGCTATATATTCCAGATGGTCGGCACCATAGTAAGGCGTGGCCACCGCCTGTATATAAAACGCGGCCTCTATCTGCTGTGTGATGTATATGAAATTGAGCAAAGCTATATCGCCGCTGCCTAGGTAAATATTAGTAGGGTTGCCATGAGGCTTACAAGCAGAGTATAGTAACCCCAGACCGGCAATACCTCCGGTCAGTTTAAAGAAACTGCGCCTGGATACATCGTACCCTTTGTCCAATTCCTCTACCTGTCCGGCCTGCGTTCCCTGTATTTTCATACGCTCCATTTAATAGTTTTTTAGTACGGGAGCGTGCCGCTCCTCATCAAATATACCCAATTAGCCTTAAAATTATAAAAAGCAAGCTGCAAACCAATAAATTCGGCAGTTTATTAAGAAAAAAAACTTACATGATATTATTAATCCCTGCATGTCTAATTATTGCCGGGTTTCAGGTACAACAAAAAAGCTGCCATGCAGCAGCTTGTATAGTCGTTATACCTCACAATACTCTAATTCTTACCCACCACAAACACAAAGGGTATCCTTGTGCGCTCATACAAAGCGACTTTAACCTTATTTACCTGCTTTATGACTTTATACTTCTGCAAATCAACTATTTCCAATGCGGCAGCATAATCCCTGCTGATGCCCGCATGGCGCAGGTAGGAGGCCAGGAATACCGCCGAAGGCACATCTGCAGCTATTATATTCTTCACGTAGTGCAGCCATTCTTTTTCTTCTCGCCACATAATGATCTTTGTTTTCTATCTATTATAAAAATCATGCCGTATGCCTATGGACTACCTATCAACTAATCAATCTATCTATGTTTCCTTGGCTTGTACACCCCATTCAGGTCTATGCCACAACCACACTTCTTTCCGGCACACCCTTCAGTGAGCAGGCCAACCAAACCCAGTGCCACAACGGCCAGCAAGAGGTTAATTATACGTCTGCTTCTTTTTCTTTGTTCCATACATTTACTTTTGTAAAAATAAGCATTATTGGCAACCAACGAACAGAAACGTATTTTAATTGCCCCCCTCGACTGGGGCCTGGGCCATACCACCCGGGTCATGCCGCTTATCAGCCACATTCAAAGCCTGGGGCATATTCCGATTGTGGCGGGCAATGCTGCTCAGCGCTCCTTTATAAAAGAAACCTTTAGCAAGATAGAAAATATCCATCTGGATGGCTATAACATCACTTACTCAAAATGGAACAAATGGGCGCAGGTAGGTATACTGGCGCAATTGCCCCATATTCAGCGGGCTATTGCCAGCGAGCATGTCTGGCTAAAAAACCTGACGCAAGAAAGGAAAATAGACGGCATCATCTCCGACAACAGATACGGCCTTTTTCACCAACACATCCCTTCGGTGATCCTCACACACCAGTTGCAGGTGCAGAGTGGTCTTGGTAATTTCACCGACCGCGCCATCCAGAAAATACACTACAAATACCTCAACAGGTTTGGCGCCACATGGGTAGTTGATGCCCAAAACAGCCCCGGCCTGGCAGGCAACTTATCGCATACAAAAACATTACCGCACCATACCAGTTATATAGGCCTCCTGTCACGTTTTGCACCTGTGGCCGGCAGCGTAACCGGTGGTGGGCCATTACTCGTGCTTTTATCGGGGCCGGAGCCGCAGCGCAGCGCATTGTCGCATATACTCTGGCAACAAGTGCAGCGCTATCCCGGCAATGTAGTATTTGTGGAAGGAACGGAGCAAGCACCCCCCCCGGCCGGCATACCTGCACATATCACATGGCATCAGCGGTTGCATGGTGCTGCGGCGGAGCTGGCCATCTACAATGCGCGTATGATTGTTTGCCGTAGCGGCTACTCAACACTCATGGACCTTGCAGCCCTGCAAAAGAAAGCCATCCTCATCCCTACCCCCGGCCAGACCGAGCAGGAATACCTTGGCCACACCCTTCACAAGCAGGGTATTTTCTACAGTACACAACAAAAAGGATTTGACCTGAATGCAGCGCTTGCAGCGGCGCTGCAATTTCCGTTTCATTCCCTCGCGCTGCAACAGCACTTTAATGATCATGAGCAAGTGATGGAAAAATGGTTGGGCTCGTTATAACCCTACAGGTGGGCATATGACGACCGTACCGCCTCGCCGAAAAAAGTTGTGGCATGGCTATCAAAATCATCGTTATCATCGGTGGTGTAAAATTGTCTGCTTCCCTCCCTGCTTATCCTTCCCTCCATTTCCGGGTGGCGGTACAGGTAACCAGCGAGGCTTTTAGCCACGATATCGCCCTGTGCTACTATGGTTATTCCTTCAGGTAGGTATTTCTTTATTTTATCCGTCAGCAAGGGATAATGTGTACAGGCCAGCAGTATGGTATCTATATCTGGGCAGCGGCCCAGCAACTCATCAAGATACTTTTTTACAAAATAATCAGCTCCTTCTGATTGGTATTCACCGTTCTCTATCAGCGGCACCCATAGCGGGCATGCCATTTGGTGGACTTTTATATCGGGAAAGAACTTGTTGATCTCAATCTCATAAGAGCCGGAACTGATGGTGCCCTTTGTGCCCAACACCCCGACAGACCGGCTCTTCGTATAATTCCCTATCACCTCGGCCGTGGGGCGTATCACGCCTAGCACACGGTTATCCGGGGCTATATGGGGCAGGTCGCGCTGCTGTATGGTGCGCAATGCTTTTGCCGATGCGGTATTACAGGCCAGTATCACCAGCGGACAGCCTTTACTGAAAAACCATTGCACGCACTCCAGCGTGTATTGGTGCACCGTTTCAAACGAGCGGTTGCCATAAGGCGCACGTGCGTTATCGCCCAGGTACAGATAGTCGTATTGCGGCAATAGCGCAGCAATAGACCTGAAAACAGTAAGCCCGCCATATCCTGAATCAAAAACCCCTATGGGGTGCCGCGCATCCATTTGGCTAAGTTAAGTATTTATATAAAAAAACAGAGCGCTCTTTTAAGAGACGCTCTGCTTACCATAAATGCTGTATGAATTAGTGTGCTACCACTATTTGTTTTACTATTTTTCCTTCAGTGCCATTGATGCTCAGGAAATAAACGCCCGCGCTCATATTGTCAAGCGAAACGCTGCTTGTATATGAAGTGCTTGATGGTGTTTCCCAATGCCTTACAACCCTGCCTTGTGCATCAAATATTGTTATGTCTGCCGTTTGGGCAACATTCCATTTCAGGTCTACGTTAAGTACGCTTTGTGCCGGAACGGGATATACATTTGCTTCGCCGCCGTTAGCCGAAACGTTCTTCACGTTAGCCGTAGACGGAGTATAAGTGCCATAAAAGTAATAACGCTTTGGATCTCCTAATGCGAACTCGAATATAGAGCTTGGCGTATTCCAGGAGATACCTGTGGAAGTGGTCATCTGGTTATAGCTGTTGTATGTATAGGTATAATGCACAATGTTATTCCAAGAACCCGTATCATTATGCTGAACGATATCACTTGTAGGCAGATGAGACACAAAGCCGCTGTAGATATGGAGGGAATCGTCTTTCCAGGTACTGTCTATAGTCTGGAAAACCTGGAACAACCTGTAGGTCATATCACCACTTGTGTTGTAGGTATTTGTGTACAAGGTACTTGGCGTCCAGCCGGAACCGTTCCATGTCTTCATAGTAACTGTAAGTGGCTGGTTAGTACTTGTATAGGTGTAATCCCACGCATTTGAGTAAACCCATGTGCTCGACACGTAATCCTGTGTTGTCTCATTAATCAGCCTTCCTGTAACCCCATCATAGTAATAAGTCCTCTGACTGGTAGGAACATAAGTACCCATTACATAAACCTGAAACTGATCTACAATCATCCTGCCTGCAAGATCGTAGCTATATACATTTCTGGCAACCGGGAACCAGGAGGATCCGCTCCATGACTGCTGGATTTTTGTAGTCATTTTGTTGCTGCTGTTGTACATCTTTAGTGTATTGCTGTAAGGCACCCATGTCGAAGTGCTGCCATCCCAATACTGAGCTATGTTAGCTGTATCGTTATTATTAATATCAAAACGCTGGATATAGTTCCATGAATTCGTATAAACACCTGTATCGTAAGTCCATTTTGTGGAATTGTCAAACTTCATAGGGTGAGTAAGATCTCCGCCCCTTCCGGCAGAATAGTTATATTGTGCTGAGTCTTTAAGCTGAAATGATACGCCGTCATTTTGCCAGCCGGTTTCAGCTATAAGCCTTGAAGCTGTCTGGGCTGCAACATTCTGGCATAAAACTACAGGTATTGCAAGTGTTAAGAGTAGCATCTTTCTTTTCATAAATGGCAATTTAATTTGAAATAGTTATGGTACTGATAGAAAAACCCTACAATGATAGTAATTATTTTCTGTAAAATACAAATTTTAAGGAAAAAATTAGTTGTGTTTCAGGTTAAGGCACGCACCTTACTGTCCGCCTTTTTTATATATCAGAATCTAACACCTGCGTCCAGGAATATAAAAAAAATGAATGCACTTACGCTGAGGATATCTATTCACAAAACAAATCAATTATTATTTTCAAAAAATACATATGAATGCCTTTGTTTTTAAAAAGGGCTGTATTATCTTGTGGCTCCCTTATCGCCCGTTGTTATGAAGATTTGAAGGTTCTTCATTTCCGGTAACAGGCAATTGCTTTAAAAAATACCATTGAAACACCTTTGTTTTTAAACATAAAGATTTATCTTGCATGCTGATATTCCCGACTTTAACCGGGAACAGCCTGTAGTAACAGAAGAATTTAGGGTCATTTTAAAACGAAAATTAAACAGTCTATTATGAAAAAAACCATTCTACTCTCATTGGCGTCAGTTAGCCTGATCGTTAGCCTTTTCTGCAGTAGTTGTCATAGGCAGGCTTTTGCCACAGGGCCGGAGATGGATAAAGGTGATACCACATGGATTGCATTTACCAAGTCGCTGAAACAACGCCTGGAGCATGATAATATAGACGTATCAAAAGTACAGTTTTACATAGACCACAGGCTCACCCTGAGGCGCACTATGGGCTCAGAAAAGGGAAAAGTGGAGTCCGGCGTAATCGTTTTTGATAACGGGCAGTACATAAACGAACTGGTGATACCCGCATACACTCCCGGTGTTTGTGAGCGCGTAAGCGGTGATGCACTGAAGATCAGCTTTGATGCAGCCGGCAAAACAATAGAATTTGCCGCTCTTTATAATAACAACAATTTCGTACTGGTAGGCAGCAACTGGCATAACGGTACAGTGGATATAGAATATGACAACCAGACATACCAGGTAACCTGCGAGTGCAATAACGCAGCAGAAGCAAGGCTGGTAGTGAGAAGGAACCAAGTGTATAAGAGAGACAACAACGCCAAAGTAATGGCGGGAAGAAAAGTGAATTAATAAAAAGCTTTAGAATAGTGAAAGCCCCGCAATGCGGGGCTTTCCGTTTTTATAAGTATTGATATTCAATTCACGGATTATAATATCCCATTGCCGTTGGTATCAAGTTAGTTATGTTATCTATCCGCTGCTGCTCGCTGGGGTGTGTGCTGAGGAAAACCGGCTGGGTGCTGCCCCCGCTTTGAGCGAGCATACGCTGCCAGAAACCAATTGCGGTGTTAGGGTCATACTTCCCCGTTGCCATGATGTATAACCCTGATTCATCAGCCTCATTTTCCTGCTTGCGCGAGTAGGCCAGCAACCCCAATGTGCTGCTGATACCATACGCGTTCCTGAACAATTCCTGTGTTTGCGCCGGCTTTGAGGATAGCGCCACGGATAATGCCTGGCCTCCAAATTCTGCCAGCAACTGCTGGCTCATGCGCTCATTACCGTGCTTCAAAATAGCGTGCGCTATTTCATGGCCCATAACTACTGCCAGGTCCGCGTCAGATGGCATTAACGGCAGAATGCCGCTATACACTACTATTTTGCCACCCGGCAGGCACCATGCATTTGCTTCCGGATTATTTACCAGCTTAAACTCCCATTGATAATCCTTTATAAGCTCTATTTGCCCTTTGCTTGCAAGGTAGCTATGCACTGCGGCAGTAAGCTTTCCGCCCACCCTGCTCACCATATCTGCCGCCGGTGTGCCGGTAACCGGAGGGTTTGCAGCTATGAAATTGCTGTATTCCTGGCTTGAAAGTGACAGCACAGTTGCGTCATCCACAAGGTTCAGCGTATTGCGCCCGCTTGCATTTTTCTTACAGCCGTGCATCACTGCCCCGGTAATTACTAAGGAAAAAACGGATACGCAAATGAGTAATTTTTTCATAAAAGAAATATTGAAGTGAACACGCTAAATTTCGTGCCACGAAGGTATGCAATTTACTTGCGCTTATTCATGACATATACAGCGACTATACCCAGCAAGCCGCCTATGGCTGTGTGAGGCATTATCTGCTCACCGATAAATAACCATGCCGAGAGCGCAGCGCCTAACGGGACAAGAAAAATAAAGCTGCTGGCCTTTTCTGCCCCCATACGAGTGGTGGTATAAAAATAGACGGTGGTGGCCAGTGCGGTTACGCCGATAGAACTGAACAGGAGATTTAACCAGAACACAGATTCTTTTACCTGCAGCACCGCCTGAAACTCTGCCACATTCATAAACGGCACAAGGCAAAGCAACGTAACGATATATTGCCAGAAGCTGAATCCCATTGAAGAACCATATTGACCACCTTTGGCGGTAAACTTACTCATCACCGCCCAGGTAAAAGCGGCAAGAAAGAAGTACAGGTTACCGCTATCCATAATGGTCGTGCCGCTGCTCCATATTTTGAGCAACACACTCCCTGCAATGGCACCCAACACCAGACCGGTTATCTCGTTTGCAGCGGGTATTTTTCTTTTCTGAATAATGCCGATAGCATATGCCATTATCGGGTTCATGATAGTGACCAGTACGCCTCCGGCACCGGCAGCACCATTTTTCAGTCCCTGAAAAAAGAAGTAGCTATACACCGCCAGTAATAACCCACTGATCAAAAAAACGGGTATGCCTGCCTTCCGCACTTTGAAGCTGAAGCCGAGGGATGGCAACAGTATAATAAGTGTGGCCACCACCAGCGTGTAACGGTAAACAGTAAAATTGACAACAGAGCAATATTCAGTCAGCACCTTACCAGAGGGCCAGCCAAGCCCCCAGAGGAACATGCTGAAGATCATGCCGATGATAAGGTATTTATCTGACGCCTTTCTGTGTTGCATTACCGGCACGAACTTACGATAAAAACAGTATAAGCCGGGGAAGGATATTTAAATGACCCCTGCCGATCTGAATTGTTCTTTTCCATTTCTGCTTCGACCAGCGGGGCGATGACGTTATTCCGCATTTGGCGGCGACAGCGGCATTTGATGAGCCGATGGATAAAGCAAAAGTGCTTTCGCTGTTCAAGCCGTTTATACTGCCGTAGTAATACATCAAATTTATGGGCTGCCTCGAGGGCAGCACCTGGTGAAACCCCAAGCTATGTGTATGCGGGTTAAAAACCCAGTGCAGTGGCATCATCGAAATAGTTGAGGGGGTGAGAGACACCTGCCGGGCGGAAATTCTATATCCAAACAAATTTATTATTTTTGAAATACTATGTTTGGCCAAGGTATAATTTCCGGGATGTGCCATTTTCGATGAATATTATTTTTTGAATGTGGCTGAAATGCGCTTCGGGCTTATTTTATGTGTTTTATTTTCATGTATAAGAGGGTATATTTATACCTCAAAAGGTATATTTATACCCCCCAAAGGTATAATTATACCCTAAAAGGTATAAAAA
>CAYSIG010000003.1:0-129988 GCA_964430995.1 uncultured Flavipsychrobacter sp.
ACTGCTTTGCGCCCTGATACCGCTGATGGCCCTCACAGGACATGCACAGAATACATTTTTTGGTTTTTGGGGCGGTGTAGGTGGCAGTTTGGACTACAATTACGATATGGGTATTGCCGCAGGGCTTACATTTATCAAGCAGGGCAAAGGGCGTTTCGGCATGGGTGCCGATCTGTTCTACCAGGGGTATGCTTTTAAATTCGACAGGGAGGCAAACGGGATGAAGAATGGCGCAGGCAGCGCTGGAATGATGATACTGAACAAATCAAGCTATTTTTTCTTAACACCTAAATTCATAGAAACTTTTGGGCGCAGGGGCACACTTGAAGCCTATCTTACCTTTGGGGCAGGATTTAAAATGAGCGGAACTGAAACCATGCGCAAATGGGACCGCACACACGGAATAGAACCAGGCGATTTTGACAGCACCATTGATACTTCCCCTAATATTAATTCCATGGTCTTCCGTTTTGGTATCGGTATGACCGAGTACATTTTTGTTGGTAAAAAGTGGTGTTTTACTGTCACTGAAGATATAGGGTTCATCCCTTCCAGCCTCACCAAGAGCAGTGATGTACACAATCCCTCGCGCACGGCATACAGCCCTGCCGGCAAACTTAACCCATTCTTTATCTCCCTTTATATAGGCATGAGGCATATCAAAACTGTAGGCACTATGATTCCCCCGAGGAAAAGACCGCGCCTGGGTTATTGATCTTATGTATTACCTGTGCTGTTGAGCGTATAACTGGTCTTATCAATGAAAAAAATCGTCCTTGTCGCTATACTCTGTTCCCTTGTTCATCGTTCCTCTTCACAGGGCATGTATGGTTTCGAGGCAGGCTTGGGCAGGGCTACCCTGGGCCACAGCTACACCACGCCGGTACTTTCCGGCTATGTGCTCATGAAACTCAGCCGCAGCCTTTACCTGGGCGCGGCACTATCGCACCAGCGCTATTCTTTTTATTACGACTATAAGAAACCCGCAGGCAGCCTCAATTATGATGATGTCATCAGTATAAGGAATAAAAGTTCTTACCTGCTGTTCACGCCCAAAGTTGATTTCGGTATAGGCTACCGCAAATACCTGCACCTGTTCGCGTCCTTCGGTCCGGGTCTGTTGCTGGGTGGCAGGCAGATATCTTATACTTTAACGCCCTATCAAACCCTGCCGGCAGGCACTACTGCCACTGATACTTCGGCACGCTACACATCAGGCGATATGCCCAACTTCATCTCCCGCTACACACTCGGTGCCTCGTGGCGCATACCTACGGGCCGGTACTGGAATATTATGGCCGGTGCCGAATACAGCGTTATCCCAATCAGCCTTACCCGCTATGGGCCAGGCCTCAAAACAAATTACTTCTGCCTCACGGTGGGTATTATGCATAAGTACCCGATGGCTTTTGTTGAATATTAAGAGTTGGCACATATTTTGTGAAGAAGCTGTATAAGCCTTTATACCCGAACAATAACCTCTATTTACCAATTTAAACTACCTTTGCCGCATCATCATCCGCATGGAATTACCCCAGGGCAAAAAAGTTTATTTCGCATCCGATTTTCATCTGGGCATACCCGACCGCACCACCAGCCTCGAGCGTGAAAAACGCATCTGTGCTTGGCTCGATGGCATAAAGGCCGATGCAGGGCTGCTCTACCTCGTAGGTGATCTCTTTGATACCTGGTTCGAATATAAGAATGTGATCCCGAAGGGTTATATCCGTTTCCTCGGCAAGCTGGCCGAGCTGAGCGATGGCGGCCTGCAGATAGAAGCATTTACCGGCAACCACGACCTGTGGATGCTGGGCTATTTTGAGAAAGAGCTGAACATACCTGTTCACCACCACCCGATTGAACGCGAGATAAATGGCAAAAAATTCTTCATTGGCCACGGCGATGGTCTGGGCCCCGGCGACCATGGCTACAAAATGCTGAAAAAGGTGCTGCGCAGCCCGATTTCGCAATGGCTCTATCGCCGCCTGCACCCCGATACCGGCGTGGGCATGGCATCATGGTTCAGCCGCCTTGGCCCCAAGCATGTGGACGGGCCAATAAAAGAATTCCAGGGGCCGGAGAAAGAGTGGCTCGTACAGTTTTGCCTTGAGACGCTCAACCACGAACACTTCGACTACTTCATTTTCGGGCACAGGCATATAGCCGTTGAATACCCGCTGCCGCAAAGCAGCCTTTATGTGAACCTCGGCGACTGGATACGTTATGACAGCTATGCCGAATTTGATGGAAAAGATTTGAAACTTAAATATTATAAACAGGTGAGGAGTTAGAAATGAGTACCCTCATGACATACTACTTACTACTTACAACTGTATGCGCACACTGGTAATGATACGCCACGCAAAAAGCAGCTGGGCAAACCCGCTGCAAAGCGATTTTGAAAGGCCGCTCAACGACCGCGGAAAGAAAGATGCACCCGAAATGGGCGCGAAACTGAAAAAAATGGGCATCATCCCAGACCTTATTATTGCCAGCACTGCAAAAAGAACAAAGCAGACCGCAAAAAAAATAGCGGAAGAGACCGGCTACAACCCCGATGATATAAGATGGGAAGAAAAATTGTATCATTGCATCCCTTCAGTTTTAGAAGAGGTTTTGTATGAGGTAGCCGATCGTATAAAAACAGTATTCATAGTAGCGCATAACCCGGGCATCACTGATTTTGTAAACCAGCTATCCCCGCGGTTCAGTATCGAAAATATGCCTACCTGCGGTATTGTTGGTGCCCGTTTTAAAGCAGACGAATGGAACAACTTCTCAATTTCTGAAAGGGAAGTATTTTTATACGAATATCCCGGTAAAGATGATAACACCAAATAAATCAGTCGTTCAGATAACAGGTATCTTAGAAAAGTTATTTGAAGAACACTTTGAAAAAAAACCGGAGCACATAGAAGCGCTGGCTGTTTCCGGTTCCGACCGCCGCTATTACCGTATAAAGAGTGGTAAGACCACGGCTATAGGCACCTACAATACCAATGTAGCCGAGAACAATACCTACTTCTATTTTACCGAATTGTTTCGAAAGCATCAGGTAAACGTGCCGGAGGTATTCAAAACCAGCAAAGACCGCCGGGCCTACCTGCAGCAAGACCTCGGCAATACTTCTCTATTTGACACAGTGTTGAAGGAAGGCTATACCGAGCCCGTAAGGAAATTGTACCATACTGCGCTCGCTCAGCTTGCCAAAGTGCAATGGATAGCAGGCCGCGAGGCAGACTACAAGCAATGCTTTGCCGCCAAGCAGTTTGACGAAAAGGCCATCATGTCCGACCTGCTGTATTTCAAATATTATTTTGCCGATCTGCAGGGCATACCTTACGACCGCTCCTGCCTGATGAGTGAGATGGAACTGCTCAGTAAAGATCTGGGGCGTGTGCAGCCGCAAACACTCATGTACCGCGATTTCCAGAGCCGCAACATAATGGTCAGTGACGGTAAGATATATTTCATAGATTTTCAGGGCTGTATGCAGGGGCCACCCCAGTACGATATTGCTTCGCTACTGTGGCAGGCTCGGGCGCAGCTTCCCGGCGCATGGAAAGAAGACCTGCTGAATGGTTACATAAAAAGCCTCAACGACCTGCATGTGCCCCGCATGGACGAAATATATTTCCGCAGGGGTTATGTGCAGTTTGTACTGGTAAGGTTGCTGCAGGTACTGGGCGCATATGGTTTCCGTGGATTGTTGCAACACAAAGCGCATTTTATCACCAGCATTAGCCCCGCTTTAAAAAACCTGGAGCTGTTTCTTGCAGACCATCCGCAAACACCGGCATACCCCGAGTTGCGCTCCTTGCTTGAGAAAATATCCGCTCCCGACATGCAGGAGAAGTACGCCACCTCTGCCAACGATGAGCAGCCAAAGCTCACCGTGCAGATCAGCAGCTTTTCCTACAAGGCGGGTATGCCCAAGGCATCCGGTCCGCATGGCGGAGGCTTTGTATTCGATTGCAGGGGCATCCTCAATCCCGGCAGATATGCGGCATACAAACACCTCACCGGCAATGATGATATGGTGCGCCAGTTTCTGGAGCGGGAATCCAAAATGCCCGATTTCATGAACTATGTAAACGCGCTGGTGTCCATCAACGTTGAAGATTATATAGCCCGTGGCTTTGAGCAGCTCAGCGTTTCCTTTGGCTGCACCGGCGGCCAGCATCGCTCGGTCTATGCGGCCAACCAGCTTGCTAACTACTTGAAGACACGGTACAACGTGAACTCCACAGTCACCCATTGCAATGAAGAAAGGTGGGTGCTGCAGAAAGATGATGCTGATGCCTGACCGGTCTCAAATATGTTTGAATAACAATCGGCTGTTTCATTTTTTGAAACAGCCGATTGTTATTATGGTAAACAGCATCTTAATATTGTTCTTTTGCCCTTCCTCTTAATGGCGGCATCGGCATTGGGTTGCTCACATTCAGGTTGCGGTAGTTATTTACTTCAGGCCCTTCCGATTGAGGACTTGGGCAGCCCTCATAAGGTGCGCGCGTGCTCGCGGCTACATTGTCTCCGGTATAGCAAACCTTAATTTTCCCCTTCCTGTTGTTCTTTGGGTAATTGCCGTGATAATCTGCAGACGACTGCATTACATAAGACTGCGATTGTGGTATGTTCATATCCACATCCGGTCTGTTTGCCGCGGCAAGTTGGGTGCCATCATATTCATATTGTGTCCCGTCTTCTTTACCGGCTGCTAAAGCACGATTTGAGAAAGTAGAATTGTGCCAGGTGGGTACTTCGCAGCATATATAATATCCGCAGTCGCTCTTACATACTTTGAAGTTCGAAGCGTACTCGGTTTTATAGCAGGATACATTGTTTTTATCTTTTGAAGGCCTGCACACCTTATTTTGTTTTACACCACATGCATTTATCCGCTCGGTTTGTGCCTGGGCGCCGGCATAAGCCAGACCGCTTATCATCAGGACAGTTAGTAGCTTTTTCATAACATTGTTTTTTAAGGTTCAACTAATGATTCTGATATCACGGTTGAAAAAACAATGCCATGAGCTGTTAATAAAAATAAAATGGCGGTAACATCCTATTTACCAGGAAATTACGAGCACAGTAGCCCGGTGGAGACTAACAAAATGTCGCAAAAATCAGGAGGTATAAATGTATCTGATAAAGAATAGTGGCAAACGCCATTTCTGTTTATCAGTAAACGCGGCGGTAATAATGCTTGTGGTTTTTCTTATAATAACGCTTGCGGGGTTTCACCTCGATACATGAGCTTACAAACAATAAGATCAATAACCCGGCCGCTATTATTCTGTTTCTCATCCCGTATTTGGTTCTGAATAGATTGGTATGCAAATATGCACCACAATTTATTAATAATATTCTAAAATATGGTCGTTTTGCGGTTATTATTGATTTAGCCTTTACCGTTATCACTATAAAAAATCCCTATTGAACCCGTATTTATGTATTTTTGTACAAATTTATTGCGATGCTGAAGACAGGAAATACCATAGTGAGCATTTATACAGAGATGACCCCTAATCCGGGCACGATGAAGTTTGTGGCAAATAAGCTCTTGTACCCCGGCAAAAGTATAGACTTCCCTGATGAGGCATCGGCAACACCATCTCCGCTGGCCAAGGAACTTTTTGCTTTCCCTTTCATCAGGAGTGTGTTTATCGCCAGCAATTTCGTTACCCTCACAAAGACACCCGAAACAAACTGGGATGATGTAATACCTGCCGTTCGCGAATTTCTGAAAGTATATCTTGAAGACGGTAAGCCTGTGGTGAACGAAGACCAGGTAGTTGCCAAGAAAGATACTTACGTGCCTACCGGAAACGATGGAGATGTAGTAGACCGCATCAAGGAGCTGCTGGAAAATTATGTAAAACCTGCGGTAGAAATGGATGGTGGCGCTATCAGTTTTAAAGGCTATGACAGTGGCACAGTGACTTTGATGCTTCAGGGCTCCTGCTCCGGGTGCCCGTCATCTATGATCACCCTTAAATCGGGTATAGAAGGCATGATGAAACGCATGATACCCGAAGTAAAAGAAGTGGTAGCGGAAGCTGAATAATTAATTGTTTCATTTTTTATATAAAGCCAATGTAGATATTACATTGGCTTTATTATTGGCGCACTACATATCTGTTACTTTAGGTTAAATCTATCCGTATTCAGGTGAAAATATAGTATTTTTACCCCTACGCTTTCACAGGGACTATTCATCACTTACCGGAATCGAATATGAGCATTCAGAATAATTATGTGGCCATCATGGCCGGTGGCATAGGCAGCAGGTTTTGGCCGGAGAGCCGCACCCACTACCCCAAGCAATTCCTTGACCTGCTCGGTACCGGGAAATCGCTGATCCAGTGGACGTACAACCGGTTCAAGCACATATGCCCTAAGGAGAATATCTACTTCATCACCAATGAGCAATATATAACTACCCTCAAAAGCCAGATACCCGAAATAGACGATAACAACATTATCAGTGAGCCATCGCGGAAAAATACAGCGCCCTGTGCTGCTTATTTCGCGCATAAAATATATGCGATGAACAAGCTGGCGAATATTATTATGTCGCCGGCCGACCACCTGATAATGGATGAGCATTCTTTTGAACGCACGGCACACGAAGCACTTGATTTCGTGGCGCACCATCCGTCATTGCTCACGCTGGGCATAAAGCCTACCCGCCCCGATACCGGTTATGGATATATACAATACGACCCCGAGCAGGAAATAGATAAGACCTACCGGGTGAAGACATTTACCGAAAAGCCATCGCTTGAGCTGGCACGTACTTTTTTAAAGAGTGGTGACTTCCTCTGGAACTCCGGCATATTCGTATGGAACGTGCAGACCATCATGGATGCGCTTGAGCATTACCTGCCCGAAATGAACGAAGTCTTCTCGCAGGCGAAAGATGTGTACAATACCCCGGCCGAGCATGATATGATCACTAAGCTTTACCCTCATTGCACCAATATCTCTATAGATTATGGCATAATGGAGAAGGCAAGGAATGTATTTGTTATCCCTTCTTACTTCGGTTGGTGCGATCTGGGCACATGGGAGTCGGCCTATGATAACTGTAATAAAGATTACCTCGGCAACGCCGTACTCGGTAACAATGTGATGGTGATAGACGCTACCGAATGTATGATAAAGGCCCCTAATGAAAAGCTGGTGGTATTGCAGGGGCTTGAAAAATTCATTGTTGTGGATACACCCGATATTCTCCTCATTTGCGAGCGCAACCGCGAGCAGCAGATCAAAGAATATGTGGCAGAAGTGAAACGAAATAAAGGGGATAAGTTCCTGTAAAAGCCCCTGCCCCCTCACTTTTAATTTTTGACTTAATGGAATTGCCTCAAAAACACTCTTCAGCGAGCACAAGCATTTTTACCATCATGAGTGGTTTGGCGCAGCAGCACAATGCTATCAACCTCTCTCAGGGTTTCCCCGATTTTCATGTAGACCCTCAACTAGCCCACCTGCTGGGCGAAGCAGCCCAGAAAGGCCACAACCAATATGCCCCCATGCCAGGCCTGCCCGCATTAAGGCAGGCCATAGCAGGCGACCACAAAAAACGTTACGATGTGGATATTGATGCCGATAGTGAGATTACCATTACACCGGGTGCCACTTATGCCATATACACTGCTTTCACAGCTATACTGCAGCCGGGCGACGAAGTAATAGTACTGGAGCCCGCCTACGACAGCTACATACCCAATATAGAAATGAATGGCGCTATAGCCGTTACGGTTCCGTTGTCAGCACCGCGCTTCCAGCCCGACTGGAACAAGATAAAAGATGCCATAACATCCCGCACCAGGGCTATTATCGTAAACACGCCACACAACCCCACTGGTGCTATTTGGGGCAAAAAAGACTGGGACCAACTGGCCGAAATAATACGCAACACCAACATTATTGTACTCTCTGATGAGGTATATGAGCAGATAGTGTTTGACGGCCATAAGCACTACAGCATACTGCAACATGCCGAGTTGAGGCAACGCAGCTTTGCGCTTTATTCCTTTGGTAAGGTCTACAACAACACAGGCTGGAAGGTTGGCTATACTATAGCCCCGCCGGCCTTTACCCAGGCAGTGCGAAGGATACACCAGTTCCTTGTGTTTTCCGTGAACACGCCTGCGCAATATGCCCTGGCACTGTATATGACCAACAATAATGCCGCCCCAGTCCATACAGTGATGCAAAAAAAGCGCGACCATTTTTTATCGCTCATAAAGCAAACACCCTTTACTATATACGAGCCCGCAAAGGGCAGCTATTTTCAGCTTGCCGGCTATGGCAACATAAGCGACCTGCCCGATACGGAATTTTGTAAATGGCTCACTAAGGAGTACGGTGTAGCTACTATACCCGTGAGCGTGCTGTATAAAAACAAAAAAGACGATAAGCTCATACGCTTCTGCTTTGCAAAAAAGGAAGAAACCCTGACAGAAGCTGTGAACAGGCTTAAGGCTGTGACACCGCTGTCCTGATATTTCTTCAGTAGTTTTGTAACAGTATGGAACTCCTCAATAAGCTCAGACTGAAAACCGATCAGCCATTGTTGCTCATCAATGCCCCTGCCAATATGATTCCGTTTTTTGCAGACTTTGCAGTAAAGCAAAAGCCGGGCAAAGAAAAACCGGTAAGTCAGCTCATGCTATTTGTGAAAAGCGGGGAAGAGCTGAACCACTATCTTCTGAATCTTGAGGGCTACATAGGACACGACACATTATTCTGGATATGCTACCCTAAAAAAACGGGGTCTATCCCTTCAGACCTTATACTGATGAAAACATGGGATATTGTTTTCAGCTCCGGCTACCGCGGACAAACTTCCATTTCTATTGATGACGACTGGACAGGGATGCGCTTCACCAATGCCCCACGCACTAAGCCGTCTGATAGCGGTGTGCCGATGGAAGAGCGCAAACACGAAGGGATAGACAATGTAAACCGCACCACCATACTACCCGAAGATGCACAAGCAATAGTGAACAAATACAAAGGCCTCTCTGATTATTTCTACTCACAATCTTTCAGCTGCCAAAAGGAATACATAATGGCAATAACCGAAGCAAAGAAACCGGAAACCCGCACCCGCAGGATAGAAAAAATGATAGAAATGTTATTGCCAAAAATGCATACCCCAATCACTAAAGGAGCTACCCGTAAAAAAATTTAAAGAAAGATAATAATCACAAAAAACAAAGCGGCTGATTATAAACCAGCCGCTTAATATAATTAACCCTACCCAGTTTCTGGTTCCCCTTTAGGGGTAAGGGGATTACGCTTTCAATGTCAGATGCGAGAAATTCGGCGCCTCCGTATTGTGTATGGAATTGTAGGTCGGGATGATGTAGCGTGCGCTGTAGTCATTATCCGAAATAAATTTCACCACATACTCCACCGCAAATGCAGGGTCGTTCTTCTTGCCTACCAGCAGATACTCCAGATAGAACAGCGATATGCCTGAATCGAATGACCCGCCATTGTCCTTTCCTATCCACTTCTCAGCAAATGCCACAATATCATTTTTGTTGTCAGTCAGCCTTTCGTGCAGTTGCTTCAGGCTATATACCTTCAGGAAGCGCAGGCGTTCCACATCGCCTTCTATGTCCACATCCGAATTAATTTTTGCCCCGGCGCGGTCAGCTATCATCTGGTCTATCTCCTTCAGTATTTTGCTGTTCATCACGTATTCGCGCAGCGTCACGTCGGTCATTTGCGCGTTCTCATCTACCTGTGGTGCCTTAGTCTGCTTCACCGATTCATTGTAGAATGGCACAGTCCTTTCCACACTGCTCTCACGTATCACGTCTTCCACATGCTCTATGGTGCCATTACCGGTCACGTTCAGGTTACTTACTGTGGCTGCTATAGGAGCCGGTGCCTGTGGGTCTGGCATTGCTTTTTCCACCAGCGGTATAATCACTTCCGGCGAAGGTGCAGGTTTCAGTTCCACCACGGGTGGCGGTATTGGTATCACCACGGCAGGTTGTGGCTCTTGCTTCACCACGGGTGGTGGTGGCGGAGGAACAACCATATTGATTTTCTGCTCTGCCTGTATGCTTTGCGCAAGCTCTTTTAAGTTCTCTATGTTAATGTTTGCACTAGCTGCAATACCGCTCAGGGTAGTTTCTGCGGGTGGTATTACCGTAGGCTTAGGCACTACGCCTGTGGGTGCCTGCGGGCGCTGCGGCGCTATAGGCTGCGATACACCGATGTTCACCATTTTTGGCATATGCACTTCTGCAGCTACACGTGGTGTTTCTATTACCGGCAGCTGAATCATTACAGGCGGTGGTGGCGGGGCAACTTCTACCTTCACTTCCGGCACTGCTGCAACTACAGTTGCCTGTACAACAGGCGGTGGTGGTGCAATTTCAACTTTCACCTCTGGCACTACTGCTACCACAGGGGGTGCAACAGGCGCAGAAACCGGAGCCTGAACTACAGGTGGTGGTGGCGCAACTTCAACTTTCACTTCCGGCACTGCTGCAACCACAGGGGGCGCAACAGGCGCAGCCACCGGCTCCTGAACTACAGGCGGTGGGGCAACTTCTACTTTCACCTCAGGTACTGGAACTATCGGTGGCGCAAATACAGGAGCTGCTTCAGCAACAGGTGCAGGCGCTACCTCCGGCTCCACTTCTTTTGCTACGGCTTGTAAGTGTCCTGCAAATGTATTTGCGATGGTTTCCGCAACTACAGGTTGTTGTATTTCTTCTTTTATTGCCTGCGTATGAATTTGTACTGCTTCTTCTGCTTTATTGGTAACACGTTTGCTGTGTTCTGTGCGTATTTTCAGGAACTCTATATCAGCCATTTCCAGCAATGCACCCACGCGGTAGAAATCCCTTTTCGCTTCGTCCGGCATTGCGGTATTGTCATATCCCAGTTCTTTCTCAATGCCAGACCACGCATCCTGCAGCATCGAGCAAATCTGTATTTCAAACTTTTTATCTCCTGCTCTCTTGTATTCTGTTTGTTTTTGTCTTTCTGTTCTTAATGTAGCGGTGTAGTTGATATTCTTATAAGCAAATGTCTCGATTCTTATCTTCTTCTTATCTGTAGAACGCTCAATATCCACATCAAATTCATCATGGAGTATGTGCGAGATCTTGTTCACCGTATCTTCAAAATAAGTAATGATCCTGATCACCGGCATATAGCCTTCTTCGCTTCCCTCTGCTTCGCTCAGGTCCACGCCGGATTCTATCCGGTAATATGGGATCTCGTTTTGTATCACGATTTCTCTTACCAGGTCTTCAATCTTCAGAGCGAAAGAGTTATTCCTGTCAATGGCCGATGGATGACTTTTGTAATACATACACACTTACATTAATCTACAAGAATACGGAATTTTTCTAATTTTCCACATATCCACAATCTCCATTAACAAATAGTTTACAATGTGTTAGCTATTTGAATGCGCTTCATATAATACGGTAAAATATGCGTTGTGCGTTTTTACTTTCCTTCGGCAGTCCCTGCGGGTTTCCAGTATTCCCGCCAGTCGTTGGGGGTAAAAGCATCCTGTACATTAAAATTCCCTATGCGGGTTCTCCTCAGTTCCTGCAGGTAAGCCCCGCAACCCAAT
This sequence comes from uncultured Flavipsychrobacter sp., assembly GCA_964430995.1. Lineage (GTDB taxonomy): Bacteria > Bacteroidota > Bacteroidia > Chitinophagales > Chitinophagaceae > Nemorincola. Next base: position 11,627 of record CAYSIG010000003.1, read on the forward strand.
GCCTGCCCGAGATCGTGTGCCAGCGAACGTATATAAGTACCCGTACTGCACAGTACCCTGAAATGCACCTCCGGAAATATTATCGCTGTAATCTCAAACTCGCCTATGGTCACAGGCCGGGCATCCATCACCACTTCTTTGCCGGCACGTGCCAGGTCGTATGACCGCTTCCCGTCCTTTTTTATGGCCGAATGCGCGGGTGGCACCTGCATTATATTGCCGGTAAACTGTTTTATAGCTTCATGCACTTGTTCTTCGGTTATTTGGCTCCAGGGCTTTTCATCTTTGGGTTCACTCTCCAGGTCATAAGTTTCAGTAACAGCCCCCAGACGAAAAATGCCTGTGTATTCCTTCGGCAATTGCTGGTAACCCGATATCTGCTTCGTCATTTCACCTGTGCAGCAGATAAGCAGTCCTGTCGCCAGCGGGTCCAGCGTACCGCAATGGCCTATTTTCGCTCGTAGCGCTATTTTTATACTATTTACCGCGTCAAATGACGTCCATTTGTAGGGCTTATCTATCAGCAGCACGCCGCCCTTTTTCAGTTCAGCAGCAGTAGGTCTGTTTTGCATCGCCGCAAAGTTACTTTAATGTGACTACAATAATAGCTCCCTTTAGGGCCGGGGTTCTTACCTTTGCAACCATGGCATACAAATCCCTTCGGGCTTTTATTGAGGCGCTGGAACAGGCAGGCGAATTAGTGCGAATAAAAACTTTCATAGACCCCGTATTGGAGATAGCAGAAATCACCGATCGTGTATCAAAAACACCGGAGTGGAACAAAGCGCTGCTGTTCGAGAATACAGGTACGGGTTTCCCACTGCTTATCAACTCTATGGGCAGCGAACGGCGCATGTGCATTGCCCTTGGCATTGATAAACTGGACGATGCCACTAAAGACATAGAAGACCTCTTCAAAAAACTCTCCTCACCTAAAAATGGCATCATAGAAAAGCTATCTATGCTGCCCCAGCTCAGCAAGTTTGCCTCATGGATGCCTAAGGTGATTAGCAGCAAAGGTGCCTGTCAGGAAGTGGTAATGGAAAACCCTAGCCTCGACAAGCTTCCCATACTCAAATGCTGGCCAAAGGACGGTGGTAGATTTATTACGCTGCCAGCCATACATACAAAAGAACCGAACTCCGGCATCCGCAATATAGGTATGTACCGTATGCAGGTCTTCGAACCTACCATGACGGGTATGCACTGGCACAAGCACAAGGTATCTGCCCGCCACTTTAATGAGTACAAAAAACTCGGTAAACGTATGCCGGTGGCCGTGGCCCTTGGCGGCGACCCCGTTTACACCTATGCTGCCACTGCCCCATTGCCTGAGAACGTGGACGAATATATGCTTGCAGGCTTCCTGCGCAAGAAAAAAGTAGAGCTGGTAAAATGCATCACGCAGCCCGATATAGAAGTGCCTGCCGATGCCGACATCATCATAGAGGGCTATGTGGACCCCTCCGAAGACCTCATATGGGAGGGCCCCTTCGGCGACCATACCGGTTATTATTCCCTGCCCGATTTTTATCCACGTTTTCATGTCACAGCCATCACGCACCGAAAAGATGCCGTATACCCTGCTACAATTGTAGGTATACCACCACAAGAGGATGCATGGCTGGGAAAGGCTACGGAGCGCATTTTCCTTACGCCTATAAAAATGATGATGGTGCCCGAGATAACGGATATGAACATGCCCGTGGAAGGAGTGTTCCACAATCTGGTTATCACCACTATCAATAAGGAATATGCCGGACAGGGGCAAAAGGTGATGAACGCCATGTGGGGTGCCGGGCAAATGATGTTCAACAAGATACTCGTACTTTCTGATGGTGTGGAGGCAAGTGGCGTAAAAATTGACGATTACAAAAATCTTACTAAGTACATATTCAACAACCTCAACCCTGTTACCGATGTTTACTTCAGTCAGGGCCCTATGGATGTGCTCGACCATAGCTGCTCCAAACTAGGGTTTGGCGGTAAGATGTGTATTGACGGCACAAAAAAACTGGAAGAAGAAATTACTACCCCGCTACTTGAATTCAGGCTGCACAAAGATTTTTCAAAAGATAAACTGCTCCCTCTCTTCCCTGAGATAACCGGCATTAATGCCATGCTGGCAAAAGAATGGGAAATCCCTGTACTCTTTGTAGCGGTAGAAAAAAACCGGCCAGACCATGTGCGTGAACTGCATACACAACTTTGCTCTGCCCCCGGCATCGAAGGGATTAAAATGATACTGTATGTAGAGCATACCGTAAATGCCGATGATATAGCCGACGTGCTGTGGCGGTTCTGCAACAACCTCGACCCAAAACGCGACCATTTTTACAGCGGAACAAATAACAGCATACTTGGCCTCGACGGTACCCGCAAAACCAAAAAACTGGACAATTTCGACCGTCCTTGGCCTAATATTATAGCTGCCGATGACCAGACCATAGCCTCGGTTGATAAGAAATGGGCAGACCTGGGGTTGGGGAAACTGATTATTTCCCCATCTTTACGCTATAAGACCCAACTATATGGGGGGGAGGCATCTGTCTTAGATAGTGAATAGTATTTTCCGTAAATTTGTAATAACGCTAAACTTTCAAACCGATGAAACACTTTTTCCTGGCAATATTTCTATTGACTACTACCTGTTCCGTAACCCTACCCGGTATAGCTGTAGCGCAAACTACTACTGTTACCCTTGCGGCCTTCACAACCAAGGTGAACCTGCTCGACTCCTATATTGCCGCCGGCAATATGGCCGCAGCCAACAGCACATGGACCGAAGTACACAACATGATGCTGAATGTGCTGGCAAAATCCAAGACCAGCATACGCTCTGCCACCACCACTACCGATAAGGACGCGCACATTTCCATCCTCCAGGATCAGGAGACAAAGTACTGGGCTGTTTGGAACCTGAAAACCAACCTCGCCACAAACCGCGCAGCCATCCACACCAAATTAGGGGAATTCGGCGCTACTATTTATTGATTTATTTACAATTAGTTAAAAGAGACTGACCACTAATTTTGGGTCGACACCTGTAAAATAAAATCCGGCTTGCAATCATAAGTGTTCGAAAGTTTAAAACACTAAAAATCCCCGCAAACCGTTACCTCTACTGCATCGTAAAACCATCATGGTACAATTGCTGTAACACCATGCTTTTTTTATTTGGCTGACAAAACCGCATAAACGAAATTTACATCCTTTCATTTCCCGCTCCATACAAAGAAGTATTTGATACAGGTTCTTTGAATGATTCTATGAAAAAGTTGCACGGCAACAGCCAAAATGGCGGGCTTCGAACCGTGAGCAGGTATAGTGGGCAGGAAATGAGCAACGTTTTGAGTGTAACTATTTAACAGTCAATACATTATATTTAAAAGCGATTTTTTTACAAAAGTGAGCAATATGCAGAAACGAGTAACAGGTATAGGAGACATCTTTTTCAAATGCGAAGACCCGGCTGCAGTGCGTGAATAGTATGCACAAACCACAATAACTGCACATTTGGCCACAATAATGCTCCATTAATGCCACATTTTACTACTTTTACCGCTCAACTAGATCAGAGTGAAAGCTATTATTCCGGTTGCAGGGGCAGGTACTAAGCTACGGCCACTTACATATACCCAACCCAAAGCGCTTATCCCTATAGCAGGCAAAACTATCCTTGGGGTTATTATAGACCAGTTATTGGATGCCGGTGTTACCGAATTCGTATTTGTCATCGGCTACCTTGGTGAAAAGATACAACGCTATATAGATAAGGCATACCCAAACCTGAAATACACCATAGTGACCCAGAACGACCGCCGTGGCACCGGCCACGCCATATGGCTCACCAAAGAGGCGGTGAATGATGATGAGGTAATGATTGTGCTGGGCGATACCGTATGCGACTATAATGTAAAAGAGATACTCAATAGCGATGTGTCGCAGATCGGTGTGCGTAAAGTAGATGACCCCCGCAGCTTTGGCGTGGCAGAGCTCAATGATGAGGATATGGTCATCCGTATGGTGGAGAAACCACTTATTCCCAAATCGAATATGGCCATGGTGGGCATATACTATATAAAAGAAACTGCCGCCATGTTTGCCGCTCTCGATGCACATTTGCACAACACCGCTGATGAGAATGGAGAATACCACCTCACCAATGCCCTGCAGCATATGGTGGAAGGCGGGCTTAAAATGCATGCGTTCCGTGTGAATAACTGGTTCGACTGTGGTAAAAAAGAGAGCCTGCTGTCCACAAATGCCACCCTGCTCAGGAAGATGGAGGAGGAGCATCCTGAAAAACAGCAACAGGTGTATGATACTACTGTTATCATACACCCTGTGAGCATAGCCGAAGGCTGCGTGATACGGCACTCCATCATAGGCCCGAATGTGACCATAGGTGAGCATACTAAGGTAGAGTCTTCTATCATCAAGGACTCTATCATCGGCTCTTATGCCGAGCTGCAGCAGGTAGTGCTCACATCGTCAATCATTGGCAATGATGCGTTTGTACGCGGCCTTAACCAAAGCCTCAATATAGGCGACAATACTGAGATAGACCTGGGGTAGGCATTTTACAACGCTTTTTAAGTTTTACCTTATCTTAGCGGTATGCCGGAAAAGAAACTGTTTTTGCTTGATGCCTTTGCGCTCATATTTCGCGCCTACTACGCCCTGATACGCAATCCGCGTGTGACCAGTAAAGGTAAGAATACGAACGCCCAGTTTGGGTTCACGTCTACCCTGCTCGACCTTATCAATAAAGAAAAGCCCACTCACCTGGCAGTAGTGTTTGATACCTCTGCCCCTACCGAAAGGCATACGGATTTTGCCGCTTATAAAGCCAACCGCCAGGAAACTCCGGAAGATCTGTTGGCTGCCGTGCCAGATATAAAACGCATTATTAAGGGCTTTAACCTGCCCTGCCTGGAGCTGGATGGGTTTGAGGCTGATGACATAATAGGCTCGCTGGCGCTGGAAGCAGCAGACCTTGGGTACACAGTGTATATGGTTACCCCTGATAAGGATTACGGGCAGATAGTGCGTGAGAAAGTGTTTATCTACAAACCCGCTTCCGGCTTCAGCAACCTGGAGATACTGGGCGAAAAAGAGGTTTGCGCTAAGTGGGGCATCAAGCGTGTAGACCAGGTGGTAGATATGCTTGGCCTGATGGGCGATGCTGTAGATAATATACCCGGTATACCGGGAGTGGGTGAAAAGACGGCCGCCAAACTGCTCGCCGAATATGATAACATAGAGAACATTCTTGCCAATGCAGACAAGATAAAGGGTGCATTAGGCGAAAAGGTGCGTAACGGAAAAGACATGGCCCTGTTATCCAAAAAACTGGCAACTATCATTACCAATGTACCTGTGCCGTTCCATGAAGAAGACTTCAGGGTGAAAGAAAAGAATGTAGAAACATTGACAGAGGTATTCAATGAACTGGAGTTTAAAACATTAGGCAAGAGGGTGCTTGGCGATAATGGCGTAGCGACACCTGTGGCCAAAGACCTTTTCGGAAACGATGTGCCACAGAAAAGAGGGGCTACCACACAGCAACCTGCAGCCGCCATCAATAACGAAACTACCTCCCTGCCTGAAGAACAGGCAGATCCAATACCATCTAATGTTGCGACCATAGACCAGGTTCCTCATACCTATACTCTGGTAACAACAGAAGCAGAAACAGACAGCCTAGTGAATGAACTCAGGAAGTATAAAGAAATTGCCTTTGATACAGAGACAACTGATATAGACCCTAACCTTGCCGACCTTGTAGGTATGAGTTTCAGTTTTGAAAAAGGTACGGGTTACTTTGTTTCGGTGCCTGCTGAACAAGAGGCTGTAGTCAAGATACTGGAGCGGTTCAGGCCATTATTTGAAGACCCTACTATACTGTGGGTGGGCCAGAATATAAAGTATGACATGATCATGCTGAAATGGTATGGTTTCCGGCTGGCAGGAAATATTTACGATACCATGCTTGCCAACTATGTAATAGACCCTGATGGCAAGCGCAGTATGGATATGCTGAGCGTAAAATACCTTAATTATGAACCTGTATCTATCGAAACACTGATCGGGAAAAAAGGAAAGGGGCAGCTATCTATGCGGGACGCGCCGCTGGAGCAAGTGAAAGAATATGCTGCTGAAGATGCCGATGTAACGCTGCAATTAAAAAAGGCTTTCGACCCACTGCTTATTGAGAAGGAAGTTAACCGTGTATTTGAAGAAGTGGAGAACCCGCTTGTACCTGTGCTCCTTGATATGGAGTACGAAGGTGTGGGCCTTGATGTAGATTTCTTACGGGAATATTCAAAAGAACTGGAAAAAGATATACGCCACGCTGAAGAGAACATATACCGTCATGCGGGTGTGAATTTCAATATTGGCTCACCTAAGCAATTAGGCGAGGTCTTGTTTGAAGTGATGAAGATAGATGCCGGACAAAAGAAAACAAAGACCGGACAATATGCAACCGGGGAAGATATACTGCAAAAGCTGCGCCACAAACACCAGGTGGTGGAGGATATACTTGCCTACCGGGAGCTTACGAAGCTGAAGAGTACTTATGTAGATTCATTACCCGGACTTATTAACCCACGTACAGGGCGCTTACACACCAGCTACAATCAGGCTGTAGCAGTAACCGGGCGGCTGAGCAGCAATAACCCTAACCTGCAGAATATACCTATACGCACAGACCGCGGCCGCGAGATACGCAAAGCCTTCATACCAAGAAATAAAGACTATCGTATTATCTCAGCCGACTATTCACAAATAGAACTGCGCATAGTAGCCGCAATAAGCGGAGATGAGGCCATGATAACGGCTTTTAAAGAAAATAAAGACATACATACAGCTACAGCTGCCAAAGTATATGGTGTAGAAGAAAAAGATGTAACAAAAGATATGAGGCGCGCCGCGAAGGCAGTGAACTTCGGTATTATATACGGGCAGTCAGCATTCGGACTGGCTGAGAATATAGGTGTAAGCCGCACGGAAGCAAAAACCATCATTGACAACTATTTTACCCAATACCCGTCTATAAAAAAATATATGGATGGCTCTATAAATTTTGCCAAAGAGCATGGGTATGTACAAACCGTTATGGGCCGGAAACGCTGGCTGAAGGATATATACTCTGCGAATTTCACTGTGCGCGGATATGCAGAGCGAAATGCGATTAACATGCCTATACAGGGCACAGCGGCTGATATGATAAAGCTCGCCATGATAGCGATACACCGTGAACTGAAAGCACAGAATTTTGGCACTAAAATGATCTTGCAGGTACATGACGAATTGGTATTTGACGTACCAGTGGGGGAAGAAGACAGAGTAAGACCACTTATCAAATCATGTATGGAAAATGCGATGAAACTTCCGCACGATGTACCCTCCAGTGTGGAAACTGGTATCGGCAATAACTGGCTGGAAGCGCATTGATATAATGCTGTAAGGTAAATGCTATAAAGAGAAAGCCCCGCGATTTGCGGGGCTTTCTCTTTATGTAATCTTATGCTCAGCTTATTGTTCTACTACGAAGTGGAACACAGCTTTCTGAGTGCCTGAACGGAGGTTGAGTAAATACATACCATTAGCAAGATTATTGCTTAACTGTATTTGCTCTTCAATATTTCCGTTCCTGCTCATTATTTTGTTATTGTAGATAACCTGACCGATCATGTTGGTAATTTCTACTGACAATTCTTCGTCAGCAACGTTACCAAATGCTCCCTTGATAGTGAATGTACCTTTGTTCGGGTTTGGCACAAGTACTACAGTATTGTTTGCATTAACCTGATCAACACCTACGCCCGAAGCACGAAGTGTAAGGGTCAGAGATTTTTTAATTGAATTTCCACCACATGGGCCGCTGGCAGTTACGATAACTGCTACTGAATCCCTGTTGAAGAACTCATAACGTACAAACGTAGCGTTGGTTGCACCTGATATCTCGTGACCGTTCACATACCACTGATATGTTGGGTTGCTGCCACCGTTAGTAACAAAAGCATGCATAGAGTCAACCTGCCATACATCAATACCGGTGCCGGGGTACGCACGCAATACAACTGACGGTGTGAGTATGGATTCATGCGCAACTACAGCATTGCCTAACATTGTATTGGGGCAGTAAGTAATCTGGCTTGTTGCTTCAATCGTGTAAGTGCCAGTCATGTTTTGTAAACCAAAATCGAGAGGTGCACCTGTAGCATCAAGCGTACCAACTGTAGATGAACCATTACGCAGATAGTAGCGGATGCCAGGCTCTGAACCATCAAGGCCAACAACAACACCCGGTGCACCAGGACAGAAGGTCCCTCCACCGGTTACATTGTGCACATCTGGCAATGGAATAATATTAACTGTAACGCTGCCCAGCATATTGTTACTGCAATTAGGCAATGCTGACGTTTCAGTAGCCCTAACAGTATAAGTACCTGCAACGTTCTGCAGACCCAGGTCGATAGTTGACCCAGTACCGGCAACAGCAGTGCCAATCATTGTTGAACCTCTCCATAATTGATAGTTCACGTCAACGTCAGAATTAGGCAGATAAACATGTACACCCGAATCGGTAGCACAGAAATAACCAGGATATACAGGATTAGGCCCTGTAATTGAGGTCAGGTAAGCGGTAGGCAATGATTTTACAGTAATTGTTGCACTACCGGCCATATCGCTTTCGCAACCTGTTGATGCATTGGCAGCATGAACAGTATAGGTTCCTGTAGTTGCTATAGGACCAAAATCAAGTGCTGCATCTGTACCACCTACAACAGCGCCTACAGGGGTAGTGCCATTCAATAATTGGTAGTTAACACCTGCGTTACCCATATCAAGACCAACGTGTGAACCTGCAGTACCTGCGCAGAATGTTCCGCCACCGGTCACATTGTTCACGGTTGGCAGCGGGTTAACACCTACGGACACACTACCTGTCATTGCGCCTACACACATGTAAAGATCATTTGTAGCAACTACTGTATAAGCGTCTGGGGTTGTCAGTAAACCGAAGTTGAGAGATGATCCGGTGCCTGGCAAAGTTGTACCGGAAGGAACACCACCAGCATATAATTCATACGTCCATCCTGTCTGTGAGCCGCCAAGCATTACAGGAACACCTATTCCGCCTGCGCAATAATTCCCGCCACCCGTTACTGTATAAAGAGTAGGCAAGATATTGTTTATCACCGAGCTACCTGGCATGTATTTAACGCATGTGCTGATCAGGTCGTGTGCTTTTACGGTATATACACCATTGGTCTGTAAACCGAAACTGATGGGCATGCCCGCAGCTCCTGCTGCAACAGGACCAACCGGAACCAAGCCACGGTATAACTGGTATTCTACATTATCATCCGAGCCGGTGATATTAACATCAATACCCAATCCACCGTCACAATAATCGCCGCCGAGTGATACGGGATAATCTGTTGGCAATGCCTTGATGATTATTGAAGCACTGCTGTTCATTGTATTCGTACAACCCGTAAGCGGGTTTGTAGCAACAACTGTATAATTACCTGCGGCAGTTTTTGATCCGAAATCAATAGCACCGCCACTGCCTGCAACCGGAACACCTACTGCGCCGGTATTGAATAATTGGTAACTGATGCCACTTGTAGACGCTGTAAGCCCTACATGTACGCCTGAACCGCCTGCACAATAATCTCCACCACCAATAACATCAAATGCTATTGGCAGAGAATTGATAGTAATTACAGCACTGCCTGACATTGGTTTTGAGCAAAGTGTAGCTCCGTCTGTTGCTACTACTGTGTATGTTCCGGCAAGTGTCTGCGGACCGAAATCGAGTGCTGTGCCGGTACCGGCAAGTGTAACAGGTACAGACAGAGGCAGACCATTATGGTAAAGGTCATAATTTATACCCACTGTTGATCCGCTGAGGTTAACATTAACTCCGGCTCCACCGGCGCAATAACTACCGCTTCCTGTTACAGTACGAACAGTTGGAAGAGGGTTAATTCCAATTGTAACTGAATTCAGCATGTTGATAGAACAGTTTGTCGTTGCGTTCTTAGCTACAACAGTATATGTTCCTGCAGCTGTAAGCGAGCCAAAATCCAATGGGCCGCCACCGCTACCCGCTAATGCGGTTCCAACTGGTGTTGTGCCTTTGTATAATTGATAATTAACACCCGCTTCCGAGTTATCAGTACCAATATGTACTCCGGGATCGCCAAAGCAATAGTTGCCTCCTCCTGTCACCATGTACTGAGATGGCAATGGATTGTTTGAAACATTTTTGCTTCCGCTCATATCATTAACACAACCGGTTGCAGTATTTTCTGCACTAACCGTATAATTGCCTGGTGCGGTTATCAGGCCGAAATCGAGGCTTGTACCTGAACCCGGAACTGTAGTTACAGGTATCCCGTATTGCTTCAAAGTATAATTTACACCTGTGCTTGAGAAATTCAATCCAACGTGAACACCCGGTGTGCCGTCACAATATTGTCCGCCGCCAGTTACATTATATGCAACAGGCAATGGGCTGATAATAATTGTTGCACTACCAGACATGTTTCCTGTACAGCCTGTTAAAGGATCTGAAGCTACCACAGTATACGTTCCGGGAGTAGTAAATACGCCGAAATCAACAGCGCCACCAACACTGAAAGCAGGCAATCCTGCTGCCGTTGTTCCAAACATACACTGGTAAGTAAGGCCCATGTCAGAATTTGACAAAATTATATGCTGACCTACTCCACCCGCACAATAGCTGCCGCCACCGGTAACCGGATAAGCGGTCGGTAATGGGTTCATAGTAATTATTGCAGAACCTGCCATTTGCGCCACACATGATGTTGTAGCATTTGATGCAACAACTGTGTACGTACCGGGAGTAGTAAATACGCCGAAGTTAATCGGGAGACCAGTTCCGGATACAAGGCCACCTACTGCGGTTAAGCCATTATATAATTGATATTTTATGCCTATGTCGGAGCCATCAATGCCTATTACATTACCTGTTCCGCCAACGCAAACATTGCCGCCACCTATAACATTATGCATAGGAGGTAATGAATTAATAACTATTGTTACCGAACCTGTCATGTTCTTGTTACAACCTGTAATCGGATTGTTTGCAGAAACGGTATAAATCCCTGCCCCTATCTGGGATCCAAAATCAAGCCCTGAATTTGAACCACCAACCGGCGAACCAATATCTGAACCACCTAATTTCAATTGATAATTAACTCCTGAATTCGAATAAGCAAGGCCAACGAATGTGCCTGACCCACCGGAACAATAACTACCGCCACCCGTTACAGCATATGCTGATGGGAGCGGATTAACCAATACTGTTGTGTTGGTATTACATCCTGTGGCTAAAGTATAAGTGATGGATGCAGAACCTGAAGAAAGACCTGTTACCACGCCCGTGCCTGCACCTACACTAGCAACACCAGGACTTGAACTGCTCCATGTACCGCTACCTGAATTAGACAATGTTGTTGAAGAACCAACACATACATTCGAAGCACCGGTAATAGCTGCCGGCTGGGCATACACCTGAAAGAGTGTGGAAGCTTTACAGCCCGTTGTTCCTAATGTATACGTAAGATTTGCTGTACCGGCTGTAACACCGGTTACAATACCTGTTCCTACTCCTATCGTTGCCACTGACGGGTTGCTGGTTGACCATGTACCACCAGGGGTTGCATCTGTCACCACCGCTGTCAGACCAGCGCAAACGCTTGTAGCTCCGCCGGGAACTGCCGGATTCGGATTTAAACCCACGGATACTGAACCTGACATGTTTTTAACACAACCGGTACTGACATTTGTAGCCACTGCAGTATATGAGCCAACTGTGGTAAACAAACCAAAATCAACAGATCCACCTGTTCCTGCCACCGTGCCCATCGGGCTGCCACCGGTAAATAATTCGTAGCTAACCCCTAATGTTGAATTATTCATGCCGATATTTACACCTGTTCCTCCAGAGCAATAGTTGCCACCACCTGTAACATTAAATGTAAGTGGCAAGGGATTTACAACGAAATTAGCTGTTCTTGTACAGCCGGTAGGCAGTGTATATGTGATTACAGCAGTAGCAGGGGACCCACCGGCCGAAACGCCAGTTACCACACCGCTGGTAGCGCCAATTGTTGCAATGCCGGGATGCCCGCTGGTCCATGTTCCACCAGGAGTAGCATCAAATAAAGTAGCCGTTCCGCCTGTTTCACATGTACTGAGCGTACCTGTTATCGGAGCAGGATTAGGATTAACTGTCAAAGAATAGGTAGATATTGCAGTACCGCAGGCATTCGAGCCGTTATATGTAATTGTAACAACACCTGCTGAAACGCCGGTTACAGTTCCTGTTGAAGAGCCGATTGTTGCTATACCTGTACTGCTGCTGCTCCATACCCCGGCAGAACCTGTTTGAGTAAGTACGCTTGTACCACCAATGCAAATTGAATTTGTTCCTGATATAACGCCTGGCACCGGATATAAGCATAAAGTTATATAGCCGTTTCCTGACTGATAGTTACCTGTAGAAGTGGCACCGCTCACACCTGCACCGCCATAATAAGAAGATCCGCCGCCGCCGCCTGCATATGCGCCTGATCCGCCGCCCCAATAGCCGCCGCCGCCGCCGCCTGCGTAGCAATAGCTGGTGCTTGCATTTGCGCCAAGGTGTGATGTTGACCCAGGTGTACCATAGCAAGTTGAACCGACACCCCCACTAGATTGGCTGCCACCGCTTCCGCCATAACATTGTGCAGTACCTGAACCGTAGTTACAGCAAGTACCAAAACCACCATTCGGATAATCTCCGGCACCGCCATACTCACCATTACTGCTTCCGCAGTTATAGCCCGCACCGCCGCCGCCGCCGCCGACCAGAACACGGTTGCTCACAGCAGTTCCGCCTTTTCTGATATCAGTAGCACCGCCGCCACCACCACCATAGCCATAGCCACTACCACCACCATTATATCCTCCTGCCCTGGAAACACAATACTGATAGTTAGTACCGCTACCACCAACATTGAGTTGCAATACCTCACCAGGCGAAACAGCTAAAGTAGCCTGTATTCGGCCACCTTTACCACCCTGACTGCTGAGTGAGGTACCTCCTTGCGCACCAGCCAAATCTACACCGATTTGGGTAACACCCGCAGGCACCGTATAACTGTATGTTCCGGGCGTGGAGTAAGGAGTGAGCAGTTGCGCAAACGAATTGAAATTACATCCCAATAAAACTACGATAGGGAGAGCTAATTTTAAAAGGTAGAATCGTTTCATACTGTAATTTTTAGAATGGTAAAAAAATTATGATAAAGTTAAAGAATCCACAACAATATTAACATTGAATACAGAACATATTTTTTCTTTTGGGAAAAAACGCTATGCAAAATATGAGAATTCTGTTGGAAAACAAAATTAATTATCTACTAAAAGTAAAAATTAATTTTTTTTCATACGGATATTTTTGTTTTGTTTTAAAATTAAGTGTTTTATAAATATATTTTAAGCTGCATTCGTTACTTGTTTTTGGTTAAAGCTGGGGAAATATACTTTTTCATAGCAATGTGGGGTATGCTTACTTCCATAAATTCGTCGCCAAATGGTGCATAACCTAACGTTGTGTAAAAACCTATAGCTCCTTTACGCGCATGCAGCACAACCTGATCGTAACCACTTTGCGCTGCATATTTTTCGGCTGCTTCCACCAGCATTCTCCCAATGCCCATGCCTTGCCAGCTATCATAAACCGCCATCTGGCGCAATTTTACGGTTTTATTGCCCACATCGTGCAGCATCAGGCAGCCTATCGCTTTCCCGTTTTGCTCTGCTATGAAGATAATGTCCTCATTGTCCCAAGTGAGGTCTTCATTTTTTAACGACAGGCCTAATGGCTTGCGCAACACTTCTTCGCGCAGGTCCCATACCTGGCGGTATTTTGGCGACGATATGTTTATATATGAAATGCTTATGCCTTCCATTAGTCCAGTTCTACTGTCAGTTCTTCCGTGGCTTTGATTTTAAATAGCTTTACTTTCTCTGAAGCACTTCCCCCGGGGCCTTTCTGGTAATGTACCTGGTATTCGCCGGGCTGCAACTGCAGGTGCTGGCTTCGGGGGTCACTGAGGCTTAATGATGTGAGCCGCACAAACCTGTCTCCGTTCCTGTTCCACAGATCAACTATCGCAATCTTGCCGTCCCCTGCAAATTTTGCAAAACCCGGCTGGGGAATAGCAATTACTACCTCGGCATCAAATATCAGGTCAACATTTCTTATATCCAGCGGGAATGTATTGATGGTAATATGGTAATTCCCAGGCTCATATTGGATTTTCTCCGTGCCTTTTTGTATTTGCACCCTGCCATGTGCTTTATTGCGCTCTATCACTTCAGCGCTGAATTCGGTAATAGGGCGCGAAATGGCTTTACCGGAAGCATCCACATATGCGAAACTGAGACTGGCTGTGGATACTTTTATGTAATATTTTTTCTTTTTATCCTGCTCAACGGTAATACCTCCCACTATAAAATCACGTTTCTCTACCAAAGTGAGGTCATAGGTGCCGGGAGGAATACCAGTCTGTGGGTCCGGGTTACCAGCAGGGTCAACGGTACGGAAGAATTTTTTCACTACTTGTTTTGTCTTTGGGTCTATCAGCAAAACTTGCGGGGTAGACGTGTAGAATGTTCCGGCACCATTAGTAAAGTATATTTCGAGCGTTGTTTCCCGGTCATTTGTTGTTTCTACTCTGACCTCACGCTTTCCGGGATCTGGTTTTGCAACTATAAGGTCAGCAGGGTCAATTTTTGCCGACGGCAATGCCGGTACTTTGCGATACGGATAGCTCCGGTCTTCGATTACAAAGATTACATTAAAAGGCCTCAACGCAGCCGGCCTTAACCTGGCAATATTATCCTGTGTACGGGGCGTATCCACCTTTACCGTCGGCAGTAAGAATGGGCCTTGCACCGGAGCAGGCCTTACATCAGTGACCGGAGTGCTGAACACTTTAAGCCTCGCTGGTAATAAACCGGCAATCGTGACTGGTCTGGGAATGTCTGCGGTATCAATTTTTACGATTGGTGCCTTTACCATTGCATCTACCTTTTTAGGGGTTGCTGGGAGTGGCTGGGGTATTGCTATCATCCTCAAACCCGATTCACTGATCACAGGCAGGCTGTCAATCTTGCGTAGAACCGTTTTTTTGGGTGGGGGAACAATTACCTTCTCTGCCGCAGAAGTACTTCTGGCAGAGGTCTTTATTTCGCTGTAATCAACTTTTTTAATTTTTATGACCGGGCGCAAAGCATCCACAATTTTTTTGACAGCCGCAGGAATTTCGCCATCGCTTGTGACTTGCAGATAATCGCCCATACAAGAATAAGAAGATCTAAGGCCCGCGTCGTTCTCAAGGCTTACAATGTAGGGTTTGAAATAGACCTTACTGGCAAGAAGTTTTTTCATTACATCGCATATATCACCCCCACAACTCTCACCCCCATCTGTTATAAGTATTATGCTGTATGCGTAATGGACTTCATCTATTATGTCTTTATTGGCAGCTTCAGTAAGCGCAAAGGCAATGGGCGTAATGCCCACGGGCTGTATGTCCTGCAGGCGCAAGGACATTTGTGCCCGGTTGTCGGGGCTGAAAAACACTTCCATTCGGGTATCATAGCAGTTGTGCTCGGGAACCGTGTGCTGGTGCCCAAACATCCTTAGCCCGAATTGTACCTGGTTATTTACTGCATAAACACTATCAATGATCCGCAGAATGACCTCTTGTGCAGCACTATATTTAATCCTGCCGCTCACCCACTTTTGCGTCATGCTCGATGAACCATCAAGCAGTATAAGTATACGTGATTGCATCAACTCTCCTGCTATCTGGCCGGAAGAGCAATAAGTGAAGAAGACTAAGAATAACAGTAATATAGACCGCTTTCGCCGCATGAAAAACACTTGGTTACAAACCTACATTAAAATCAATGATTTTAAAATTCAAAAGATCAAAAATAAACCTTTGCCCCCGGATCATAAATTAATGTGCTTATATGTCGAGGATTATATAATCTGCGAATAGGTAATAAAAAACAAAGAGGGAAATAATATAACCAAGTAGTATATAAATGATTTTCCGTTTGAGGATACGCATAAGGCGAATACGTATCTTGCCCGGCAATTGGGTATCCTTGTGTTTTGCATGGGCAAGAAATAACACAAGAATGGTTATCATCGCCCCTGTGTGTGATATGCCAAATTCAGGTGAAGTAGTGCTGTGGCCAAACAACGGAACTATGGCAAAAGAGCATATTAGCAATATGCCAAAACAGATACTAAACGGCATAGGATAAAAATTAAGGTTTCTTAGTATACCGTTCTTATCGCATAGGCCGTTTTTTTATTGACAGTTAAAAAAAGAGTTAGTATTGTTAATTATTTTATAAAACAAATACCATGCCATTCTCTGTCTCCGTATTCTGGTTTCGCCGCGACCTGAGGCTTGATGATAATGCCGGCCTGTACCATGCACTTGCTTCCGGCCAGCCGGTATTGCCCGTATTCATTTTTGATACCAATATACTGGACGCGTTAGAAAACAAGAAAGACAGCCGTGTTCACTTCATACATGACGCGCTCTCTGCCATACAGAAAGAACTGGTAAATGCAGGCAGCTCGCTCATGGTATTGCATGGCACTCCTGTGGATTGCTTTAAAAAACTCCTACGGGAATACAGCATTTCTTCTGTTTACACCAACCACGATTATGAGCCATTTGCCAACGAACGTGATGAAACAATAAAGAACCTGTTACTTGAGAATGGTATAGGCTTCCATACTTATAAAGACCAGGTGATCTTTGAAAAACGTGAAGTAGTAAAAGAGAATGGCGAGCCATATACTATATACACACCCTACAGCCGCCGTTGGAAAGAAAAAGTGGGTGCACAGGTACCTTTATTCGAAACAAAAAAACTCTTTGGTAATTTTCATAAACAGGCTGCTAAGCCACTACTATCTTTAGCGGACATAGGCTTTGAACATGCTCCACCAGTTACTGTACCTGCAAAACTGAATGAAGACATAGCAAGGCACTATGACAAAACACGCGACATACCTGCCATAGCCGGAACAACAAAAATGGGCGTGCACCTGCGATTTGGCACAGTAAGTATCCGAAATCTGGTAAACAAAGCGCTACAGCTAAACGCTACCTATCTTAATGAACTCATATGGCGTGAATTCTATCAGATGATCTTATGGCATTTTCCTCATGTTGTCAATCATTCATTCAGAAAGGAATACGACAAAATAACGTGGCGAAATAATGAACATGAATTTTCGTTATGGTGTGCCGGCCAAACGGGTTTCCCAATTGTGGATGCAGGCATGCGTGAACTGAACGAAACCGGGTTTATGCACAATCGTGTAAGAATGATTGTGGCCAGCTTTCTTACCAAAGACCTCCTGATAGACTGGCGATGGGGTGAAGCGTATTTTGCGGAAAAACTGCTTGACTACGATCTGGCTGCCAACAACGGCAACTGGCAGTGGGCAGCAGGCACGGGTTGTGATGCGGCACCTTATTTCAGGGTTTTTAACCCTGAGCTGCAAACAAAAAAATTTGACCCTGGTCTGGAATATATTAAAAAATGGGTGCCGGAATTCGGAGACTTTAGTTACGCACGTCCTATTGTTGACCACAGCGTTGCCCGCGAGAGATGCCTAAAGGCTTATAAAAATGCTCTAGGTAAATAAGTACCGGTTACAAAAAAGAGCGGTGCACATGATGAATCATGTACACCGTCTCACTTTATCACACACACAAAATTCTTATGTTGTCAGTGGTAAACCACTTCCATACCTAACCTGAGCGCAATATCCCGTTCCAGCATTGCCCCGCGGCTTTCCTGCCAATCGGGAAGCAGGTGTACTTCATCGCACTCCAGCATTTTTTTTATTTCCGAACGGACCACTTCATCCCAGCTCTTTTGCATTTCCTGGTCTGCCATCTTTAAAGGATTTATTACATGATACCCTTTTTGAACAAGCTGGTTGGCCACAAAATTGAATTTTTCCTTCACATTATCGGAGGGAAGCCCCGACATTTTTCCTGCGACATATGCTGTTCTCATAACATTACATTTAGTGTGAGTACATGATGTTTTTTCAGCAAAATGTCTTTAAAAACCATGCCATCGGGCAGTTTGCCAGATAACAGTATTTATAAGAAAAGCGAAAGAAGTGTGTTTAGCAATTTCGGCTTTGATGCCCTTTTTTGCATTTTATTCTGCTTTTTTGCATTTTCTATGAAGGTGAGCAGTAATTCGTGTTTCAACTCTTTCCTGGTTTTCATAAAATCCGTTTATAAAGTTTCTATATCATGTGCTGCGACTGATTGTGTTTTTTGTAGACGTGCAACCATTAATTATACTACAAACATTATGCCGTAGCCGCTAATGGATATGCAGGCATCCCATTCTTCAGCCAAAGGTCTACGGCCTTTTCTGCGGTTGTGTATTTTTCAAGAAAGCGTGTATCCTCAATGTGGATAAGCTCATAGGCACGCATCAGGCCACTGATTACCGATGAATGGTCTTGCCCACCAAAGAACGCCGCTATCTGCTGCAACCTTACCTCAGGGAAATACATCCGGATAAAATGGGCGCCAATGAAACGCAACTCCACCACATCACGTGCTCTGGTTTTCATCTTATAACATGCCGGGTCCATGTCAAGTGCAATAGCTATCTTATATAACATTTGCTCCGGCGTTTTGAGTGTGCTGTAAGTAGGGTACAGCATCATCGATACATTTAAACCGGTTTTGTTCTTTATCGTCTGCTGTGCCGAGCGGGCGATGTGGCGCGCTGTTCTGATCCCTGTTTCCTGCCTGTTTTTCATATCCTTTCTTTTTACGGTTAATTATGTATTTTTGAATTATTCAACAAATATATTCCAAATTATTTGACAAATCCAAATTATTTGGAAAAAATATTTTACTTTTGAGGTATGTACTTAGCAGGAAATCTGAAATTTTTACGGAAAAAAGCGGCCAAAACGCAGGATGCGCTTAGCACAGAGCTGAAAATAGGCCGCACCACGATAGCCAACTATGAGGCCGGTATCAGCGAACCGAGTGTGGAGAATTTATTGGCACTTGCCAACTTTTATGGCGTATCGCTTGATAATCTGTTGTCAAAAAACATGGAGGATATTGTCAAGTCCAATGAAAAAGACATTATGCTCAGGAGCGCCATGCCGGGCCAGGCAGTAGGATACAGCAATATGCCACGGGTAATAACCGTGGACAATAGCGGTAATGACAATATTATATATGTGCCGGTGAAGGCAAGGGCCGGCTACCTGATAGGATATGGAGATACGGAATTCATTGAAACCCTGCCTACGTTCCGCTTACCGGGACTAAGCAATTCTACCTATCGGATGTTTGAAGTTGAAGGGCCATCTATGGCGCCGAATGTGCTGCATGGCGACCGCATAATAGGCGAATGGGTGGAAGGACTGGAGAATATACGCGACAACAGGGTGCATGTAGTGGTGCATTCGGAAGGGGTAGCTGTGAAGCGTGTAGTTAACCGCCTGAAAGAGCGGGGCAAACTTTACCTGAAATCAGATACCATAGCACACCGTCATGAATTCCCCACAATAGAAATAGACCCTGCTGATGTACGTGAAGTGTGGTATGGCCGCATGAAGATAAGCAGCGACTTCAGCGAGCCCGCCGAAGTGTACCACCGCCTTGCCGATCTGGAAATGGACATGATGGAAATGAAACGCGAGAGGAAAGAGGGGGAGAAATAGTTATTTGCCTCGGGAATTGTCTATCAAATCCTGATACTCCGGATGTTTCTTGATATACAATGTTACAAAGGGACAATAGACTATTACTTTAAGGTTGTGCGCCCGGACATGTTCAAGCACATGCCGGGCCAGTTTGTCGCCTACGCGCTTGCCCCTTTCTGACGCGGGCACCAGGGTGTGCATGATGACCATGCAGCCGCGCAGCCAGCGGTATTCCATGGTCGCAATTTCACCGGAAGGGAATGTTATCTCAAACCTGAACTGCCTTTTGTTGTTTACTATTTCCATTTTATGTCACTGTTATACAAACGTCACGCATGGCGTCTCTGCAATATTACCACACAAAAATACGGTATGGCTTTCACCATACCGTTTATATAAAACACACCCCTATTACCTTTTTTATGCTTTTTGCTTGCCAAACTCCATGTGCAGGATTATGTTTACCTGGTCGCCTACTACTGCGCCTCCTGCTTCTGTAAGTGTATTCCATTTCAGGCCATATTCTTTGCGGCTTACCTTGCTGCTTGCCTGGAAGCCTGCTTTGGTATTGCCCCATGGGTCGGTAACTGTACCACCATATACCACGGCAAACCTTACTTTTTTGGTTACATCACGGATGGTAAGGTTGCCTTCCAGTGAGTATATATTTCCTTTCACTTTTTTGAAAGATGTGCTTGTAAACGTCATTTGGGGATATTTCTCCGCATTGAAGAAATCATCGCTTTTCAGGTGCTTATCGCGGGTTTCTTCGTCTGTAGTAATCGAGTTCACATCTGCCGTGAAGTTGATTTTGGCATCAGTAAAATCAGGTGTTGCCGACTCCATGTTGCCTTTGAAAGATTTAAACCTTCCCTCTACTTCCGATACCGTAAGGTGAGATACCGTGAATTTTATTGATGAATGGCTGGCGTCATTCGCCCATTTTGTTGTTTGTGCATTTGTCGCTGTAACAAACAGCATAGCTGCGATAAAAATTGAGAACGTTTTTTTCATAACTCTTTTATTGTTTTGGTGAAAACAGGTACAAATGTATGTATATACATGCATGTTTGTACATAATTATTGCTTATGGCTGAATAAATTCTTGCTATTTAATTGATTATTAATGAATTATGTGAATTGTTAGTATTAGCCCCCATTTAAACATTTTGACATAAATAGCGGTAATCACTAACTTCACTTCAAATGACAATAGACGAAAACCTCTTTTTAGAACGGTATAATAAGCTAAACGACCGCCAGAAAGAGGCGGTGGACCATATTTATGGCCCCGTAATGGTAATAGCCGGGCCCGGGACCGGTAAAACCGAAGTGCTATCCATGCGCATTGCCAACTTGCTGCGCAGTGAAGCACAGGTGCAGCCGCATGAGATACTCTGCGTAACCTACACAGAGGAGGCCACAAGCTCCATGCGCCGCAGGCTGGTGCAGGTGATAGGACCCGCCGCTCATAAAGTGAACATCCATACCTTCCACGCTTTTTGTAATAACGTCATTCAGAACAACAGCGAGCTGTTCAGCTTCCGTGCATTGCAGCCAGTTACAGACCTGGAGCGGACTGAAATGTTGTACAAACTATTAGAAGAATTACCTTCAGGCCATCCGCTGCGTAAACTGAGCGGCAATATCTACTTCGATGCAAGTAAAATAAGCCGCCTGTTTGACCTGATGAAACGCGAATATCTTTCGCCTGAATATATTTCCGAATCTATTGACATATATGTGAAAAGCCTGCCCGAACGGGACGAATACATATACAAACGTGCGGGCAAAGGATACCAGAAAGGCGACCTGAAGCAGGATAAAATAGAAAGCGAGATTAAAAAGATGGAGGGAACCCGGGCCGCTGCATTATTGTTTCCACAGTATGAAACAATGATGAAGGAAGCGGGACGGTATGACTTCAATGATATGATCATCTGGGTGCTGGATGCATTCAAGCAAAACCCGGCGCTGCTGCAAAGCTACCAGGAGCGTTATCAGTTCATACTCGTGGATGAATTCCAGGATACAAATGGTGCGCAGAATGAACTTATCAACCTGCTGACCTCTTACTGGGACGACCCGAATATATTTGTGGTGGGAGATGATGACCAGGGCGTGTTTGAATTTCAGGGGGCGCGTATAAAGAACATTGTCGATTTTTACGAGCGCTATAAAGAGCATATAAAAATAGTGGTGCTGCCGCACAACTACCGCTCATCGCAACCGATACTGGATAAGGCCATGTCATCTATCCGGTACAACAAGCAACGACTCATTAACCAACTACAGGAGCTGGAACTGGATAAAAATATTATTGCAGCATCGGAGCGATTTAAAGACGGTTCTGATACGGTAAAACCTGTTATAAAAGCATACAACAACACACTACAGGAAGAAGCGGACATAGTGCTGCAGGTGGAGCAGTTGCAACGCGCGGGTGTTGCGCTGAACCAGGTAGCCATAATCTACGCGCAACATAAGCAAGCGGCAAACATTATAGACATTATGCAACGCAGGGGTATCCCCTACAATGTGAAAAAGCCTGCCGACATACTGAAGGAGCCGCTGATTGGGCAGATACTCAACATCCTGGAATACTTAGAGATAGAACGGAAAAAAACCTTTGATGGTGAAGAGCTTTTATTCGAGCTGATGCACTCACCCTACTTCGGTATCGCAGCTACCGATATTGCGCAACTGGCCCTGTATATGCAGCACAGCAGAAAAGACAAAGGCCCTGTGCGCTGGCGGCTGCTGCTGGCCAATGTATTACTACTGGAAAGTCTCGGATTAAAATCAGCCAAAGCAATGGCGCGCTTAGGAAGCCGGCTGGAGGAGTGGGAAACACTGCAATTATCGTTGCCACTGCCTTTGCTGCTTGAAAAAATAATTTACGAAAGTGGCATTGTGGCACATATGGTGCGCGTGGCAGACCATGTATGGGGCATACAGGTGCTGTATACGTTCTTTGAATTTGTGAAAGATAGCTATAGCCGAAACCCAAAAATAAAACCTGATGGCCTGCTGCAGATGATAAAGCGCATGAACGATGAGCAGATAGCCCTGCCCATTCAACGCGTGATACAGAATGAGAACGGCCTGCACTTTTATACAGCTCATAGCT
The DNA here is from genome assembly GCA_964430995.1 of uncultured Flavipsychrobacter sp. GTDB lineage: Bacteria > Bacteroidota > Bacteroidia > Chitinophagales > Chitinophagaceae > Nemorincola. Next base: position 34,588 of record CAYSIG010000003.1, read on the forward strand.
CAAAAGGAAATGAGTTTGAATATGTATTTCTTATTGGCTGCACCAAGAATTTCTGGGAAGAAAAAAAGGGGGGCAACAATGAATACCGTATGCCTGATACAATTACAGCAACGGAAGAAGACACTCAGAAAACAAATAAAACAGAAGTAGCCCGCCGGCTGTTTTATGTAGCGATGACCCGGGCAAAGAAACACTTGCATATTTCATTTGCCACCAGCGATAACTCAGGCAAACCTTTGGAAACATCGGTATTTGTTGACGAGATATGCCCGCCGGAAGAACGCATTGTGGAAACAGTACCAACCGCGGAACTAGTAAAATTCATGGCCGAAGCCATTGAGCCAGTTCCCGAGGTTCGTATAAAAACCGCCAACGCCCAATGGATAGACCGGGAGCTGCAGCAAGTAGCCATAAGCGCAACTTCTTTATCGAAGTTTCTGCAATGTCCACTCACCTTCTATTATGAGAACATACTAAAAGTACCTTTCCAGAAAAACGACGCACTGGCATTTGGCAGCGCGGTACACACAGCGCTGGAAAAGATGTTCCTGAATATGAAAGCAAAGAACGGAGAGTTCCCGTCAAAAGAAGAAATGCTGGATATTTTCCGGTCGGCATTATTTTCGGAGGTCTCTTGCTTTACGCCAGTCCAGTTTGACCGCAGAATGGAACAGGGAACAACATTGCTTTCAGAGTATTACGACCATTATATCAACTCTTTCCATAAAGAAGTAGAGATAGAATACAAAATTCCACGCTATTCGTTAGATGGTGTGCCCATTACCGGTAAAATAGATAAACTGGAGCTAAACGGCGACAACTGCAAAGTAGTGGATTATAAAACCGGCGACCCTGATAAATACGCCAGCATAATGGTTGCCGCACCAAATGAAAAAGTACCGGCAGGAGGCGACTACTGGCGGCAGATGGTATTCTATAAAATACTGGTAGAGAACTACGAAGAAAAAAGACGAAATGTATCTGAAGGTATGTTCGACTTTATTCAGAAAGGGAAAAACGGTGAATACAAACAAGTGAAAATACCCATGTTCCCACAGGATGAAGAAATTGTGCGCGGACAGATTAAGGATGTGTACAGTCGCATTATGAACCATGAGTTTGACCGTGGCTGCGGCGAAGAAAGTTGCCACTGGTGCAATTTCGCGAAACGCTACGAACTGATACGCCCCGCTAAAGACGAAGTTGTTGAAATTGATGATATGTAAATGAATAACGGAGCATAATGTTCCATTGTTCATTTACATATGGTAACCTCACAACTTTATTTCTTGTTGTAGTTGTTTTTCGTCAATTTCGGTGTCACGTTTCCATACTAGTTTACCATCTTGGTATAGCTCCAGGTAAGGTACTCCGCTAATACCCTTTTCTTTCAGCAGTGCTTTATGTTCATCAGCATCTATTCGCACCAGCCCCATCTTGTCCTTTCTTTTTGCCACATACGCATCCAGCATGGGCAACATTCTTTTGCACGGTGCGCACCATTTTGCATTGTAGTCCACCAGCACATACTTTTTCTGCATGAGCAACTTGCCAAATTCTGCACTGGTCATTCCGGCAGGCTTGGGTGGAGCATTACCTGCCTCTACACTTTTACCTGAGCCTTCCCATCTCATAATACCACCTTCCATATTGTAAATCTCTTTGAACCCCATATCCTGCATAATATTCGCTGCATTGCCGCTGCGCCCACCCGACTTACAATAAACAAAAACAGGTTTTGACTTGTCGAGTGTATTGAACTGCTGCTCATAGTTGTCCCCGTTCACATTCATATTCACGGCCCCGTTCAAATGGCCATTACTGTATTCACCGGGTGTCCTTACGTCCACCAGCTGCGCTCCGGGAGTCTGTGCCAGTTTCTTCTCGAATTGCTCTACCGGTATCGTTTCCTTTATAGAGCCCGTTTGTGCGTTGCTGTTAGAATTTTGACATGCAGCAAGGCTTATCATTAAAACTAATGTTGCTATCGAAAATAATTTCCTCATCTCATATTTATTTAGAAAACAAATTTATACGTTGTATTCACCCACATACCTGAATAGTTAATACCGGGTTTATGAATTCTGCTCAATGATCTGCTTTAAATGGTTTGCAGGCACTACCCCCGACTGCCGCCATAAAACACGTCCCTCTTTAAACAGCATGAGGGTGGGCACCCCCGATATGCTGTACTCGCGCGCAGCATCCGGATTCTTATCCACGTCCACTTTAATAATAGTGGCCTTGTCGCCAATATTCTTTTTCAGTTCAGATAATATGGGCGCCATCATTTTGCATGGGCCGCACCATTCAGCCGAAAAGTCAACCAGTACCGGCTTTGGATCATTGATGATCTCTGAGAATTTTTTTGCTTCCATAATTGTTTGTTTATTTTACTTCTTCATACTCTATGTCTTCCGTGCCTTCCTTTTTTACCACAGGCTTAGCGGCCGATGTATAACACCCCTGTGTGCCGCAACAGCCAGTATCGGTAAACGCCTGGTAAAGAAAAAAGACACTGAACAACCCTACAGCCCAATCGTGGGTTTGTATACCTACTACCAAAAGCCATACACCTATAGCTAGCCTCATGATGCGCATGAGGTGCCAGTTGGTAAGTAATCTCTGTTTTATCGAATCCATTTTTATACGATTTATAATGCTGAAACTCCCTCTCGTGTTAATACCTTTTCTTCATTGATCGCTTTCCAAAGCGCAAAGCCGCCTGAAATATTGCTTACCTGCCCGTACCCGTTCTGTACCAGTATCCTTTGTGCAAGATATCCCCTGAGCCCAATCTGACAGAATATGTAAATGTTCTCTGTTTTCGGCAATTCATGCATACGGCTTCGCAGTTCATCTACAGGTATGCTTATCGCACCCGGAATTGTACTTTCCATATACTCTTCCGGTGATCGTACATCAACTAATATACCATCCTGCTCAGCACTTTTAATATCATGCCAGTAAATGACTTTAAGTCTGTTCTGCAATATATTTTCTGCCACAAAGCCAGCCATATTTACCGGGTCTTTCGCAGATGAATAGGGTGGTGCGTAAGCATGTTCAAATTCTGTAAGGTCATAAATAGTGCCATTGCTCTTGATAACAGATGCCAGTATATCTGCGCGCTTGTCGGCACCGTCATATCCCGCAACCTGGGCACCAAGCAGCCTGCCGTCCTTCGGCGAAAAGGTGATCTGTATGGTCATTTGTTTCGCATCAGGGTAATAGCCGGCATGAGACCCGCTGTGCGTGGTAGATACCAGGTGGTCAATGTTTGCCCGCTTCAGATGTTTGGATGCCATACCCGCAGTAGCAATGGTCATGTCGAACAACTTCACAATGGCTGTGTTTATCGCACCATTATATTTGTGCGTATTCCCAAGCACTATATTATTGGCGCAGATGCGGCCTTGCTTATTTGCCGGCCCTGCCAGGTAGGTGTTCATCGCCTGTCCGGTGATGGGATTAGCAAACTCTATTGCGTCACCTACAGCATAAATATCGGGATCCGATGTCTGTAGAAATTCATTTACATATATTCCTTTTGCGCTGCCCAGTTTCAACCCTGCCTGCTCTGCCAGCCGGGTGTCGGGCCTTACGCCTATGGACAGGATTACCACGTCAGCTGGTAAAGCATCCCCGTTTTTCAAAAGCACATTTAAGCCACGCCCGTTTTGCTCAAAGCCGGAGACAGTCGTATTCAATTTCAGGTCTACCCCTTTTGAACGCAGATGCTGTTGTGCCAGCGCGGCTATCGGAAAATCAACCGGTGCCAGTATCTGCTCCCCCATCTCTATGACAGTAACATCCATACCTATACCATGCAGGCTTTCCGCCATTTCCAAACCTATGAACCCGGCACCCACTATCACCGCTTTGCCCGATCTATTGTTGTCAACATAGGCTTTTATATAGTCAGTATCCGTTACGTTCCGCAGGGTGAAAATACCCGGCAGCGAGATACCCGGCAGCGGTGGACGTATAGGCTCTGCCCCCGGAGACAACACTAACTTATCGTATTGCTCCTCGTAGCTCTTTCCCGTCTCCAGGTTTATAGCCTTTATCGTTTTTGCTGCCGGGTTTATTGCGGTCACCTCAGTTCTCACCCGCACATCTATATTGAACCGCTTATTAAATGCTGCCGCTGTTTGTACAAAAAGTTTGTTCCGGTCTTTTATTACTTCCCCTATATAGTAAGGCAATCCACAGTTGGCATAAGAGATGTAAGCTCCTTTTTCGAAGATCACTATATCTGCATGTTCATCCAGCCTGCGCAATCTTGCCGCCGTACTTGCTCCTCCCGCAACTGCCCCTACTATTACGTATTTCATATCCTATTTTTTCCTTCCGGTAAATCTTACCACATTGGCTTTCCCCTGGTGGTAACTACCTTCATCCAAAACTATTTCTGACTCTTTATTGATAAGTATCTCCAGCATGCCCAACTCTCGTTCAAGGTCCGTAGCAGTAGCTAACAAACTTAAATCCTTGGGTCCGCCTGATGTGTTTTGCAATTGAGCCGGCGTAAACAACTCCGATATGTAGTGGCCACCCGGCTTCAGCCATTTCAGGACACTGGCATAAAACACTTTACGGACATCTTCAGGCAGGTGAAAAAATATAGCACCTACTGCATCAAAATATTCTTCGGGATAAGTAGCCTCGGCGATATTTTTGCAATCATAGGCAATCTTCACCCCTTTCTCATCAGCCAGCCTAAGCGCTTTTGTTCTACCTTCTTCACTCAGGTCCAGGCAATACACCTCCCATCCTTTAGTAGCAGCATATACAGCATCCCGTCCTTCCCCTGCGCCCGGTATCAATATCCTGCCGGGCTTGAGTTTATCAATCTCTGCCCTGAAAAAGCTATTCGGCTCTTTCCCATAAGCATATTCAGGTGCTGAAAATCGTTTGTCCCAGAAAACCTTCATGTCTTGCTCCATGTTCAAAAGTTATCTTTCATACTTTTTGAGGTTATACCAACTACCGCCATTATAGACAGTGAACCCGTTAGACTGAAGTATAGATCTAGCCGAACCACTTCTCATACCTGATGCGCAACAGGTGATGATTGGTTTGTCTTTTTTCAATTTGGACATTTGTGACGACAGCGCCTGCAGCGGGATATTTACTGAATTCTTCAGGTGGCCGCCGGCATATTCTCCGGTTGTCCTCACGTCAATAATTACGGCACCTTTAGCTATCACCTCACCCAGATCCACCTTTGGGCCTATGCCCAGCAATTTTTTAATTGTCTCTATCATATCAGTTGTTGTTTATGTAAAAGTTTACATCTGTCCACGGTCCGCCGTTATAGCAGTCTATTCCATTTTGTTTCAGAAAAACAGCAGCATTTCCGCTTCTCATTCCTGATGCGCAGCAAAGCACAATGTTCTTCTTGTCTTTCAACTCGCCTATGCGAATGGGCAGTTCATTCAGTGGAATGTTAATGCTGCCGGCTACATGGCCTCCCATAAATTCTGCTGGTGTCCTCACGTCTACTACTGTAGCACTCCCTGTTTTCAGCAACTCTGTGATCTTGTTCATATTTGTTTTTGTTTATCTTTTCTTTAGTGAGCTGAACAGCAGTCCGCCAAGTACTGAACCGTATATCGTGCTGTTCAAAGGTTTTGAAGTGATCATGCATTGACCCGACGCGCAACCGATAAAATACCAGTAGCACCAACCGGCTATTGCCCCTGCAATAACACCTGCTATCTCCAGTTTGTATTTAAGAATTTTTGTTTTCATCTTTTTTGCAGGTATTGATTCCGAAAGGAAGGTATAACGGACAGAACCTTAAAAAGCCTGTCAGGATAAATACTATCGCCAGCACAAACAATACTATCGCCATTGTACCGGTGATAACATTGGTAACATAAAGTGTAATGATAATAGCCGCTATTAAGATGCGCACTAAGCTATCAACTGTTCCCATATTCTTTTTCATAAGAAGTACTTTTTAAATCTGATGCAAAGCTACTTCCTGTAAGAAACGTGGTAGGGAACAATTGTTCCATTAATCTGTTAAAAGTTCTATGGTATTCCGGCCCAGCTTCACCAGCTCCTTTTGCTCCATTGTGCGCAAGAGTCGGCTTATTGCCTCCCGGTGGGTATGCAGTTCGTCAGCTATCTGCTGGTGTGTGATGTACAGGGCCTTGGTATTAGTGGCTTTGGCACGCTCTTCGAGGTAATGCAATACCTGCTTGTCCATGCTGCTGAATGCTATCAGGTCTATCACCTCTATAAGCTCTGCAAACCTGGTGCTGTAAGTGTTATTTACGTAAGCTTTCCATTCGGGGTATTTAAACCATTCTTCAATCTGGTTTACCGGCACCTGCAATACTTCCGTATCATCTTCGGCTATTGCCTTTACCATGCTTTTTTTGTGCGACTGGCAACAGTTTATAGCCATGGCACAAGTTTGCCCCGGGTAAAGATGATATAAGAATATATCGCGGCCATCGCTACCCTGCCTTACAATCCTTAATACCCCTTTCCTGACGATGGGTAAAAAAACTATCTCGTCACCCGGCCGTATTAAGGTGAAATCTTTCGGTACGCTTTTGATGCGCGTGTACCGGTTAATCTCATCCAACAATTTTTTGTCGGAAAAAATTTCGTTATTCATAGGTCAGCCTGAGCCTTTAGTCTTTCTTATCCATTTCCATCCTCATGTACCTGCCTCTGCCGGTTGAAGTACCCTCCTGTTGTATAGAAGACGTACGCTCTTCGGGAGCAGGTTGCTCCCCGCTGCGCCTGGACGGTTTGGCCGGGGCCGGTTCATCTTCGCTGTCCGGGGTGCCGCCATGCTCATAGTCGGGCTCAAGGTTACTATCTGTTGTATCCGATTCGTGATAGTGATGCCCGCGATCTTTATCGCCACGCCTGTTGATTGGTATGAAACCGCCCACGTAAATGTTTGCACCTGATTGATTGCCCGAAACAAATGCCAGCATATCATCGCTGCCTATATAAAAGCCTGTAACCCTTATACCCAATCCTACTTTAACCGTATTGGAGAGTACGCCATAGGTAATAGGTGTGCCTATGCTGAGTATCCTTGAATCGTAGCGGGGAGTTACTGTAAGCTGGTTATAATATGAGTTGCCGAAGTTCTGACGGTTGGCCAGGTTGGCGACAAACATCGCATTCACGTAAAAGCGCTTGTAGGCATGCAGGTCTACGCCGAGGTTAAGCCTTGTAGGCATGTATACACGTGTATCGCGGTGAAATGTATCGGCAGTGAAACCATGCGACACCGCATATTCACGAAACTCGTCATAGTTACTCACCTTATCACTGAAATCTTTGCCGGAAACAACACCATCGCCGGTCACACGTGCGTTCGAATTTTTGTTGAGGCCATATTTTATAGAGCCTATATCCATCACCGATGCGGAGAAGCGCAGCAGGTAGCGGTTATTTGCATTGCTACTGTGGCTTTTATTCCTGTGGTCATCTGCATCGTGATTTTCGTGGTGTGGTGTGTATTCATATACTACGCCTATATCACCACCAAAACCATGGCCATCTTTAGAACCAAAAAAATCGTTGAAAATATTACGGCTGTCAAGTCCGCCCAATACTGCACTGCGCGTGCTTAATGCATTGCTCGCAAATTCCATATCAGACTTTGATACAAAAAGGGAATCACTGGTGCCGTTGTAGCGCGCGTCAAGATTGTTTCCCCTGAGACCGAGATAACCTATACCACCAAGGTAGCGCAGTGTTACCCCTAACTTCAACTCGTGCTGCACATTATCAACCAGCACTGCAGCATAAGATACGCCTATCTCGCTCCACACATGGGCCGTATAGTTAAACATATTTGATGTAAGATCAAGGTTTTTATCCGGCTGGTAGTTAGGGTCTGTAAGGGTACGATATAGCGACCTGTCGAAATTATTGAACTGGTTCATGCCCCGCACACCGGTAGTAAGCGCAAGACTGTGCTTGCTGTTTATGCTGACCATAACACCGGGCAGGCGAACCTGCGCATATGGAGCGAGCAGACTGAATTTATTATTGCCGCCGTATTTAAAAACGTTGTTGGTATTACCATCGTTTACAAGGTCAAATATTCCGCCACTGGTATTTATGGTGCCGAGGTCATTATCAAGCCCGGCATTGATGCCTACCAAATCAATGGCAAAACGGTGACGGCTGTCTGCAATATTTGCAGGGTTCAGGTACAGGCTGTTCAATCCGCTCCAATTGCTGGTGGCAATGCCCAGATTATACTGTGCATTGACCGTGGTGGAAAAGAAAACAGCTACCGCAAGTGTATATAATGAATACTTCATTCAAAACGAGTTTACCGCTGACGAATCAGCGCATACGCCTCTAAAGTAATACAATCATTCCAAATTTGAAATGATCGCATGTGTAAATTTAGAATTTGTTCTTTTTGTGCTTCTTGTAAATCGGCACATAGCCTCCGAAATAGAAGTTAAGGCCATGCTGGTTGCTACTCATAAGAGCGAGCATATCATCACTGCCGAAGAAGAACCCTGAAATACGGATGCCGAGGCCCATTTTCACATCCTTGGCAAGCCCGCTATAGCTGATCGGTACACCTATGGTGAAAAACTTATTCTCGAAGCGCGGTACCACGGTGAGAATATTGTAATAAGAATTTCCGTAATTTAACCTGTTGGCCAGGTTAGCTATGTAGGTGGCATTTACATACAAACTTTTATAAATCTGGTAGTCGACCCCTAAAACCATGGCGGTAGGCATGTATACTTTTGTGGCGAAAGAGCCGGTATCAACAGTGAAACCCTGAGACATTACGTAGCTCCTGAAATCATTATAATCGCCTAGATGGTCTTCGAGGCCCTTGCCGGTGAGGTGTCCGTTGCCGGTAACATTCACCACAAAATTTTTCCCGGTTTTATATTTAATAGAGCCAATATCTATGATGGCAGCAGATGCAGTAAGCCTGTGCACATCTCCGGAATTAGTGTTTTCATCTTTCACAAGATCATCGGCACCTATCATATAGGTGTAGGTGACGCCGATGTCCATACCAAAACCGCCGCCTGATTTAGCACCAAAGAGAGAGTTGAGCACGCTGGAGGCATTGACACCATTTGAAAAAGCATTGTCGGCACTGACGGCATTGCTGGCGAACTGAAGGTCGGAATTGGAAGCAAATACGGTATCGTTGCCCTGTTTATAAGATACATCAAGGTTTTTGCCCTTGAGGCCAAGATAATTGACCCCGGCAAGATAGCGCAGCGTGATGCCGCCTTTCACCTGGTGAGGGCCACTCTGAAATATCTGCATGGCATAACTAAGCCCTATCTCGCTCCACACATGTGCTGTCCAATTAAAGTTGCTGGTCACAAAATGATAGTCCTGGTCCACATGATCGTCTGACTTAACGGTATTATACAGCGAAGGGTCGAAATGATTGAACTGGTTCACGGCCCTTACGCGGGTGGTGAGCGCAAATGTTTGCTTCAGTTTATTGTTCAGGCTTACCATCACTGCGGGCAAGCGCAACTGAATTGATGGCAGCACCATGCTGAAAGGTTCTTTACCAGCCATATTGAACGTTCCGCCATCGGCACTGCCAAGATCGCCCAGTTTGGAGAATGAGCCAAGACTGTTGTCGAAAGCAGCATTGAGCGAAAAGAGGTTCACCACTATTTTCTCCTTACAATCCGACAAGCTGGCGGGGTTGAGGTATAGGTTATTGATGGCGCTGTACTGGCCGGTGGCGACACCTAAGTAGTGCTGGGCATTGCTGTGCAAACTGATGCCGCAGCATAAAACGAAAGAAAGAAGCGTGCTTTTATACATCGTGTGGGTATTAATATGGGTTAATGAAAGAAACCAGAGAAGGATAGACGGTGTAGCACAAATATATATACAAAAAGCATTTTTTTATGCATAACAGAAATATGTTTCCATTACATTAAACAGCGCTTATACAGCTGCACCACATTCTCCAGCCCATAGTAGAGCGCATCGGCGATGAGGGCGTGACCTATGGACACTTCGAGCAAGCCGGGGATGGACTGCCTGAAGAAGGCAAGGTTATCACGGTCAAGGTCGTGGCCGGCATTGATGCCGAGGCCGTGGTGCATGGCTGTTTGTGCGGCCCGCGCATATGGCGCTACAGCCACATCTCTATCGCTGTGGTAACCGCGGGCGTAATCTTCGGTGTAGAGTTCCACCCTATCCGTGCCGGTATCGGCGGCGGCGGCTACCATACGTTCCACGGGATCTGTGAAAATGGAAACGCGTATACCCGCATTTTTGAACACTTCTATTATACCGCGCAGGTATGCCTGCTCATTCACCGTATCCCAACCATGATTGGAGGTGAGCTGGCCGGGGGCATCGGGTACAAGGGTGACCTGGGCAGGCTTTACTTCGAGCACCAATTGCACGAATTTATCTTCCTTAGGGTTGCCCTCTATATTGAACTCGGTGGTAATGATTTTGCTTATCTCTCTTACATCGCTGTACCTGATATGCCTTTCATCGGGGCGGGGATGAACGGTGATACCATCGGCGCCGAACTTCTGGCAGTCGATAGCGGCCTGCAGCACATCGGGATTATTGCCGCCGCGGCTGTTGCGCAGGGTGGCTATTTTGTTGATGTTTACGGAGAGTTTTGTCATATTCATTGCTCACTTTCTTGAAAAAAAACTCGCTTTTTTTGTAATCTACTGATAATTAGTTGGTTACACGAAAAGCATTGCTCACTCCTTGCTCAAACGTTGCTCACTATAGTTGCTCACTTTTCTGGCTTACCACGAGCCGGGTAACCACAAGGGTTGCCCATACATTGCGTAACGGTGTAAAGTTCACTAATGCAGGGGTGAACACAAAATTTTTATGACATGGCGGTACAGTAACTGTACCATGACGGTACAGCTACTGTACCATTAAGGAAATTAGTTTGCAGGCGGGGCAAGGGTTTTGGGGGGAAATGCGCGCAATTTTTTTACAGTATTTCCATATACAATTTTTGCCTGAGTACATTGGTCAACATCAGGCCAATCATTCAGCAGTCAGGGTTCGGTGGAACTGCAAATGACAAACACGGGAAGAAATTCAGTAATTTTACCCATGCCTGAAACTGCCGCAGCAGAAGTTATTGATACATCTAATTCTATTTTTCAGAAAGCGGTTTCGTTTGTAAAAGATACGAATGAAAATCTTTTCCTTACGGGCAGGGCGGGAACCGGGAAGACCACTTTCCTGAAATACATAAAGACACATGCCGGCAAGCAGTGCGCCATAGTAGCACCCACGGGCGTAGCCGCCATAAATGCCGGCGGGGAAACGATACACTCTTTCCTTCAGCTACCTTTTGGCCCGTTTGTGCCGGGCAGCGCGGGGGGCTTTGGGCGGCAGGCCGAAGGCTCGAACGACAAACACTCGCTGCTGGCCAATCTGCGGCTACGTGAAACAAAATTAAAACTGCTGCGCAAACTGGAGCTGCTGATAATAGACGAAGTGAGCATGGTGCGTGCCGATCTGCTGGACTCTATGGACCTGGTGCTGCGCCATGTGCGCAAGAACTGGGCACAACCTTTTGGCGGGGTGCAGCTGCTGTTCATAGGCGACCTCTTCCAGCTACCCCCCGTTGCACCAGAGCAGGACTGGGACATACTGCGCCATTATTACCAAAGTCCTTATTTCTTTGATTCGATGGTGCTGCGCGATAATCCGCCCATCTATATAGAACTGAAAAAGATATACCGGCAAAAGGAACAGGCCTTTATAGATATACTGAACCGGGTGCGAAGCGGAAAGGTACTGCAGCAGGATGTGGAGATACTAAATGCACGCTACGACCCGCTGCCGCAAAAAGAAAAGGGATACATCATCCTATCCACACACAACCACATAGCCGATAAAATAAACCTGCAATCGCTGGAAGAGCTGCCGGGGAAACTACATTCGTTTACCGGAACGATTACAAACGAATTCAACCCGAAGAACCTGCCCACCGAAGAGGTGCTGCAAGTAAAAGAAGGTGCGCAGATAATGTTCGTAAAGAATGACCTGCAAACACCAAGGCGATATTATAACGGAAAAATAGCACTGGTAAGCAAAATAGACAGTGATGGTATATGGGCCGCTTTTCCGGGAGAAGAAGAAAATACGCTGCTGCTGGAAAAAGAGACGTGGAAGAATATGCGCTATACGCTGAACACGCAAAAAGGAGAAATAGAGGAGGAAGAGTCGGGCAGCTTTACGCAGTACCCCATAAGGCTGGCATGGGCCGTGACGGTGCATAAGAGCCAGGGGCTTACGTTACAAAAGGCTGTGGTGGACCTGAACCAATCCTTCGCACCGGGGCAGGTATATGTGGCGCTGAGCCGCTGCACCACTATGGAAGGCTTAGTGCTGCGCAGTAAGCTGCAAACAAGCAACATAATAGTAGATGACCGGGTGGTAGATTTTGCCCGCTCAGAAAATGAGGAAGATGAATTGGAAGAACTGCTGCTTCACAGCCGCCGCAAAGCCCATGAAGCACAACTGTGCAAAATATTTTCTTTTACAGAGCAGATAACCTACCTGGAACAAATGCTGCCTGATATAATGAAAAGAAAGACCGGGCCTAGAGAAAAAAATATGCACCTGCTGGAAGATATTATCCAAACGCTGGATAAGGCACAAAAGCATGCGGGCGGGTTTCATAAACAGATACGCATACTTATTAATGACAATGAAGACAGTTTGCTCGCAGCAAGGAAAAGAGCGGGTATTGCCTACTTTACGGAGCAAGTGCTGGAACCTATGATGGCGAAAGTAGATGAACATATCAGCACACTGGGTACACTCACTAAAGTAGCCAAGCAGGTGAAACAATGGAAGGAACTGAACAATGAACTGAAACTGAAAATAGCTGAGATACGCTCTGCGCAAGGGCTTCAGCCGTGATACACTCTTGAGGCAATAATTAAGTCGTTCTTTATTTCCAGCACTTCTGCCACCAGCATATCCGGTTCATGTTCCACGTGGCGGATGTATTCAATGAATACACGCTCATCATTTGCCGTAAGTGTGGTGTACCTGTAATTAAGCGTAGGCAATCTGTCAAATGCATCCTGCCACCAGGCACGCAGCGCGGGTTTTCCGCTTACCATGCCATTTGTTTCGGGTTGTCGTATTTTCAGTTTGGGGCTGTAGTGCTGTGCGTTATCATCATACAGACTCAATAATTTTTCGAGGTCATGCTCATTAAAAGCATCAAACCATTTCTGTGCGATGGAAATATTATTTTGCTGCTGCATTAATGTTGCTTAATTCAATTTGGCCGGCGCTACGAGTTGGAATTCAGGGATGGCCACACGTATTTTTCTTTTGTGAAAAAGGTTTTCCATCAGGTATGAGCCATACATTTTGCCAATATCGCTGCTGAGGTTACATGCCGATGTATATTGGTAACTATCGCCGGGCGATACAATGGGCTGCTGACCCACTACACCATCGCCTTCCACTTCGCGGTGCGTGCCATTACTGTCGAGTATATGCCAATGACGGCTAAGCAGTTTCACGGGATGAGCGGAGAGATTCTCAATGGTGATGCGGTAGGCAAAAAGGTATTCCGATTTCAATGGGTTAGAATGAGCCGGCTGGTAGAAAGTCTCTACCATTATGCTTACTCCTTCTGTTATCTGTTGTACCATAAAGCGGATTAATTCATCAAAGATATGGAAAAAGTTATTACTTATCTCTATTCATGCATTCGTTTATCGCATCCATCACCAGGTCTCGCTCATAACCCTTCTGGATGAGGTAGCGATATAACCTCGACTTTTTCATTGGTAAACTGCGAATACTTTTGACTTCTTTATATTTATTATTTGCTAATTTATTTAGCATATTGCAGTATTCATCTTCATTTATCTCTGAAAATGCCTTTTTTATGCAATAATCCGATACTTTTTTCTGTTTCAGGTGTTGTTTTATCTTCTCTCTGCCCCAATGCAGCATCCTGAATTTACCACGGGCAAACGAGCGGGCGAAGCGTTCTTCATTCAAAACCCCGTTCTGTATCAGTTCTGTCAGTTGCAGTTCTACGGTATCGGTGGTAAAACCCAATTCGTACAGCTTGTTGCGCACTTCCATATGGCAGCGCTCCTGGTATTTACAGTAATGAAGAATGGCCGGCTCAATCATATCACCTCCCCATAAACACCATTAGTATCTGTACATCGCTGGGGTTTACTCCGCTGATACGGCTGGCCTGACCCAGGGTGCGTGGCTTTATCTTGGCGAGCTTTTGGCGTGCCTCGGTAGAAATAGCGGACAGTTTATCATAATTAAAACTCTCCGGGATAGCCAAACCCTCCAATGCGCTCATTTTTTGTACTAATTCCTGCTCCTTTTCTATATACACGTCATATTTCACCTGTATCTCTACCTGCTCCAGTATCAGCGGATCGTCTGTTCCCACCGCTTCTTTTAGTCCAGGCATCTCGGCGATCATGTCTTTTAATCCTATTCCCGGCCTTAATAGCAGCTTCGTGGCCCTTATCTTTTCTGTGAGCGGGGCAAAGTTGTTATCGGCCAGTAGTTTATCGGCCATTTCCTTGTCTACAGGGAAATCAGCCAAAACCTTCTTTATTTTTGCTACTTTTTCCTTCTTTTCGGTCATTAACCGCAATCTTTCATCAGAGGCAAGGCCAATACTGTGCCCCAGTCCTGTGAGGCGGAGATCGGCGTTATCCTGCCGTAGCAGCGTACGGTATTCAGCTCTGCTCGTAAACATCCGGTATGGTTCGTCGGTACCTTTATTTATCAGGTCGTCAATAAGCACTCCTATGTAGGCATCACTCCTTTCTAAGACAACCGGCTCCTGCTCATGAGCATTCCTGCTGGCATTAATCCCCGCCATCAGGCCCTGGCAAGCGGCTTCCTCGTAGCCCGTAGTGCCATTTATCTGCCCGGCAAAGAAAAGATTCCTTATTAATTTGGTCTCCAAGGTGAATTTAAGCTGTGTTGGGGGGAAATAATCGTATTCTATAGCGTATCCCGGCCTGAAAAACTTGCAATTTTCGAATCCCGGCACCATTTTCAGGGCTTTGTACTGTACATCCTCGGGCAAGGAGGTGCTGAAACCATTCACATATATCTCTACCGTGCTCCATCCTTCAGGTTCTACAAATAGCTGATGACGGTCTCTTTCGGCAAAACGATTTATTTTATCCTCAATGCTGGGGCAATATCGTGGTCCGCTACCCTTTATTCGCCCCTGATACATGGGAGATTGTTCAAAACCTGTGCGTAGTATTTCGTGAACCTCGGGACTGGTATATGTGATCCAGCAGCACCGTTGTTCCTGTGGTGTTATCTTTTTAACAGGCAGGTATGAGAAGCCTACCACCTCATCATCCCCGTTCTGTATCTCCATTTTGGTGTAATCAAGGCTCCTGCCATCTATTCTTGGGGGTGTACCTGTCTTAAGGCGTGCGCTTTCAAAGCCCATTTCCACCAGTTGCTCTGTGATGCCTGTTGCTCCTTTTTCACCTATCCTACCCCCTCCAAACTGCTTCTCTCCTATATGAATTACCCCATTTAGGAAGGTTCCATTGGTTAAAACCACGCTTTTTGCCCTGATTTCCTGCCCCATACCGGTAATTACCCCTTGTACTGTTCCACGTGAAACAATAAGGCCCTTCACCATATCCTGCCAGAAATCTATGTTTGGGGTATTCTCCAGCATCTCGCGCCATGTAGTAGCAAAGAGCATACGGTCATTCTGAGAACGGGGGCTCCACATCCCCGGGCCTTTCGACCTGTTCAGCATACGGAACTGGATCGTGCTCTTATCGCTGACAATACCACTGTACCCACCGAGCGCATCAATCTCCCGTACAATCTGACCTTTGGCTATGCCACCCATAGCCGGGTTACAGCTCATTTGGGCTATGGTCTGCATATTCATGGTGACCAATAAGACCTTTGAACCCATATTTGCAGCGGCAGCGGCGGCCTCACAGCCGGCGTGACCTGCCCCAACAACTATTACGTCATACTCTGGAAACATATAAAGCAAAGGTACGAATGTGGGATAAATATCCGTACAGTATATTCAATATACCTATTGACGTGTACTATAAGACGTTTGTTCCACGTGGAACATTGTAGTTTTAAAAAACTTTGACAATATTTTATGATAATGTACGTTATATTTATTGTGGTGAAACGTCTGCATAGGATAGGTCTGATATTGGTATGGGCAGTAATTGCCTTTACACCTACACTATATGTGTATGGGCAGACACAAACTAAGCACCTAAACAAAGCATCAATTGGGTTCAGAGCCGGTACATCTGTTTGGATCAACCCTGCGGAAAGAAATAATACGACCAGTTATGCGGTAAGGAACGGCATAGCAATAACAAAACCAATAAGCACGCATTTCCGGGCTGAGGCATTGATAAACCTAAACATCTTCCAGAACCAATGCTGCATTGACAAGATACTAAAGGGTAACCCCAGAGAATATCTTACATCGGCTAAGATGACCTTGCCTGTTACAATGCAATACTTCCCGCTGCGGCCAAAGAACAAAGTTCAGCCATACATAGCGGCCGGCGTACAGTATAATCCAAGTGAGTTATCGAATACTACTCAGGCAAATAATAATGACTACCCTGCAAAGAGCGCTAACCTGACGGGAACGAAATACATAAGTATCATTTTTACACAGGGAGTAACATACAAAGTAAGTACAGACATACAGATCATCCAGTCGTTTCACTTCATTCCCGGCAATGAAAGACAAATCGGTATAGACCTGGGTATAGGCTACACTATACCATAGCAGTACAACTTATAAATAGGCTAGTCTGATTTTCCCAACAATCTATGCGCTGAGGTGGTATCAATATCTGCCGGGAACGTCTACAGCAACTGTAGCCACTGACGAGTGATGCCCTAACAAACTGCTATTAACCTGTAGATGCAAGTAAATGTAAGCAACACAGGAAAACAATATTCAGCACTTATAACTAAGCCGCTACGGCATATGCGCACAGCCAAAACCATCAATTGATAACATGCAAATGATAACATGCAAAAAAAGCTATGTCATTATATGCATGTAAAGTATGAAGCACAAAAAAAGACCGCATAATAGCGGTCTTTTTTTATATATGTAGCATATATTTTATTTGACTATCGTAAATGTTTTGGCGATACGAGTTTCGTCCGCACTTATAATAAGGTAATAAAATCCTGCCTTGAGTGATGATGTATTAACCCTGTGCGTTTCTTTACTAACATTGTGAACTATCTCCTGACCTACGTACCTGCCCAAACCGTCAAGTATTTTATAAGTGACATTCTTAACAGGCCTGTCGAACTCAACAGAAACATCAACAAAATTACTAGCCGGGTTAGGGAATAAATTTACATTGCCATATGGCCTATTCACATTGTTTACTCCGTCGTGACTAGGATTAGGGTTAATCGTCGTAGTCCTTGTTATGAGCGCAACAGAGGGCACCATTCCTTTCAGGTTAGGAAAACAGAAAGAGTCAACATTGTTCACAAATGAGGTTTGTGTACCTGGCATTGGAGCAAAATTACCTGCTGCTGATGTAGCTGTATCGTCAGTAGAACCTAATACCATGCTCTGGTATTCCATGTTGCGTGGGTTGATCTTTCCACGTCCGTAAACACGCACTAAAGGATTAACAACGCCATCGCAACCAAGATATTGTGTTTGCGCTGCTGAACTGCCCACACCAATAGCTACATAGTACCATGCGTTAGCCTCTAATGGAAAGTTTGGCAAATCAACTAATCCATCGGGAGTTGTTAGTTTACTAATTGTATAATCGGCACCTGAAGTATCTGATGCAGAAAGGTAATCATATTTACCCATTGCCTTCAGCATAAGCTCTCCGGCCTGCAGTATGCTATCATTCGGCTGACCATTTGCACCGTCCTCCCATTTGAAAAGGAACAGGTCACTGCTGCCGGTAAGTAATATAGTGCTGCCTGCAGTTCCTGAACCGGAAATCGAATATTGTGCCTTAGAGAAATAGCTGCCGCCCTGTGCTACGTAATAGAAAGGCCCCCAAACAAAAGGAGTAGCTGATCCCCAGGTATAACCAATATTCCTTATTGGCTTCTGTGCTGCAAAATTATACCTGCTTTTACAGAACACGCTGTCAGTGAGGTAGAAAGAAGTTGACGTAGTATTATCTGCTGCAAAATCTTCAGCTGAATCAGATGTAATAGTATAAGAAACATCAAAACGACCAGGACCTGTAGCAGTAAGGTTGTATTCATCTGATATCATAGCTACGATAGAGTCCCTTGTATCATCACCTGGCAAACTTACGACACCAACAAATGGGCCTGCATAATCGGTAGTATCTGTGTGCTGTACCGAAGCAGAGCCACCTGTGGGCGTAAATGAAGTTGTAGCAACGACCTTAACATTTGTAGCAGGGCTGCTACCATAGTTAGCAATAAAAGCAACATCAATGCCCTTGTAAGCATTCGCGGTAGCAGCCCCGGCCATGAACTGAGCAGCCGGTGTAGCATAGTTATGCCAGTTCGCTATACCTCCAGGAACAAAACCGAGGTCATTTGCGTGACCCTGGCCCCATGGAGTAATAGCTACCTTAACTGTACCGGGAGTGCCCGTAGCAGCAGAACCATACTGGGCCGACATAGCAATACCATCCGCGTTACTAACCATGAAAACAGGTTTAGTTACCAAAGATCCTACAGCACCTGCTCCCATACCAACAGGACCTTCGCCGGCATGCTGGTTGATGATGATGATAGCAATTGCTCCCGCATCCTGTGCATTCTTTGCTTTAGCACCGAATTCACAGTTACCACGCCAAATAAGTGCGATCTTACCTGTCATTGAACCTACAGGAATAGTACAACCCAAACTATCTGTTGCACACATAACAATATCTGTTGGGGGTATAGGAGCTGTAACTGCTGCTCCCCAAACACCGGTACCACCGCCACCATCGTTAGATGTAGTATAAAGTTTTTCGCCAGCAATAATTGTTGGTGTTGTAACCATTAGCCTGCCACCAACATAATTCACATAGTACATTGGATCACTCATTGTAGTGCTGCCGGCAATACCATGTGGCCCGAATGCCAATGGATTAATTTGTCCGGTCGCGGATCCACCACTGCCAAAAAGCACAATAATTAATAGAACCTTCACAAAGTTGAAATGCTTCATAAAATAATTTTTTGATTTTGTAGCTAAGTTATAGATAATCTGCCTAATAATAAAAAAAATATTCCGTTATGGGGCGAATATTCAATATGCTGACGTTTTTACATTTGTAAACCAAGTTGTCTACTCAGTTCAAGCATTCTGTCTATTGGCTTTTTTGCCGCTAACCTCAAATCTTCATCCATAACAATTTCCGGCTGCTCATATTTCATACAGAGATAAAGTTTCTCCAGTGTATTCAGCTTCATATGCGGGCAATCATTACATGCACAGGCATTGTTTGGCGGAGCAGCAATAAACGTTTTTTTAGGCGCTCCTTGTTGCATCTTGTGTAATATACCCGCTTCTGTGGCTACAATAAAAGTACTATTGTCGCTTTGTTGTGTATATCTTAGAAGTTGTGTTGTTGAGCCAATAAAATCTGCAACCTGCAAAACTGCCTCTTCACATTCTGGATGGGCAATCAATTTAGCTTGTGGATGTCTTGCTTTGAGTTTAACAATTTTCTCTAAAGAAAATATCTCGTGTACCATGCAAGCGCCATTCCATAACAACATATTCCTCCCTGTCACTTTATTTATATATCCACCCAGGTTCTTATCCGGCGCGAATATTATCTTCTGCTCAGGAGGTAAACTTTCCACAATGAGCTGCGCATTCGAAGAGGTACAAATTATATCGCTCAGCGCCTTGATACCAGCCGAACAATTAATGTATGATATAACTAAATGATCAGGATGTTTATCTTTAAATATTTTAAAAAGATGTGGAGGGCAACTATCGCTCAGCGAGCATCCGGCGCGTAAATCGGGTAACAGTACCTTTTTATTTGGGTTAAGTATTTTTGCTGTTTCTGCCATAAAATGTACACCCGCAAAAACAATCACATCAGCATTTGTCTGTTCGGCTTTCTGCGCCAGTCCCAGGCTATCTCCGATGTAATCAGCAACATCCTGAATATCCGGCTCCTGATAATAATGCGCTAATATGACAGCGTTCTTCTCTTTCTTTAATCTATCTATTTCCTTAAAAATATCGAGCGTGGGGTCTATCTCCACATCCAGAAAACCAACTTCATTTATTTTCCTCAAATCCATATATAATAAGTTACGCAAAGGTAGTTAAATAAAACAGCCTGAAATATGAGTTAAACCATATTTCACAAACCCTTTTAATCCACATTCCTAATAAATACCTTTAAAATTTTTAAAAAACTTTACCACTATTATTAGGGCAAAGAATATGGGGAAAGAAAAAAGTTATCCTTCTTGCAAAATTAAAAACAGCACTTTATCAACACTCCGGCTATAGTATGTAACACTAGAAATTGCCGCAAATACTGCAAACTCACACAAAATATGTGGATTGTGGAAAAGCAAGTGTGTGAAAAAGTAACCGAACCTTAATATCGTAGATGGGTGTGAACAAAGGGTAAGCGAAAAAGGAAAACCCTGCTATTCACAAGACAGTTAATTAGTTATGAGATAAAAAATAAAGATTTACAGGAGAAAAGCAGAGTTATCAACACCAGAAAACCCAAAGCGAAGTATAGAACCATAATTTGCGGAAACAAAAGAAAAAAAACATTAATATTGTAGAAGGGTCACACACATGTTATTAAGATACCAACGTGAATAGTGGGTTTTACACATATAAAGAAACAATAAGAACAGATTCTCCACAGTGATATCATATTTCGCACACAATATGCACATAATTCTCAACGGTAACATATAAAAGGAATGCCCATTAAAAAAATAAATAGGAAATAATTATATAACCGAAAACTAAAAATAAAACAATACGAAGTTTTATATTTAAAAATAAACAGTCAAAACCGCCGGTAACGCTACAAAATCTCATTTTTTCCCATAAATTTGCCGTCCTTAATATTAAACATAACACAAACCTACAATGTCTGTAATACAAACAATCAGGAATAAGTACGGGAAAATTGCCGGTGGACTTATTGCCGTGGCGCTGGTCGGATTTATAATATCGGATGCTAATAACGGATCTATAGGAAATTTTTTCAGGGGCACCGATAATACCGTGATGAAAATTGACGGTACAAAAATAGAACCCAAAGAATATCAGGTGCGCCTTAAAGAATATGAGACCCTCTATTCTATGTTCAACAAGAACCGGCCGCTTGATGATGCTACCCGCTCTCAGATGAATGAGCAGGTGGTGCAAATGATCGTGTATGAAACACTTGCCGGTGAGCAGTGCGACAAACTGGGGATAACCGTATCGGCAGAGGAGATAAAGGGAATGATATATGGAGAGAATGCCGATCAGCTGGTAAGGCAGTTCCAGATAGAAGGGCAGCCAATCTTCATGAATCCGCAGACGAACCAGTTTGACCCGGGTATGATAAAACAATTTGAAACCGCTATTGCAAATGACCCGCAGCAATACGACCCTACGGGCAAACTGCGTGATCAGTGGGAAATTGTGAAATCATATGTGTCTCGTATGGCTCGTGTAAATAAATTCAACGCCATGTTTGCCGGTTCGGTTTACGCATCATCTTTTATGGTGAAGAAAAATGTTGGTGAGCAGAACAGCATGGCAAGCATCAGGTATGTAAAAGTGCCATACTCTGCCATCTCTGATAATGAGGTAAAAGTAACTGACGAAGAAATAAAAGCGTATATGCAGGCCCATGCAGCCCAATACAGCACAGACCAGGAAACGCGCTCCATAGAGTATGTGTCATTTGACATTATACCTGCATCAGCCGACACATTCCGTCAGGTGAGTGCACTGGAAGAAATAAAAGCAGACTTTGCTGCGGCAAAAGACAACAAGACATTTGTGAACAGCAAATCTGACGAGGTGAATGCTTATTCAGATGCTTACCTGAATAAAAGGACATTTATGTCTAGGTATGCAGATACTATATTAACAATACCTGTAGGTGAGATATACGGACCATACTACGAGAACGGCGCATACAGGATGACAAAAGTGATAGACCGTAAAACATTACCTGACTCGGTACAATGTAAACACATACTGGTGCGTACGAAAGAGCGCGGACAGGAGTTATTGTCTGACTCGGCTGCAAAGCAAAAACTGGACAGTGCAATAGCACTGATAAAGAGCGGTGCAAAGTTTGATTCTGTTGCGGCTATCTACTCGGAAGATGAAGGCAGTAAGAACAAAGGCGGCGAATATTGGTTCACACTTCAGCAACGCCCTACAATATCAAAGGAATTCGGCGACTTTATATTTGAAGGAAAGACCGGAGAGAATAAGACCGTTAATGTAAGCAACGACAACTATGCCGGTTACCACTATATAGTTATCATGGACCAGAAGGGGATAGCCTCTTCGGTGCAGTTGGGTACTATTTCAAAAATGCTGACCCCAAGCGACAGCACAGATAAAGCAATATATGGTGCTGCAAATGAGTTTTCAGGCAAGAATACAACCGCCGAGGCTTTCGAAGCAGCGATCAAGAAGCAGAATTTTGATAAGAGGATAGGCGATAACATTAAAATAAACAATTTCAGCATCAACGGCCTTGGCTCATCGAGAGAAGTGGTGCGTTGGGTGTACAAGAGCAAAGTGGGCGATGTATCGGGTGTGTTCCAGTTGGGCGACCAGCGTTATGTGGTAGCTAAGCTGGCTTCAATAAATGAAAAAGGCCTTCCTCCGATCACAGCAGCAAACCGCACCATGCTGGAGCTTAAAGTGAAAGACGAGAAGAAAGCTGACATGATAGCTAAAAAATTCGGCAGTTCAGGTTCACTTGATGGCATAGCTGCAGCAGCAGGCCAGGCGGTGCAGCAGGCTGACACCGTAACTCTTGGCGGTGGCTATATTCCCGGCCTCGGCCAGGAGCCTAAAGTAGTGGGTTATGTATTCAACAAAAATTTCCAACCCAATACTGTTTCGCCTGCAATCAAGGGAATGGGTGGCGTGTACTTTATAACGGTGCTGAACCGCAATGAACCACAACTGGATGCCAACTTCCTGAACATGATCATACCACAGCAGCGCCAGCAAATGGAAGGACAGTTGAGAAACACTATCTCACAATTGCTGCAGCAGTCTATTACCAGGAAGGCGGATGTAAAATATAACGCAGAAAATTTCTAAGTCCCAGGTCAAACAGGGGAATTGTAATAACTATTAAGAGGTTGCTTCCATAAAGAAGTAACCTCTTTTTTTATGGGAAAATGAGCAAAAAAGTCCCAAATTTGCAGTTGTTAAAAAGTATTTTGTAATTTGTAGGAGATGAGTGAACGTATCTTAACGCTTTTTGGAGAAGAGATAATACCGGAGCAGCAGAAAGCTGCGCCCAGGAGCCGAGCGAAGAAAAAAGAGGAAGAAAAACGACTTGAGTTACCTGCTTTGCCCGTAGAAAAAGCAATAGAGCAACCAGCGGCGGAAATACCGGCTGCTGCCGCGGAAAAAAACTTCGAATTGCCGGAGGACTGGAAGGGCGACAAAAAATATTATACGATAGGTGAGGTAGCCACCCTGTTTAAAGTGAAGACATCGCATATACGCTTCTGGACGAACGAGTTCAAACTGAAAGTGCGCACTACCCGTAAGGGCGACCGGCTTTTTACCCCCGACCAGGTACGCGAACTACGTGCCATACACCACCTGGTGAAGGAAAGAGGCTTTACACTGAATGGTGCGAAAGCAAAACTTAAAGCGCAAAATAAAAGGGATGTGGAAACGATAGACCTGAAACAATCTTTACTGCAACTGAGAAATAAGCTGGTGGTGATAAGGAACCAGATAGGCTAATGTGATTAAGACAATAATTGAGTCATGAGAATATTTTCAATAGCCTTTATGCTTATGATAAGTGTGGCAGCAGGAGCACAGCCTGCCTCGTATGAGGTATCTAATGACCCAAAGAACGGGCAGGTGGTATTTAAAGGCCCCGTGACATTTGACGATTTGCAAAAGGAACCGACCTTCGGCTGGCTGAAAAGCGGCACCGGGGACTATAAACCCAATCAGAAAAAAATAAAAATTTTGCGCGGAAAACTATCTGTCTATTCAATAGTGGTCTTCATGGGCACATGGTGCAGCGACACACATGAAATGCTGCCTAAGTTTTACAGGGTGCTTCAGGAAACCGGATTTCCGATGGATGAGGTAGTTATGTATGGCGTAGAGCGAGAAAAAACGACAAGAAGCGAACTGCTGCAAAAGTATGGCATCACCAACCTGCCAACAATAATAGTGATAAAGGGCGGGGTAGAAGCAGGACGCATAACAGAGACCGTGAAAAAAAGCGTAGAAGGTGACTTGTTAAAGATAGTGAACCAATGATCACAAAAGGTGGACTGCATAACATCGTCTACTCTGAGGTTCATACTAAATAGCTACTTTTGTTTTATGGAATTACCGGAGCATTTATCCATTGATTTTTTTAAAAAAGAAATCGCGGGCAATCTCGACCTTTCTGTCGGGGCTATAGGGCGTATTACGCACAACAGGCAATACCTTGATAACATACTGAAAGACGGCAAAACGTATTATGGCATCAATACGGGTTTCGGGTCACTGTGCCATGTGCAGGTAAAAGACCATGAGCTGGAGCAACTGCAGGAAAACCTTGTTTGTTCACATGCCTGTGGTATGGGCAATGAAGTGCCGCAGGAGATAGTGCGCCTGATGCTGCTGCTGAAAGTGCATGGACTGAGCCAGGGCTATAGTGGCGTGCGCCCGGAGATAGTGCAGCGGCTGGTGGACTTTTATAATCTTGGCATACTTCCGGTAGTCTATGAGCTGGGTTCGCTGGGGGCATCGGGCGACCTGGCGCCGCTGGCGCATTTGTGCCTGCCGATACTTGGAAAAGGAGAAGTAAATTATAAAGGCGAAAGAGTTGCGGCGGCGGTGGCATTGCAACGTGAGGGGTTAAAGCCGATGTCGCTGGCGGCAAAAGAAGGATTGGCTCTGCTGAATGGCACACAGTTTATGAGCGCGTATATGACGTGGAGCCTGGTGGAGGCAAAGAGATTGCTTGTTTGGGCAGATGTGATTGGTGCAATGTCGGCTGATGGGTTTATGGCAAAGGATGAACCGTTCAAATCGCCGATACACCGTGTGCGGCCACATAAAGGACAGATAGACACTGCAGCAAGGATACTGGAATTATTAAAAGGCAGCGAGATACAAAAGCTGCACAAAGCACAAGTGCAGGATCCGTATTCGTTCAGGTGTATGCCTCAGGTGCATGGCGCGACCAAAGATGTGGTGGACACCGTGGATAGAGTATTAGAAACAGAAATAAACTCGGTAACGGATAACCCCATCGTATTTCATGATGAGGGAGAGATTATGAGCGGGGGCAACTTTCATGGGCAAACGCTGGCGCTACATGCCGACTTTCTTGCAATGGCCATGGCAGAGCTCGCGAATATATCTGAAAGACGCACGTATTTATTAGTGAGCGGGCAGCGGGGACTGCCTCCTTTCCTGGCACCTAATGCGGGATTGAACAGTGGCTTTATGATAGCCCAATATACAGCCGCGGCAATAGTAAGCCAGAACAAACAATTATGCACACCTGCATCGGTGGACAGCATAGTGAGCAGCAACGGCCAGGAAGACCATGTGAGCATGGGTGCCAATGCTGCCACCAAACTGCGGCAGGTGATAATGAATGTGCAGCGGGTATTGGGAATAGAATTGCTTACAGCAGCACAGGCGCTGGAATTGAGAAGGCCGCACAAGTCTTCCCCGGCGCTGGAAGAAGTGTATAGCGCACTGCGCAAGGTAGCTACCTTTATGGCTGAAGATGAAGTGCTGCATGATAAACTGATTGCGGCCGAACGGTTTTTGAGGAATGAGCCGCCAACAACCAAATAAATGAAATGAACTACATCGTTTTTCTGTGTTACGGTTATGAAAGGGTATTTCATGAGTGCGCGTATGCGTTGCTGTCGTTATCCCGGCTATATGCATCTTCAGCGTTAAAGAATACAGAAATATGGATATACACAGATAATGCCGATTGGTTCCGTTCGTTCAAAGATTGTCCGTTACCACTAAACTACCGGGAGGTGGATAGTGCCACAATAAAACAATGGCGGGGACAGATAGACTTTGTGCACCGGGTAAAGATAGAAGTGCTGAAGGATCTGGCACAAAACAAAAAGGGCAATATACTTTATGCTGATACAGATGTGGTATTTACCCGCAGCATAGACAAGGTGCTCGCTGACATAGCAGAAGGAAAGCTGTATATGCATATACGGGAAGGGAGGGTGAGCGACAAGGGCAACCCTATTCTCAGAAAACTGAATGACCAACTGGTTAGTGCTGATTTAAAACTGAATGGGAAGCCATTGAATGAAATGGCTATGTGGAATGCCGGTGTCTTAGGGTTTAATACAGGTCATACCCATTTATTGGATGAGATACTTGCGTTTACAGACGGGCAATATCCCAAATTTCCAAAACACGTGGTAGAGCAGTTTGCATTCTCCGCATATTTCCAGAATAAGGATAACATAAAAGCTGCGGCCCCATATATCTTTCATTACTGGAACCTGAAAGAAGCAGGAAAAGTGCTGGCATCTTTTTTCAGTTACTTTAAAGATAAAGGCTGGGCGGCACTCGTACAATACAGTGCGCTGATACAGATGGAAAACCTGATGCAGGAAAAACTTGTTTTCTATAACAACCGAGGTGTGGCAGGCATTATTGCGGGAAAAAAATGGGAAGCAGCCGGCTATGATTGGGGAGAACTGATGAAACAACAATGATCAGCGGAGTATGCGTACCAGCTCATCAACAGCCGCTTTGTTATCAGCCATATTTATAGATTCGTAAATATCGTCCTTCTCTTTTTGTGTAAGGTGAAAATTCAAAGCGGCAGCCTTTTTCGATTCTCTCGGCACATATTGCAGCGTTATGTATTTCAATTTACCGTTCATAGATGCGGGGGCGAGGTCTTTCAGGTAATTGTAAGAGTATGACTGCATAGCCTCCCATTTATTCTGCACTATAAAAACGGGATCAAGAAACATATCTGCCAAAGATGATTCTTCTGATGCGTGGCCCACATCGCTTTCGCGGGTATCGCGTATCTGGAGCAGTATAACTTCCCGTGTGTTTTTTTGTATCCATTCGCGCATATTATAAATATACCTGGAGGCAAGTTCTGCACCGAAATTATCACTAAGCCCCGCATCCATTATATTCATCAGCGGCTGACTGGGCAGTTTTACGATGGGCAGTACAAAAGGGAAAGTAGCATTCATGCGCAACGCGGAGGTAAGGCGAAGGTTATACGGGTCCTGCTGCGCAAAAAGAGTAGCGAAGTCAACAGCGTCTATGGCCGGCAGCCTTTCTACGGTAGCATATTCCGGTTGAGTAAGATATCCTACAGGCTGGTTGGATATAAGCAGTTTTCTTCCGTCATTCATTATAGTGCCGCTGATAAGCAATAGGGGTATTTGCCCCGTTGCTTCCCGGGTTTTAAAAAAGCCTATGTTCCGGTCCAGCAGGCCATCGGTGTTGCGGGCCATTTCGCGCTCCATGGCGTAGCCGCGGTCACGGGTGTAGGAATAACCGGCAACGGATATCTTATTGAAAGGAGAAACAAGGTCGACACTGGCGAGGGAAAAAATGATCGCATTAAGCAGGTCTTTGCCTATGTTTTCCTGGTACTCTCGTGCATAAGGGTTTTTTATTGCCCCCTGTTGGTAGGCATCGTGCAGGCTGCGCCAGTATGAGGCGCCTATCATGCCGCCGGATGCGCCGGTAATCAATACGGTATTCCTGAACAATCGCCCGTTGGTAGCGCTGTCGATATATTGCAACGAGCGGAATGTCCAGTATGCGGAACGGGAACCGCCGCCGCTTACGGACACTACCACAAGCGGGGGCAGGCCAGGCTCTGATACCGATTTGTTCTTCCATAATTGCAGACGGGCTTCTTCCAGGCTGCGGTCGTTTATAAAACGCTGCGGAGTGAATGTCTTCCGGAGTTTTTCGTAATTATAGTCTGGCTGTTTGCCTTCTTCCTGGCGGTAGTTAAGTCCGTAAGCGATACTTCTGAGGTCGAATAATTTATAGTTGACCATTACCGAAACCAGAACAATAAAGACCACCCATCCGATGGTCTCCCAGCTTTTCAGGAAATATTTGAAAGCCCCTACTACGCCCATAAGTATGGCGAACAATAAAAGAAAGCCTGCGCCAGCGGGTACCCTCAGTAACGGCTTTTCCATAAATACACCCATGAGCAACAGCAGCACATAGGCTATGAGCGCAGCAAAAATCACATTGCGGTGGTGGCGGCGAAGCACGGTGTTCATTACCCTGGGGTGGTAGGGTTCTATATCCGAGATCTCTTCTACCCTTAGCTTAACGGAGATATAAGACCGGGCGGGAATGATATCCACTTCATAATCGAGAGAGTCGTATGGGATAAGTCCCCTTATGCGCGAGGGATTGGTGATGGTGGTAAGCACCGTTTTAAAAAAATCGCGGCTCACCCTGAAAAAATAAACAAAGGAGATAAGGACAACGACCAGTATGCCGAGATAAAATCCGAGTTGCAGCAGCAATATTTGTTTCAAAGGGGTCTGCTCGTCATACCACTGGAACCGGATGGCCACGACAGAATAAAAAACCAGGAAAGCAACCGGAATGATAGCATTATTGAATGTGTACACAACAAATGCCAGCCGTGTGGCACCCATATAGGGTATGCGCTTACTGTGAATAATGAATGTGGTAATGTGCCACGTCATTATGAAAACACACATGGCACAGCCAACCAAAAAAGAACTGACGAAATTGATACCGCCCAGGTATTCAGGTGCAAGGAACAAGGATGAAGCGCCGAAGTGTGATGCGAAATTGCCGGTAATGGTGAGTAGCAGCAGCAGCCAGAAAAATAACAATAACTGGTATTTACGGAAGTGAAGCAGCAAAAGCTGTACCGGTAAAAAATAGTATATACCCTTCAGCAACCTCTTCATCAAGCTGTTTGTTTAATCATCAAGCTACAGAAAAAATAGGATACAATGGATTATTTATTCCTTTTTTAACAGACTATAAAAGCAGGAACTTATCCGCATCATTCAGAAAAGGCAGTTTTGCCCTTACCTTTTGCAACACATCTTTTTCAAGTGTCACGGTGTGGCAGGCGGGTTCATTTGCTTTTTGCCACAGCGGCTCGCCCAGCGGTCCAAACACACTGCTCTCGCCTATGTAGTTAAAATCTTTGCCGTCTTTGCCCACCCGGTTCACGCCCACCACATAGCTCTGGTTTTCTATTGCCCGTGCCTGCAGCAGGGTGCGCCAGGCAAGGCTGCGTGGTTCGGGCCAGTTGGCCACATACAGCAGCACATCGTATTCATCGCCCTGATTGCGCGCCCATACCGGGAACCGGAGGTCGTAGCAGATCATCAGGTTTATGCGCCATCCGTTCACGCTGGTTATCAGCCGCTTACTGCCGGGGGTATAGTGCTGGTCCTCATCGGCATAGGCAAACAGGTGCCGCTTGTCGTAGGTGCCAATGCGCCCATCGGGCTGCACCCACAGCATACGGTTATAATATTTTCCATCCTCTTCGATCATCAGGCTGCCCGTGAGTATACAACGGTAGCGAACAGCCATATCAGCCATCCATTTTACGGAAGATCCCCCCATAGGTTCTGCCAGCCGCTCAGGTGCCATGCTGAAGCCGGTACTGAACATTTCAGGCAGCACCACCACATGCTTATTACCGGCAATACCTGCTATCATTTTTTCATATTGCTGCAGGTTGGCCTCTTTGTTCTCCCATACTATATCCGGCTGTATGAGCGTTATATGTAATTGTTCTCCGGGCATAAACTGATGCGTTGGGGAAATTTTAATGAAATTAAAGAAATAGCATCAATTTACAATTGATATAACGCATTGTTCGATTAAATTTGTCAGAAATCAATAAGCATATCCTTGCGTGGGTAATGAATATGAATAAGATACTTTTTTTGTTTATGCTGCTGCTACCCATATCCGCGCAATGCGTTGACAAACGTAAACCTAAGCCTATGCCCATGAGCAGGTGGCGCGAAATACAGCGGATGAAAACAGATTCTACTATTGTGCCCTTCACTGATACCTTGTTCATTTGGTTCAAACGGAAAGATACTTTTCAGTATAACGTTAAGAACGGGTTTATATACAAGGGTGTTTATACAATAAACGAAGACAGCATACTTGATTTTGGTACAGCACGATATAAGATAGTAGAGAGAATGCCGTTAAAACTGGTGCTGACCAGCGTGGAAGGTATTTTTCATTTCATCAGGGATTCATCGGACACGGCAAAAGTGATAGTGCTGGATAAGGAAGAGAAACTACTACCCGTGACGCATATAGACCAGATGATAGGAAAATGGTCGGTGTACAGGAGAGAGGTAAAAGAAAAAGCATCGGGCCAGATAGATAATTCGCAGGCAGTGAGGACAGTATATATTACAGGCCCATCCACAGATGGAAAGCAGGGATATGTTTTCAGCGGCACTGACCCGCGTAATAAATGGTCGTGGTACATTAAATCGCTGGGCACGGATCAGGTGCTGGATTGCGACGGGAAGAACAAGCGCATACTGAAAGTAATGAAATGCCAGAACGGGGAGATGATTCTGGAAGACGATGGGATAAAATATTATCTGAAGCAGTTTAAGTAAGACCCAAGTCCGCCGCCGCGGAGCCTCCCTATATTTTTGCTATCTGATTCTCACGAAATAATAATCCTTCGTTGCCTTATCTCTAGTTCCCGGGTTTAAGAATTCAGGTGTGAGCTCGCTTACCTTAAAGAATTTTCCTTGCTTAATAGTATCAAAAGCTATCCCCTTTTCTTTTAATTCTGTGAGGCCCTGCGACATAGTAAGGATGTAATTTCCGGCACCTACACCATCAATGCCGCCCGGACTTTGAATTATTCCCTGTGCATAGAAGTGCATGGCGTTTAACGGGTCTTCCATTTTATAGGCTAAAACTTTTTCAGCAGGAATTGAGTTTGAATGAACATACCTGCCTACTACTGAGCCTACCTGGTATTGAAGCAGTGAGGGGTACATATGCAGGGTAATGAACACATTTACAATGATCATACCGCTTGCGGGTAACCACAATAATTTTCCCGCCACTTTTTTACTGATGGCGAGGTATACCCATATGATAACACCAACCACCCATGCCGCTATGAAAAGCGGATGCGCCGGGAATGCATAACCAATAAGCACCAGTGTGACCACCAGCAGCAATACAGTGATAACATACAGGAACGGCTGCATGAACTTAAAAAGCCCACGATATTTTTTTTCTTCAATAAGCTCATGCAGCAGGCGGGCGGTAACTATGGCTGCCAGTGGAAAGGCCACGAATATATAATGCGGCAGCTGGTAGGCCGATGAGCCAAGCGCAATGTAAGTGAGCAGAAACCCGCCGGTGGTCACCCACTCCTGGTGTGGCTGCAGGCGGAACTTCTGTTTCAAAAGCTGTATGATATTGATAACTACTGCGGGCAGGAAAAGGAATATCCAGGGCAGGAAAGACCACGCCATGTTTTGCAGCAGGAAGGTGATGTCCACAGCGTTTTTCCAGGGACTTTCGCCGGTTATACGGCCAAAGCTCTGCGACCAGTAGAAGAACCGAAGCCCCGAGACGCCTTGCAGCCCATTCACCGTTTTTTCAGGGTGCATATCAAATTGCTGGTACAGGCCGATGCTCATAGGTATGAGCAAGACAGCAATAACAATAAGGCCCAACAGATATGCAGGGCGGAAGAGGTTTCGCCACTGCCGCTTCAGTACCCAATCGCTGACAAAACAGAATACGGGCACCATCAGTGCAATAGGGCCCTTGGTCATCATACCGAATGAGAGAGCGGCACAGCCCAATAATAAATACTGTAGTTTCTGTTTCACGAGCCACTCCTGTATCAGCCATACCGATGTAATGGCCCAACCCATGAGTATAGTATCGCAGCGCACATCATTGGTCATCAGGAACAGGCCCTGGCAGGTAGCCAGTATCAGTGCCGCCATACGGGCGGTGGCTTCGCCATACAGTAATTTTGCAAGCCTGTAGGTAGCGTACACTGCCAGTAAAGCAAATAAAATGGATGTGAATTTGTAGCCCACATTATTAACACCAAAGAGTTTCATACTTATGGCGCTTGTCCAGAACAGGAAAGGTGGTTTGTCGAGATACTCGTAGCCCCTGTCATATACATGCAGGTAATCGCCACTATTCATCATTTCCCGGCTCATTTCTGCATACTGCGATGCGTCAACATCCATAGTATCAATGCCTGTGCCGCAGAAATATAGTGATGCGATAATTATGAATATCCAAAACGGGATTTTTGACATCTTGATGATAAAAGTTAAAAAATGGAATTAAAAACCCGGTAAATAAAAGGCATAATATTTTCTGTGAGCAAAAATAATCGCAATTTTATGGAATGTTGCAATTAAATTACCATTCCTTCGATCTGGAGTTTGAATATCCCTTTGTCACGGCTCACGGAAGGAAGACCCATCAGCCTACCCTTATTACATCGCTGGGGCTTGGTAACCTGAGGGGTTATGGCGAAGCACCGGCCATTCATTATTATAATGTAACTGTGCCGGGAATGATAGAATCGCTGGATGCAAAGCGGCAAATGATTGAACGCTACTCCCTTACGGACCCGCAGCGTTTCTGGCATTTTCTGCACCACCTTATTCCGGGACAGCATTTTCTTACTGCTGCACTTGACATAGCCGGCTGGGACCTTTTTGCACAAATGAGCCGGAAACCCCTGCACCAGCTCCTGGGCATCAAATGGGAGCAGGCACCGCTCACCGATTATACAATAGGCCTTGATACTGCGGAGAATATGGCAGCAAAAATAAAAGCGCACCCATGGCCTGTGTATAAGATAAAAGTAAGTACGCCGGATGACATAGACATACTCAGTGCTTTAAGGGCGCATACGGATGCACCCTTCCGTATAGATGTAAATGAAGGCTGGACATTGGACGAGGCAAAAAAATTGCTGCCCGAATTGCAGCAGCTGAATGTGACCATGATAGAGCAGCCATTGCCCCGCGAAGAAAACGAGGCAATGAAAGAACTGAAAGCAATTTCGTTGATACCGTTGTTTGCTGATGAGAGCTGCCGGACGGAAGATGAAGTAAAGAAATGCGCGGAAGGGTTTCATGGCATCAATATTAAGCTGACAAAATGCGGCGGTATCACCCCTGCCCTCAGAATGATAAAAGAAGCACGCGCACTGGGATTAAAGGTAATGATGGGCTCTATGAATGAAAGTACGGTGGGGTCTGCCGCCATTGCCAATTTGCTGCCACTGCTCGATGAGGTAGATGCCGATGGTCCGCTACTGCTCAAAGAAGATGTGGCTGAAGGCCTGGAGTATGAGAATGGTATAATAAAACTGAGCGGCAGGAATGGATTGGGGGTGAGGTTTACCGGTAAGAAATAAGGTTTTACCATTACAAAACGGTTTATATCTGGCAGAATTATTAACTTCGTAAGTAACAACTGATTTTAGTATGTCGGCAGAAACATATATTACGGATGATAAGGGGCGGAAAATTTCGGTAATCTTGCCAATGAGAAAGTATAAGCAACTGCTTAGTGATGCCGAAGACCTGGGGGATATAAGAGCATTTGATAAAGCAATGCGCAGAAAACATGAATTTGTTCCCTTAGAAAAAGCGCTAAAGGAAATAGAATCATCCAGAAAAAAGAAAAAATAATGTATCAGGTTGTTATTGAAAAGCAAGCGCAAAAACAACTGGGCAGGGTGTCAATGCCATATTATCAGAAGATAGCAGACGCATTAAGAGAGCTTGTTCACAACCCAAGGCCACACGGGTATAAAAAATTGAAAGGAAGACCGGGCTACAGGATAAGGATTGGAGACTATCGTGTGATTTATATGATAGAAGACAGCAGATTAGTTGTCTATATTATTGAAATTGACAACAGGAAGGATATTTACAGAAAGTAAAAGCCCATTGCTTTAATGCAGTTACAGCATAACATATCCCTCAAACCATACAATACATTTGGTATTGACGTTCCGGCAGAATATTTCACCGAGCTTAGCGACATAGGCCTGCTTAATGAACTGACATCACTGCCGCAGCAAAAACACATCATTGGAGGCGGGAGCAATATCTTGCTCACAAAGCCGGTGCATGGGCTTGTAGTACACAATACATTAAAAGGCATTTCTGTAGAGAAAGAAGACAATGACCATATATGGTTGAAAGTGGCATCGGGCGAGGTGTGGCACAACCTGGTGCTGTATGCTATCAATAACGGATGGGGCGGATTGGAAAATCTTGCGCTGATACCCGGAACGGTGGGCGCATCTCCTATGCAGAATATTGGCGCGTATGGCACAGAGGCAAAGGAAACGATAGAAAGTGTAACCTGCTGGCACTGGCAGGAAAAAACATTTGTAGCGTACAATAACAGTGAATGTGCGTTTGGCTACAGGGACAGCATTTTCAAGCATGGACTCAAAGACAAGGTGTTTATTACTTCCGTAGTTTATAAGCTGAGGAAGCAGCCGGCATATAATACGAGCTACGGAGCTATTGAGCAGGAATTGGTTGAGATGGGTGTTACGGAATTATCGGTGAAGGCAATAGCGCAGGCGGTAATAAATATTAGGACGAGTAAGTTGCCTGACCCGAAACAGGCTGGTAATGCCGGCAGCTTTTTTAAGAATCCAACTATACCAGTCACCCATTATGAGCGCCTTCATTCAGAATATCCGGACATACCATCGTACAAGGTAAATGATGCGATGATAAAAGTGCCTGCCGGATGGCTTATAGAAAAGTGCGGCTGGAAAGGGTACAGGTCGGACGACATAGGTGTTCATGCCAGGCAGGCACTCGTACTTGTTAATTACGGTAATGCTAAGGGCAGCGACATATGGAAACTATCGGGCGACATTGTTCAATCTGTTCAGGAGAAATTCCGGATAGAATTGGAGCGGGAGGTGCAGGTGTGGTAAAAACTATTCCTGCTCGATCAACGGCAGTTTAATATAAAAAGTAGTACCCACACCCTCAGCAGTTTCAAACCAGATTTCCCCTTTCCAGAATTCTATTATTTTTTTGGTCATTGCAAGACCCAGGCCAGTGCCGGATGTTTTTGTGGTAAAGTAAGGTTGGAACATTTTTTTTACTACCTCTTCTGGTATGCCCGGCCCGTTATCGGTTATTGTTATCAACGCATGATTGTCTTCTGTTGATATGGTCACATCTATGCGTCCCGGTCTGTCTGCGGGTATCGCTTGTTTGGCATTCTCAAGCAGGTTGGTGAATACACGCAGCAGTTGGCTATGATCAGATTGTACGATTATTTTTTCTGTGCCTTCTTTTACCGTTACCTGTACATGTTCGTCGTTAGTGTACAATTCAGTTGCTTTATGTAGCAGCGCAACCAGTTCCAGTTCTTCTGAGCGGGCCTCGGGCATTTTGGCAAAGTTGGAGAATTCAGAAGCGATATAAGAGAGGTTGTCTATTTGCTCAATGATAGAATAAGATACCCTGTCAGTCAGTTCTTTTATATTGGGGCTGTCGTTCTTCATTGCCTGCTGCAGGTACTGTATGTTCAGCTTCATAGGTGTGAGCGGGTTTTTGATTTCATGCGCCACCTGCCGTGCCATTTCGCGCCATGCCCCCTCCCGTTCGCTTTGTGCCAGCATGGCGGCATTTTCTTCCACTTTATTCACCATCTTATTATACTCACTCACCAGCAGGCCTATTTCATCATCATACGGCCAGGTGATGCGTTCATTCTTTTGCAGGTTGATACGCCCGAACTGCTGAATGACAATGCTGAATGATTTTGTGATCCACCGCGTAATAAGGATGGCAATAACACTGGAGAACAGGAAAATAAATGCATAGAGGTTGATGAGCGTTACTACTATATTGGATATCTGGAAGTTCAATTCTTTCTGCGAGGTGAAGAAAGGCACATTGATGTAGCCGTGTACAATGCCATGATCGTCGCGTATGGGCTGGTAGGCCGAAAGGTACGAGAGCCCGGCTACTTTTTCTTTTTGCATCACTATAGACCTTCCGATGTCATTCAGTTGGTAATAGGCATCGGGCCGCATCATATGCGATATCAACCCTTTATTATAGATCTCATCCTCGGAAGTATTGAGCAGGGCACCTTTCCGGTTAAATACGTTGATATCGATATTCTGGCCATTTGCCAGTGTGCCTATGAACGACTTAAAGCTGTTTGACCGGGCCACGGAATCGAAAGCGCCCTCATTTATAAACGCTTTGTGCTGTTTAAAATTATCCTGTATGGTTTTCCGCGCCAATTGCATGGCAGCCTGATAGCTGGCGGCGTTTGAATTTTTGTACTGTACACTGAAAAAGAATATGGTCACAAACCCGATAATAATGAACGATATGAGGACAACGCCAAGCATAGAAAAGTGCACCCGGCGCCGCAACGTGAAGCGGATGAATTTCTCGGAGCCCAGCTTGCCAGAGAAGTAGGAAAGATAGAGCTGGTATAACAGGATGACGATGGCCAGCAGTATCTCTATTACGAACAAATAGGAGAATAGCGTGATCATCTCAATGACCTGACTATGCACATGCACGATGACAATAGTACTCTTGTCTGATATCTTATAATGCAGCTCGGAGGTATTATTGTGCTTATAAAAAGCATAGTCCTGGTCTTTGTTCAGGGTGTCCCCCTTCAGGTAGGTAGGAAAAGGGTAATCGTTTGTCTGATAGTATATTTTGTTGTTCACATACTCGGCGTAGGCATACTCATTATCTGTAGTTTTCGAATTGTTGGATATTGGTTGCAGCAACTCCGGGTAAACAGTTTGTGTCACTTGTTTCTTCTCCTCAAGATTAATAAACGCATACCCGATAACTTTATTTACCCCTTCACCATATACAGGAATGTAAGAAAGATAAAAATGCCGTTCGTGTGAATTCTCTTTATAGAACAGGTAGGATGAATTAGTTGCACCGGACTCTTCCTTTTCCTGTAGCAGCGAAGCCATGTCTATAGTTGTATCCTTATTATACAGGTTCCTGCCATTTTCATCGAATAAGAACAGTTTAGCCTGGAATTGACTAAAAGGTGAACGGGTAAAATACTGTGGGTCGAAGTATTGATTTATCTCTTTCCTCGCATTTAAAGACGGGGTATAAAAAAACTCTTTGAGCTTTTTGTCCCGCTGTATCTTTTTTGCAGTTTCGTCAAATGTAAACTCCACTACATTGTCCCGCTTTGGCGTGAGACGAAGTTTTACATAAGCTATTCTGGCCTCACGTTCTTTCTCTTGGTTGAAATAGTAGAGTACGCCTGTGCAAAAAGCGCAGATGAATACTGCCCAGAATATCATGTGAGGTTCAAACAGGTCTGATACAAGCGTAAATCGCCTGTTATCAAGCAAGGATATAAATACCAGTAGCCAGGCTAAAAGTATCCAATAGAAACTCCAGTCGAAGGGAACAAGATGCCCGCCGGAATTGTGCAACATACCTGCCACTATTAATAGTATGATACCCGAAATAGTCAACAGCACATACTTTACTGGCTTTTTACTGAGCAGCACGTTGAGCTGATAATTGAAGAGGTAGGCAATAAGACAGGATATTCCGGTAATAACGCTGATAACCAACAGACCGAGTATAGTGTATATATCAATAGAGTAAAAATGGCTTACGTCAAATGATATGCTGGAGTCAACTACCAGGCTGCGGATAATATTGACGAACAGATAAATGTAGCTCAGCAGCAGAACCACAATAGTTGTGGCTATCGCATTACGTGAACCTTTACCCATTTCTTTTTTGAAATAGCTCCGGTAGGGTGTATGCCGGGTGATGAAGATAACCAGCCAGAGTACGCATACCGAATCAATAAAAAGGTCTCCCAGCGAAGAAAGGTAGATGCTGGATGCATACTTTGTAGAGGAGAAGAACGGAAGCGCATCTAAATTGAATGGCAGGCCGTATATATATAGCAGGCAACGTAGTGTAAGTATTGTGGCAAAAGTGACAATAAACCCTGAGAAGGAAGATCTTTTGCGCGTTAAGTAAATGATCATCAGTTGCAGCCACCAGATACTGGTGATGATAGCAACGAAGAGCAGCAATACGAATATACTGTCAGGTACCCATTTTTGAATTTCCTGCGCATTGAACTGCATATAGAACAGGGCAGGCTTTTCATTTATGGATATAGCATACTCATCTTGTTGTCCGGTCTTGATGGGTGTAATCTTTGTGGTGACCGGTATCTCATCAAATGCCGCGAAGTGGGATTTCAGATAATTATTCTCCAGGGGATAGGTGGTAAGTACCGGTATTAGCGCAACAAGTATCTTATTGCCATCAAGGTATTTTGTCCGGATACATTTTTCTACAAAAACACCCTGTTCGTTGCGCAGCAGAAATTCTTTTCCCGAAGCACTGTCATTTATTTTGCCAATAACGGTGTTCGTGTTCCAGAATTTTAAAGTATCATTTTCATAGGCATAAATAAAAAAGGGGAGGTTCTTCAGCTCGCTGAATTCTTTGGGTGTAAGTGAATCGGCATATATATGACGTACCAGCTCCTGTTCAGCAATCAGGTCTTCATACGCTTCCGCCCTGTAGTTAAGGTCGCTGTTCACGGCAGCGGCCATCTGTTCAGGCGTAATAGCTGTTTTGTGCGACTGGAAGTAGTATCCATTCATGCACCAAAGTATCAGGCTGACCAGTAGCCAGCCCCAATATGGGTAACGCCTGAACATTTATTTTCCGGACTCCGATTCTTTTACCTTATTCCACAAATCATCCATTTCCCAAAGTGTCATATCATGCAGCGACTTCCCCTGCTCCCCGGCCATCTCTTCTACGCGTGTGAAACGCCGAATAAATTTCTTGTTGGTTTTTTCAAGCGCCCGCTCCGGGTCCACGTTCACAAACCGGGCATAGTTAATGAGCGCAAAGAGCACATCACCCATTTCGTTCTCTATTTCGTTCTGGTCTTTCTGCTCCACGGCTTCGTATAACTCACCCAGTTCTTCCTCCACTTTATTTTTTACCTGTTCGGTATTCTCCCATTCAAACCCAACCTTTTTTGTCTTTTCCTGCAGCCTTAGCGCCTTAATGAGGGCGGGCATGGATGCCGGCACACCACTGAGGATGGATTTTTTTCCTTCCTGCTGTTTTATTTTTTCCCAGTTCTGCTTTACATCTGTATCATTCTCCACCTTTACATTGCCGTAGATGTGTGGGTGGCGGTTTATCAGCTTGTTACATACGCCTTCAATTACGTCGTCCAGAGTGAATTCATTCTGTTCGCTGCCTATCTTACTGTAGAACATTATATGCAACAGCATATCGCCCAACTCTTCTTTTAGCCCTTGCCAGTCTTCGTTCACTATAGTTTCAGAGAGCTCGTACACTTCTTCGAGCGTCTGGGGTTGCAGTGTGTGTATGGTTTGTTTCTTATCCCACGGGCATTGCTCCCTGAGTTCGTCCATTATTTTCCTGAGCCGCTCTATCGATTTTGAATACTCCATGATGCTGAAAATGTAGTGAGGATTATTTCCTAAAGTAAATTTACTAAAAAGGCACATAGGAAATCAGCTTCCTATGTGCCTTTATGCCCTTGGGGGCAGATACTGTTACTGTATGGTTACCTTTTCGGTATACCTGCCATTTTCTGTAGTAGCAGAAAGCATATAGATACCGGCCGGCTGCCCTATTGATACTTCAACATCAGTATTGGTAGTTGCGGTGAATTCTTTCACTTTCTTACCGAGTACATTTGTTATTACCACATGAACAGGTCCGTTATTAGCGGAAAGCATATTCATCGTGAAAGTACCGTTGTTTGGATTTGGCTGCAATTTTAATTCTGCCGCACCGCCTGTTATGTCATTCACGCCTGCGGGCACTATGTTGAGTGACAGTATGCCGCTTGACACTGTTGTATAACATGCATCACCTGTACCGGCAACGCAGTTTACCGTTTGGGTGCCCGGGGCTGTTGCTGTTATGGAGAATGTGGCGCTGTTTGCCCCTGGCACCGCAGTGCCATTCACGTACCACTGATACGTAGGCGTAAGCGAGGTAGTAGCTACCAGGGCAGTGAATATAGCCGTTTGACCTACGCCCACGAATGAAGAGGATTGGCTGATAGTTACTGATATTGGTTTCGGGCTGGCAACGCTCATCGGGATATTATTGCTGTACACCGAATCTGCTGTGCGGCAGGTAGAGCTGCTTTCCATCATACAGCGGATAATATCGCCATTTGAAGGCGCATAGGTAAAGGTGACACCCGTAGCCACGAGTATGCCGTTCCTGCTCCACCTGAAGAATGGTGGGATGCCGCCGTACAGCGGATGCGCAGTAAAGGTTACGCTTGAACCGATACAGATAGCAGATACCGGGCTTGCGGTAATAGTCACAGCCGGATCTTGTGTAATATCTACAGTCATGGTAATGCTGTTACTCATCACTGTAGCTGGTGACGGGCATACATAGCTGCTGGTAAGTGCGCAGGTAATGATGTCATTATCAGCAGGTATGTAACTGTAAGGATTGCCGCCACCTGCCGGTGTGCCGTTCACATACCATGTGTAAGAAGGCGTAGAACCTCCGTTTACAGGGGTAGCATAATAAGAGGTAAGTGTGCCTACGCAAACAGTATCGCCTACTATTCCGGTAGAAATATTTACAGAGGGTACTAATGTAGGATAAACCGTGGCAACCATGGTGTCCATTACCAAAGTAGTGGAAACACATGCCGCGCTGGTCGTCATCCGGCAAACAATGATATCACCGTTTATGGGTGTATGGTTGAATGCGGGGCCGGCACCCATCACGAAGCCGTTAACACGCCATTCATACGTTGGTGTGGAGCCGCCATTCACAGGCAGTGCCGTATAGGTTACCAGTGTGCCGGGGCAGGTATTGAAACCGGGTGATGCTGAAAAAGTAACTGATGGGGTAAGTATAGGGTTAACAGTAACATTATGTATGGAGTAAAGCGTACCGCAAACATTGGTAACACCATATGATATTGTTGCTGTTCCCAGCGCTAAGCCGGATACAATGCCGCCACCCGAAACAGTAGCTGTAGAAGTGCTGCCGGATGACCATGTGCCGCCACCCACAGAATTTGTGAGGGTTGTGGTGCCACCTATACAAACAGTAGACGAACCGCTGATGGTGCCGGGATTAGGCAGCGGGTCAACTGTTACTGTCTGGAATGTGCTGGCAGTGCCGCAGGATGCTGAAACCGTATAGCTGATATTTACTGTGCCAGCAGTTACACCGGCTACGATGCCTACCCCTGATACTGTGGCATTGGCATTGCTGGCGCTCCATGTGCCGCCGGGTGTAGCGTTCGACAATGTAATTGTAGAACCGGGGCATACATTTGTAGGCCCTGTAATTGTCCCGGCTGTTGGTGTTGCAATAACGTTTACGTTGAATGTGGCAATATCCGTTCCACAGCTGTTGTTAAAACTGTAAGAGATGACCACAGTGCCAACAGATACGCCGGTTACATCGCCGGTGCCGGATACAGTAGCGTTTGAATTGCTTGCGCTCCATGTGCCGCCGGGTACAGTGCTGGTAAAGGTGACCATTCCGCCAACACACACATTCATTGAACCAGAAATAGCGCCCGCAAAAGGCAATGGGTTTACGGTAACGGTCTGGAATACGGAATTAACACCACATGCGTTAGTTGCGGTGTAACTTATGTTTACCGTACCTGCTGAAACACCGGTAACAACACCAGAACCTGAAACAGTTGCATTTGCATTGCTGGCGCTCCATGTGCCGCCACTCACAGTATTGGTGAGGGTGATAGCAGAACCGACACATACATCTGTAGCACCTGATATAGTGGAAGGAAGTGCATCTATAGTAACTGCATAAGTTGCGCTTACCGTGCCGCATGTATTGGCAACCGTATAGCTGATGGTAGTTGTACCCATTGTTACGCCTGTCACATTGCCTGAACCGTCAACAGTAGCATTAGCATTACTGGCACTCCATGTGCCGCCTGGTGCTGCATCAGCAAGTGCGATAGACGCAGCCACACACACAACAGACGGCCCCGTAATGCTACCTGCATTAGGCAATGGGTTTACAGTTACGGGATGTACGACCGTTCTCGGGCCGCAGGCATTGGTAACAGTATAACTGATGTCAACAGTACCGGCAGTTACACCGGTAACAGTACCGGCTACCACCGTAGCGTTTCCATTGCTTGCTGCCCATGTGCCGCCGCCGGTCGAGTTGCTTAGCGTAATGCTTGATGCTTCACATACGGTATTTAATCCGGTAGTTGCCGCTACTACAGGCAGCGGGTTTACTGTTACGATTAAGGTATCAGCCGCACTATTATAACCGTCCGATATATTCACTATAAAACTGTCTGTACCCACATAACCGGGGGTAGGCGTATATGTTCTTCCTATAAGGGTAACGCTGGTACCATTAGCTGCGGCAGTGCCGGTTGCCGAAACAGTGCCATGCAGCGGTGTCCATGCGCCCATGGTCCAGGTTTCTGTCTGCACGCGGTCTAAGTCGGTAACGGCAATAAAAGGACCTATATCAAAAGGCCCTTGGTCTTCACATACAGAGAAATTCTGTCTGGAGCCACCGGTGAAAAAGGGTATGCTGTTTGGTCTTACCAGTTTTACTCTGTTTCCCGTTGTTCCGCCACCACCTTGCCTGTCAGAGATATAGAGATAATTCCCGTCGGCACTAACAGCCACAGATGATAGAGAAGCCAATCTAACAGCGGCGGCGGTAGCAGGTCCCCAGTTGCCTGCATCATTGCCTGCAGTTCCGCTTCCGGCTACCGTAGTTATGATACCTGTTGTTCCGTCAATCTTACGAACACGGGAATTGCTGTTATCAGCAATGTATAAATTTCCCGCAGCATCCAGTTTCACATCCAGTGGGCCATTTACCCTCGCTGCCGTTGCGGCTCCGCCATCTCCGGTAAAACCTCCTGTGCCTGTGCCGGCAATCGTGGTTATGATATTTGTAGTTCCGTCAACCCTGCGGACACGGTTATTTGCAAAATCGGCAATGTACACATTACCTGACGCGTCCACACATAATCCACGAGGGTTGTTCAGGTTGGTAGTTGTTGCTATTACACCGTCAGATGTATAACCGGCTGATCCATTTCCTGCTATAGTGGTCATAATGCCCGCAACATCAATTTTACGTACACGTGTGGTCGATCCACCACCACCCGATGAACCTTCGGTAAAATATACATTGCCTGTAGGGTCTACACAAATTCCCCTTGGGTTACGTGTCTGAGCCGCCGTTGCAGGACCACCGTCGCCACTGAAACCGGCACTACCTGTTATGCCGCCAATAGTGGTTATTATGCCCGATGCGTCCACCTTACGTATAGTATGGTTCGAGCCATCAGCAATAAATACGTTGCCCGAGCCATCGGCGCATACACCCACCACGCCGGGTGTACCGAAACCCGATGCACCAAGTTGAGCCGCTGTTGCCGGGCCACCATCTCCGGCGCTGCCACCAGTACCAGTACCTGCCACAGTAGTGATGATACCTGTTGAAATATCTATTCTCCTCACCCTGTTGTTACCATT
Organism: uncultured Flavipsychrobacter sp.; assembly: GCA_964430995.1. GTDB lineage: Bacteria > Bacteroidota > Bacteroidia > Chitinophagales > Chitinophagaceae > Nemorincola. Next base: position 78,450 of record CAYSIG010000003.1, read on the forward strand.
ATCTGCAATATAGAGGTTGGTGCCGGAGGGGTCCAGATTGATCATGTACTGATTATTCAATACTCCCGCAGTTGCGGGTCCGTTATCACCACCGTAACCACCGGCACCTGTGCCGGCATATGTTCTGATTATTGGCATTTGCGCTTGACTTGTCGCGGCACCAAAAACACACAAAAAAGAGGATATAAGTAAACGAACGTTTCTCATTTGAAAACAGTTTAATTAAAAATTATAATATTCCCGAAAATAAGGAACGTTGACAAAATAAAGTCCATTAAGTTAAGTAGTTATTTTTCTTTTTATGCAAGGCGCAAAATCTGCGAATAGTGGACTATTTAAAGACTTTTGCAACGCAGCAGAAATGGAAAAGAACAATTAAATTGATGGACTTTATTTTGTCATCGCTCCTAAGCTTACAATATTAAACATAAAAATCCTGATATGCAATACAGTTGTGGCTAAAACATATAGATATGTGGCTAATTATTTCTGATAAACAATAAATGAAGGCATATCTAATGCAAGTACGTTTCCGTTTAATTTCAAGCCATTACCTTTACATACAGAAATATTCAGAGAAGTGCCAGACGTAATACAACTTTTATCAGACCATATTGCCAACCAGATAGCTGCCGGTGAGGTAATTCAACGCCCCGCCTCTGCGGTGAAAGAATTGTTGGAGAATGCAGTGGATGCAGGTGCTACCGAGATACAACTGGTGATAAAAGATGCCGGCAAGGAGCTGATACAGGTGATAGATAACGGCAAAGGCATGAGCCCCACCGATGCCCGCATGAGCTTCGAGCGGCACGCCACCTCGAAAATAAAGAGCATAGAAGACCTTTTTACCATACGTACTATGGGCTTCCGTGGCGAGGCGTTGGCATCTATTGCCGCCGTAACCCAGGTGGAGCTGAAGACCCGCCAGGCGAGCAGCGAAGCCGGTACACGCATAGTGATAGAAGGCACGGAAGTGAAACTGCAGGAACCTTGCGCCATTAATCCGGGGACTAATATATCAGTAAAAAATCTTTTTTATAATGTGCCCGCCCGCCGCCACTTCCTGAAAAGCGCGACTACAGAACTAAGGCATATTTTAGACGAGTTCACAAGGGTGGCGCTGGCTAATCCGGGTATCGGGTTCAGGTTTTTCAACAATGGTACAGAGCAGTTTCACCTGGAGGCTGGCAACCTGAAGACCCGAATAGTGGGCCTGCTGGGCGGCAGCTATGCCAAGAACCTGGTGCCGGTAGAGGAAAAGACAGAACTGCTTAATATTCATGGCTTTATAGGCAAGCCCGAAGCTGCTACCCGCACCCGGGGCATGCAGTTTTTCTTTATTAATAACAGGTATATCCGCAATGCATACCTCAACCACGCTGTGGTGCAGGCATACGACACATTAATAGAAAAAGAATCTTTCCCTTTCTATGTGCTGTTTATAGAAGTTGATCCCTCGCGGGTGGATGTGAATGTGCACCCCACCAAGCAGGAAGTGAAATTTGAGGACGACCGGATGATGTATGCCTACCTGAATGCGGCTATAAAACATGCCCTCGCCCGCTATAATATCGCCCCCTCGCTCGATTTTACCCTCAATCCCGAAATACAGCAGCTACCCTCCGTAAACCTGCCGTTTACGGATAAGCAGAAAGAAGATACGCAGAAAGGTTATTTATATAATACATTCAGCGAGAAAGGCCAGGCACACTTTATAGAGCGCAAAGACAGCCTGAAACGCTGGAAAGACCTGTATGAGATAGCACAATCTCCGGTGGCAAAACAGGCAGCATCAGCTATAGACTCACAGAGCGAGGAAGTACCGCTGCAAGGCACGCTGGATACCGGCACCGAAACACAGGACAAAGGGGCTAATAATATAATGCTTATTCACGGCAGCCTCCTGGCCACTACCGTAAAGTCGGGTATGATGCTTATTCACATCCGCCGGGCGCAGGAGCGTATCTGGTTCGAGCGGCTGCTGGAGCAATGGAACAACCAGAACGCGCCCTCACAGCAGGTATTATTTCCTGCGTCATATGAGCTTTCCCCACCCGATGCCCTCTTGCTCACCGAAGTGCTGGCCGATATGGCCCGCATAGGTTTCGACATAGCCCCCTTCGGGCAGCATACATTTGTCATTCAGGGTATACCCGCCGGGCTGCCCCATGGCGAAGAAAAATATGTGCTCGACGAAATAGTGGAGCACCTGAAACATGAATCGCCTGATGCCGTAAGCAAGCGCACCGAAATGCTCCTTGCCAATATGGCCCGCCGCCTCTCGCGCAACAAACACGCCATTATGCAGCCCGAAGGCCAGCAGGCCCTCATTGACGAGCTCTTTGCCTGCACCCGGCCCGAGTACACCCCCGATGGCAAAAAAGTTTTCGTATTAGTGAAAATGGAAGAGCTGGAAGGAATGCTGGGGTGAGGTTTGGGGTTTTTACTATCTTTGAGCACTTTATGTCTGCACTTAAATTTTATCCCTTAAAAGTTAAGGATGTTCGCCCCGAAACGGCTGATTGTGTTTCTGTATCGCTGGAAGTGCCTGCCGAACTGGCCGGGCAATTCCGTTTTGCACCGGGGCAATACCTCACCTTCAGGCGGCATTTTGAAGATGCAGAGGTTCGCCGTTCCTATTCCATTTGTTCCAGTCCTAAAGATGGCGAACTGCGTGTTGCCGTAAAAAAAGTAGAACAAGGCAAATTCTCCACCTATGCCCACAGCGAACTGAAAGCCGGCGATATACTGGATGTAATGCCGCCGCTGGGCAATTTTGTTATTAAGCAACCGGCTACCGGGCAAAAAGAATATCTGGCGTTTGCGGCGGGCAGTGGCATCACACCCATCATGAGCATCATGAAGCATGTGCTGGAAGATGAGCCCAACAGCAGTTTTACCCTGGTGTACGGCAATCGCTCCAAAAACAGCATCATTTTCCGTGAGGCCATAGAAGCATTGAAGAACAAATACATGCAGCGCCTGCGCATATTCCACGTGCTCAGCCGCGAGTATATGGACATTCCCCTTTTCAGTGGCAGGATAAACGCAGAAAAATGTGAAGAGTTTTGCAAAACGCTCATAGATATAAGCACGATAAATGAGGCGTTCATCTGCGGACCTGAAGAAATGATACTCTCGGTGCGGCAGAAGCTGATAGATTTGGGGATGCCTTCAGGCAATGTGCATATGGAATTATTCACCTCCCCCGACCAGCCTAAAGCGGCGCATGAAAAATGGGTATCGGGCCACAAGGGTGATAGCGGGCCAAAGAGCAAAGTAAGCATCACCCTCGATGGGGTAACCTTTGATATGGAGATCGGCTTTAATGACGAAAGCATACTGGATGCGGCATTGAAGAACGGCGCAGACCTGCCCTATGCCTGCAAAGGCGGTGTATGCTGCACCTGCCGTGCCAAAGTAATAGAAGGCGAAGTAGAAATGGAAGTGAACTATGCCCTGGAGCACGACGAAATAGAGAAAGGCTTTGTGCTCACCTGCCAGAGCCATCCCCGTACAGAGCGCGTGGTGATAGATTTTGATGCGAGGTAGTTATACATCAATAATTCACACCCTTCACAAAATTTTCAGGCCGTACTTTTCCGAATAGGATTATATTTGTTTTCATGAGTGTTTTCCGCGGCCTTTTATTGACCACGCTTACTTTACTGTTTTGCACCGGCGCTTTTGCCCAAAGAAAAAGCAAACAGAAACAGCCCGACATTGCTGCACTACGCAAACAATGGGTGGATAGTGTATATAATATGCTCACGGAAGATGAGCGTATTGGTCAGCTATTCATGGTGGCGGCCTATTCAGGCACAAAGGAGTACAATGAAGAATACATTACTAAGCTCGTCACTAACCACCAGGTAGGCGGGCTTATATTTATGCAGGGCGGCCCGGTGCGGCAGGCAAACCTGACCAACTATTACCAAGGCATGGCCCAGGTGCCATTGCTTATAGCTATGGATGCCGAATACGGTATCGGTATGCGGCTGGACAGCGTAAAGAAACTGCCTCGGCAGATGATGATAGGCGCTACGCGTGATACAAATATAGCTTTCCGTGTAGGAGGCGTTATAGCACGCCAGTGTACCCGGCTGGGTGTCCATATAGATTTTGCGCCGGATGTGGACGTGAACAGCAATCCACTGAACCCCGTGATAAATACCCGCTCATACGGCGAAGACAAGACCTGGGTGGCACGCATGGGTGTGGCCTACATGCGTGGCCTGCAAACCAACGGTGTGATAGCCTGTGCCAAACATTTTCCCGGCCATGGCGATACGCATGTTGACTCCCATGTTGACCTGCCTGTTATTGCTAAGTCGGTAGAGCAGTTAGATACCATGGAGCTGGTACCCTTCAGGCAGGCAATAGGGGCGGGGATAAAGAGTATCATGATTGCGCACCTCGAGGTGCCATCGTTGGACAAAACGCCGCATGTACCTACCACGTTATCGAAGAATACAATAACTAACCTGCTGAAGAAAAAAATGGGCTTTGAAGGCCTTGTGATAACAGACGCGATGAACATGCAGGGCATTACCAAATATTTCAAGGATGGTGATGCCGAACTAATGGCTTTTCAGGCGGGCAACGACCTGATACTGATGTCTCCCGATATTCCTGCAGCAATAGCAAAGATAAAGTCCGCGATCGCTGACGGTAAGGTTTCGCTCGCTGACCTGGAGGTAAGTGTGAGGAAAATACTTTCTGCCAAATACGATGTTGGTCTTTCACAACGGAAAGAGATCAGCACCCGCAACCTTTGGGAAGACCTCAACCAATATGTGGAACCCATGCGGGAGCAGGTAGCAAAGCACGCGGTCACTTTGGTTAGGGATGAGAACCAGGTAATGAACAAGATAAACTATAACATGCGTATAGGGTATGTGGGCATCAATGCCAATACATCAACTCCGCTATATGAGGCATTGAACGAAAAGTTCGACAATGTAAAAGCCCACTGGCTGCCAAAGGGAACGCAACTGGACAGTACTCAGAAAGTGCTGGACGAGGTTGCCAATTACGATGCCACAATTATTGCTGTACACAACCTCAACTTTTCACAGAACGGTAACTATGGCCTCAGTAATGAAGCTATTGCTTTTCTGCAATATGCCGGTTGCCGCAACAATACGATGGTAGTGCTGATGGGCAATGCCTATGCCATGCAGTATTTCTGCGGTGCGGGTTCGGTAATGGTGGCTTATGAAGACGATACGGTGACGGAGAACATGGTTGCAGATGTGCTGCTCAAAAAAATAAAACCAAAAGGCAAACTGCCTGTTACTGCCTGTATAGGTGGCAAGAGCGTGTGCCCTGTCTCCACCAAAATTCCTGAGCTTGCCAATGAACCCGTATACCGCCTGAGGAAGGTATTTTACCCGGTTGATGCCGGCGTGGTGGATCAGAAGTCGCTGGACAGGCTCGACATGTTCATGGCGCGCAATATAGCCAACGGTGTTTTTCCCGGCTGCCGTGTGCTCGCAGCAAAGGATGGGAGGATATTCTATGATAAGGCTTTCGGCCACATGAAGTATGATAAGGAAAAGAAAGTAGACACCAATACGCTTTACGATGTGGCATCCTGCACCAAGGTGCTGGCAACAACCATAGCAGTAATGCGCCTCTACGAGCAGGGAAAAATCAGTCTGGACAAAACGCTCGGCGACTACTTGCCACAGGCAAAAGGCACCAATAAAGAAAACCTGCGCATAAAAGACATTCTGCTGCACCAGGCGGGTCTCAAAGGTTGGATACCCTTTTATAAAGACGTTTCTGAAGATAATGGAGATGCAAAGCCCGACCTGTTCCGCAAAAAGCAGGGTGATGGGTTTAATGTGGAGGTAGCCAAAAATGTGTACCTGCGTGATGATTATATAGACACGATGTGGGCTAAGATATATGCCAGCAAGCTGGATAATGCAGGCAAGATGGTGTATAGCGATCTAGACTTTTATTTCCTTGCTGCGGTGGTGAAACAGGTGACCGGTAAAACGATAGATAAGTATGCAGAGGATGAATTCTACAAACCGATGGGCCTGAAGCGCATCACTTACCGCCCTTTGCAGAAGTTCAGCGAATCACAGATTGCCCCGACGGAAATTGACCAGGGCTTCCGCGATCAGTTGTTGTGCGGTTATGTACATGATCCCGGTGCGGCTATGCTGGGCGGTGTTGGTGGCCATGCAGGTTTATTTGCTACGGCGCATGATGTAGCCGCGATATTCCAGATGCTCATGAACAAGGGCGTTTATAATGGCCGGCGTTATTTCAAATCTTCTACCGTAAGCCTCTTTACATCCTACCACAGCCGGATAAGTCACCGCGGGCTAGGCTTCGATAAACCGTTGCAGGAAGAAGATAATGGAGGCCCTGCGGGAGATAGGGTAAGCGCAGCAGCTTTTGGTCACCAGGGTTTCACAGGCACATGTGTGTGGGGAGATCCGGCTACGGGTATTGTATTTGTATTCCTGTCTAATCGTGTATATCCTTCAGGCTCAAACACCAAGATAAATAAACTGAGTGTGCGCACCACTGCACAGGATTACATCTACGAGGCATTCGGCATTCCGGTAAACCACGACAGGCCGCAGGACTTTAAAGCACAGGTTGGGGGTATTAAATAATTACACTCAGAATCCCGTCAAATACATAAAGAAAAGTTAATTATCCATAATTTCTGACATGTACTGCACTGCAGGTATAACAGCGTAACGAATATTTTGTTGCTTTATGTTCGGTTTCCGGATCATACAAATAAAACAACACACCTATGAAGCAGCTCTCCTTCATAATCATCTCCTTATTATGTTCTTTCAGTCCCGCGTTTGCACAGGACTATACTATAAAGGGCGTGGTCATGGATACCCTCAACAATAATCCGTTGCACCGTGCCTCCATCGTGCTTATCAGGGCTAAAGATTCTGTCATTCAGGCGCACACACGCACCGCTGCCAATGGCTCATTTGAAATACATGTAGCGAATAAAGGGAAATATATGCTGCGTATATCGTTCCCCAGCTTTGTAGACTATCTCGAAGTGGTGGACGTGAAGAAGAGCATTACCGATATCGGCGAAAAGCCATTGGTGTCTAAAGAGCACCTGCTGAAAGAATTCGTCCTCACGCAGCAGATAGCGGCCATCAAGATAAAAGGCGACACTACTGAGTATATGGCCGACAGTTTCAGGGTAAAGGAGAACGCCACAGTGGAAGACCTGCTGAAAAAGCTGCCGGGCATACAGGTGGATAAAAACGGCAACATAACAGCACAGGGCGAAACAGTGCAGAAAATACTGGTGGATGGCGAAGAATTTTTCTCTGACGACCCTAAGGTGGTAACCAAAGGGCTGCAGGCTGATGCCGTGGAGAAAGTGCAGGTCTTCAATAAGAAAAGCGACCAGGCCGAATTTACGGGTATTGATGACGGACAGAAAACAAAGACGATCAACCTGGAACTTAAGGCAGAGAAGAAGAAAGGCTACTTTGGTAAGCTGGATGCGGGTGGAGGGACTGATGGTTATTACCAGAATCAGGGAATGATAAACGCATTTAGGGCAAAAAGGCAATTCTCTGCTTTTGGTATCATGTCCAACACTGACAAGGTAGGCCTGGGATGGCGCGACAACGACAAATTTGGCGGCGGCAATGGGGTAACGGAGATAACCGATGCCGGTATAATGACCACTTACACCAGCGGCGGCGATGACGACTTTGGCGGCTGGGGTGGCAATTATAACGGGGAAGGCCTGCCAAGGACCTGGACCGGTGGTGCACACTATGCAGATAAATGGAATGCTGATAAGAACCATGTTACAGGCAATTACCGCTATGCCTTGCAGGATGTGAACATTACCGGCAACAATATAGTACAGAATACCCTGCACGGCGATTCAATGAATGTGAACGACCAGCAGAAAGTTCAGTCGAGCAGGGGCGAAAGGCACAGCATTAATGCCATGTATGAATTGAAGATAGACAGCAACACTACAGTAAAGATTACGGCCAATGCCGGCTTTAAGAAGACAGAGACTTTCTCTATGTATAACACCAATGCCACATTATCGCTGGGCAGTGATGTGTTTTATAAAATTGATTCCAACCACAGGGTGATAACCAATGATGTGACGGCCAACTTCATAAATGCCGATGTGCTTTTGAAAAGAAAATTCTCTAAAAAGGGTAGAACATTATCTCTGGACCTGAAAGAGAATTATAAGAACTCGGAAAGCGAGGGCACGCTCAACTCAAGACTCTTCTATTTTGCCACTGCACACGATTCTGTCATCGACCAGAGAAAAGAAAACAGGTCGAACACGCTGGCTTTTTCTGGCAAGGCTACCTATACCGAGCCACTGTCTAAAAAAGCATTTGTGGAGATAAGCTATGGAGCTACGGTAAATAATAATGACGGGCTCAATTATTCGTACAACCTCAGCAACAATTCACTGGATTCCGGCTTCAGCAGCCATTTTAAGTATAATATTCTGTCCAATACCGGCGGGCTTAACTTTAAGTTCATGTATGAAAAGATCAATTTCTCTTTCGGCTCTGATGTGTCCAATACCAATTATCTGCTTACAGACAGGCTCTATGGCGATACAACAAAAACATTCAACTATCTGAACTTGTTTCCCAAGGTTAATTTTACGTACAACCTCAGTAAGCAGACAAGCCTCAACTTCTATTACGCAGGCAATACGGTGCAGCCTTCCTTTACCCAGATACAGCCCCTGAGGCAGAACGCCAACCCACTGAACGTTACGATCGGCAACCCCAACCTGCAGCAGGGGTTTGATCATAGGTTAACCACAAGGTTCAACGATTATAAAGTGCTCAGCAACCGGTATTTCTGGAGCAGTTTTTCGTTCACTTACCACGAGCGGGCCATCAGCACAGAGCAGACTTACATAAATGGTGTGAACACGACCAGGTATATTAACGTGGATGGAAATTATTCTGGCTGGGGCTATGCAGGTTACGGCTTCAAGATAAAGAAACTCGACCTGGATATAGGCCTGCAGTTGAACGGCTCTCTTTACCACGTGAATAACCGGATAGGTACACAAGGTATATCAGGTGTTAACTACCGCAACAATACCAGTGATAACCGTAGTATCAGTTTTGGCCCGTACTTCAATTATTCAAAAGAAGATAAATTAGAGTTCAGCTGGAATCCGAGTATCTCTTACAACAACAATACCGCAACCATAGGAACCTCCACTAAATACTCTACCTTCAATAACGAACTATCGGGGTCTGTGCAGTTGCCTTTAAAATTTGAGATAGGCTCTTCTGTGGATATTATGATACGGGAAAAGACACCGGTATTTACCGGGAATAATGACGTGGTGAAATGGAATGCATGGGTAGGCAAAAAGTTCCTGAAGAAAAGCCAGCTTGAAGTACGCGCCTCCGTGTTTGACATACTTAACCAGAACCTGGGATTTGAACGCTCTGCCAGTGGCTCTGTTATCACACAGGATAGTTACAACACCATCAGGCGGTATGGAATGCTCAACATCATATGGAATTTTACACATACACCTGCAGGTGCGCCCCCGGCCGGCAACAGCAATATGATCATTATTAAATAAGGTTATGAAGAAGATATTTTTATCAGCAATAGCCCTCCTTTGTTTTATGGCCGGCACACAGGCGCAGTTTACCACTGCCGGTAAGATAGAATTTGAGCGCCGGGTAAATATCTACGCCCAGATGGCCGAGATGGAGAACAACGATTGGTTTGAGAAACTGAAATCAAAGATACCCAAGTTTAGCAGCTCCTATTTCGATCTGGTGTTTGATACCGCGCGGAGCATATACAAGCCCGGCAGGGTGGTGGAAGAGAACAGCCTGCTGAAGATGTTTGGCGGCGGGCCTGCTATGGAGAATGTGGTGTATACCGATTTCAACACACAGAAAGTTACTGCCAACAAAAAGGTCTATGAACAAAAATTCCTGGTGCTGGATACCATGCGCAAAATGGACTGGGTGATAAAGGATGAGATACGCACCATAGCCAACTACAAATGCCGCAAGGCCGTGGGCAGGATATGTGATTCCGTATATGTGGTTGCGTTCTATACCGATGACATTGTGGTGAACGGCGGGCCCGAAATGTTCTCCGGCCTGCCCGGCATGATACTGGAGATAGCCATACCCCGCCTGCATACCACATGGGTAGCTGAGAAGGTGGAATTGCTGCAGCCCGCAGAAACAGATTTTGTGATACCGGAGAAGGGCAAGAAAACAAATGAGAAAGAGCTGGAAGAAACCGTAAGAAGCAGCTTTAAAGACTGGGGTAAACTGGCACCAAGAAATATCTGGTGGACAGTGCTGTAGTTACCCATACAGCTCCGCATGTATCGCTTTCTTGTCATATCCCATTGCCAGCAGGCGCTGTTTTGCTTCATCTATCATTGCCCGCCAGCCGCATAGCATAAATAAGGCATCCGGCTTGTCAGCGCATAGCCGCTCATAGACGGTATGCACATATCCTTTATTCCCGTCCCAATCCTCACGCGATAGCGTGACATGATAATTAAAGCCCGGCAATGATTTTTGCAGCTCAGTCATTTCATCACGGTACAGTATGTCTTCCTGTGTGCGTGTGCCGAAGATGAGGTGTATTTGTTTATGCGGCAGATGGTGTTTACTGATGTGTTGTACCATACTGCGGAAAGGAGCAATACCAGTGCCGGTGCAGATAAGGTACAGGTCTTTATCAGGTACCTCCGGCAATACAAAAATACCCTGCGGCCCGCGTAGCGTAAATGTGCTGCCTTCTTTTATCTCATCAAATATATACTTCGAAGCTATACCCCCTTCCAGGTGAACAATCAGCAGCTCAATGATATTGCTGCCATCAGGTATGGAGGCTATGCTGTAGCTGCGCCATCTTTTATTGCGTTGCTCGTGTATTGGCAGGTCGAGGGTAACAAACTGGCCGGGCTTAAACAGAAATGATTCTGTCTCAGGAAGCTCCACCTGGTAGCGGCGGGTATTATGCGTTGCCTGCTCTATGCGTTTTACTATGCCTGTCTGCCACTGCGGTACCATGATACTAATTTGAAAATTTGAAAGTGTGCCAATTTGAAAGTGACAGTGCAAAGGTAGCTGTTATCCTGTGATACGTTACTATATGCGTATCTGCAATTACTATACTACGGTCTATTGCCGAATTATCGAATTGACAAATTTATCACACTTCATAAACAGTACCTTCTATACTTACAAATGTATTCGGGAATATAGCGGTAGCTTCTTCCCGGAAAGGTTCCAGGTCCTTATATTTTGAGGAGAAGTGGCCCAATAGCAATTGTTTGGCATTAGCCATTTTTGCCAGCTCTGCGGCCTGCGCAGCAGTGCTGTGAAAACGTTTTGTTGCCTTTTCCCTGTCTGCATCCAGGTAAGTACATTCATGGTATATTGTGTCTGCACCCTGTATTGTTTCCAGGAAACTGTCAGTAAATAATGTATCAGCGCAATAGGCGTATTTTTTCACCGAGGGGCCGTCTTCTGTCACAATATCATTCTTCACCACTATCCCTTCTGGGCTTACGTAGTCGTCGCCTTGTTTCAGGCTTTCGTACGCTGCGGCCGGTATATCATATTCCCGGCACTTATCTGGCAATAGTTTCCGGCCTCTCGTCTTCCTTTCCACCAGGAAGCCATGGCATTGTATCCGGTGGTTTACCGGAAAGCAGGTAACGCTGAAAGACGGGTCATCGACCAGCAATGCTTTGCCCTCCGGTAAAGCATGAAAATAGAAAGGATAGGTAAGTATAGTTTCCGCTACATTGAGTATAGCGTCCAGTATCGGCTTTAATTCTGCGGGTGCGTATAAGTGCAGTGGTGCCGTGCGGCCCAGCAGGCTCATACTGTTGATAAGTCCGGGCAGCCCGAAATAATGGTCGCCATGCAGGTGGCTGATGAATATGTGGTGCATGCTCCGCCACCGCAGCCCGAAGCGCTGCATCTGTGACTGTGTTCCTTCCCCGCAATCTATAAGCAGCACTTCCCCATACACAGATACCGCCTGTGCTGTGGGATGCCTGCCAAAAGCAGGAAGCGCCGAGTTGTTGCCAAGTATAGTTACTTTCATCAGCTAATAATTACTCCTCTCTGAACAAATCCCGTTCCAGTATCTCCATGCTTATTATGTCAATAGCCTCTTTCATCGTTGGTGCCAGGTTTATCAGCATGTCTGTTTCGTGTTCTTTCAACACCGTAATTCCTTGTTTATTGATACCGGTATACACCAGCGACTGCTCATTGGCATAACATTCTTCGTGTAGTGTCACGAGGTCCTCAATACTATTTCCGTCCATTTCACCACAGTCTTTAAGGTCTATAATGAAGTTATTCGCTCCCTTTTGTGCCAATTCCGCACATTTTTCCCTTAGTGCACCTGTCAATTTAGCATCTATTCGAGTATTTACAGGCATAATAATTGTAAAAGAATCTTTGGTATCAATTTTGAACTCCATATTATGGTATTTGCGATAAAATGGTAACTAAGATTAAAAATAGGAAATCCCCGGAACAAAATTTCACGTATTTTATGTGTTCCGGATTTTTTTATAGTGCAAACTAATGATAGTCATATAGTCAACGACGATATTGGAATACCTTTAAAATAACTAACTTTACTTTAAACTTAAAAGGACACAAATGGATTCAAATTTCTCGCCGAAGGTTAAAGAGATCATATCCTACAGTCGTGAAGAGGCATTAAGGCTGGGCAATGATTTCATCGGCACCGAGCACTTATTGCTCGGCCTCATCCGCGAAGGCGATGGTATGGCACTCAAAGTGCTGCAGACCATGCATGTAGATCTTTTTGAGCTGCGCAAAGAACTGGAAGTAGCCATAAAGGATAAGAACAATAAACCACTGGCTAATATCAACAGCCTGCCCCTTACCAAGCAGGCCGAAAAAGTGATACGTATCACTGTGCTGGAAGCCAAAGCGCTCAAAAGCACCACGGTGGAAACAGAGCACCTCATGCTCTCCATATTAAAGAATAAAGAAAACGTGGCCACCCAGATACTGAACAACCACGAAATTGACTATGACCGCTTCAAGAACGAATTGAGCATATTGCAGGGCAATAGCCCTACTGCCGATTATAATGACCCGGGATCAGAAGAATTTGAAGATGACGATGAGCGCCGCCAGTTTCAGCAGCAGCGCAAGCCCGCCGGCGGCAACACCAAATCAAAAACGCCCGTTCTCGACAATTTTGGCCGCGATATAACCAAATTCGCAGAATTGGGCACCCTCGACCCCATTGTGGGCCGTGATGAAGAGATAGAGCGTGTGTCGCAGATTCTTTCCCGCCGCAAAAAGAACAACCCAATACTTATAGGCGAACCCGGAGTAGGTAAGACTGCCATTGTGGAAGGGCTTGCCCTCCGCATCGTTCAGCGCAAGGTATCCCGCGTACTTTTTGATAAACGTGTTATCAGCCTCGACCTTGCAGCACTGGTTGCCGGTACAAAATACCGTGGCCAGTTCGAAGAACGTATGAAGGCGATAATGAACGAGCTGGAAAAGAACCGCGATGTTATCCTGTTCATAGATGAGATACATACTATTGTAGGTGCGGGCGGTGCTTCAGGCTCGCTCGATGCTTCCAATATCTTCAAACCCGCCCTGGCGCGTGGTGATCTCCAGTGCATTGGCGCATCTACACTCGATGAGTACCGAATGTACATCGAAAAAGACGGCGCACTAGACCGCCGTTTCCAGAAAGTACTGGTAGAGCCGCCAAGTGTGGAAGAAACTATCATCATCCTCAATAACATACGTTCCAAGTACGAAGACTTTCACAATGTACTCTATGATGCAGACGCTATCGAGGCATGTGTGAAGCTCAGCGACCGCTATATGACCGACCGCCTGCTGCCTGATAAGGCAATAGACGTGATGGACGAAGCAGGGGCGCGTGTACACCTTAAGAATATCAACGTTCCGCAGAATATCCTCGACCTCGAAAAAAAGATAGAAGATATTAAGCAGGAAAAGAATAAAGTGGTGAAGAGCCAGCGCTTTGAAGAAGCCGCCGCGCTGCGCGACCGCGAAAAACGCCTTGGCGAAGAACTAGACCGCGCAAAAGCTGAGTGGGAAGAAGAGGCGAAACACAAACGTTATCCAATTAGTGAAGAAGCCATCGCAGAAGTTATCAGTATGATGACGGGGATACCTGTGATGCGCATGGTGGAAGCCGAAAGCGCTAAACTGCGCCGTATGGACGAAGACCTGAAGGGGGCTGTTGTGGGCCAGGATGAGGCCATAATAAAAATTGTAAAAGCCATCCAGCGTAACCGGGTTGGCCTTAAAGACCCCCGCAAGCCTATTGGTTCGTTCATTTTCCTAGGCCCTACCGGTGTTGGTAAGACCGAACTGGCCCGTGCGCTTGCCCGCTACATGTTTGATAGTGATGATGCACTTATTCGTGTGGATATGAGTGAGTATATGGAAAAATTCTCCCTCAGCCGTCTCATTGGTGCCCCTCCGGGCTACGTAGGTTATGAAGAAGGTGGCCAGCTTACCGAGAAAGTTCGCCGCAAGCCATATTCGGTAGTGTTGCTCGATGAAATTGAGAAAGCGCACCCGGATATTTTCAATATCTTGCTGCAGGTGCTTGACGATGGCCAGCTTACAGATGGTCTGGGCAGAAAGGTTGACTTTAAGAATACGCTCATCATAATGACCTCTAATATAGGGGCCCGTCAGTTGAAGGATTTCGGTACAGGTGTAGGTTTTGCCACTTCCGCCAAAACCTCCGGTGCCGAGGATTCCAGCCGCGGTGTCATAGAGAAGGCTTTGAAGCGTACTTTCTCGCCTGAGTTCCTCAACCGTATAGATGATGTGGTCATCTTCAACTCGCTGGAGGCTAAGCACATCAATATGATCATCGATATCATCATGAAAGATGTGTTGAAACGCCTCAATACGCTTGGTTTCAGTATGACGCTCACCGATAGCGCGAAAAGTTTTATTGCCGAGAAAGGCTACGACCCGCAATTCGGTGCCCGCCCGCTGCATCGTGCTATCCAGAAGTACCTTGAAGACCCGTTGGCCGAAGAGATACTCAACCACCGCATTAAGGCCGGCGACCTCGTTACTGCCGACTTCAATGAAACGGATAAGAAAATAGTATTCCAGATAGACCATACGCCGGCCCCTATAGAAGGGGAAACGAGTGTAGGGTAGATAAGATGGTGATTTTATAAAGAGCGGCCATAGGTAACTATGGCCGCTCTTGGTTTTCTACCTATTACCAATTCCTAATTCCATAAAACAACCTATATTTACAACCCTATGGATTTGAAGAAATTTAGGGCAACTGCCGCGCGTAAAAGGAAACCCCTTACAGCATTCCTTAAAAAGCTCGATAAGATCGTACCGGAAGATATGCCAAAACTGGTGGCAAAGGTGGACGCTACCGTATGGCAGGATGTGAACTGCATGGAATGCGCCAACTGCTGCAAGACAATGACACCCACCTTCACAAAGAAGGACATTAAGCGTATCTCCGCGCACTTGGATATGCAACCCAAAGAATTCACTGACCGCTGGCTCATTAAAGAAAAAGATACCGGTGACATGGTTAACAAGACACAGCCCTGCCAGTTCCTCGTTGACAACAAATGTTCGATCTACGATGTGCGGCCTGCTGATTGTGCCGAATTTCCGCACCATAATAAAAAGCCGTTCGACCTCTACAACGATACTTTCAGGAATAATCTGCCCCATTGCCCGGCAACCCTTACACTGGTCGACAGGCTCAAGAAGATTGTGGAAAAGGAATATCAGTGGTGATTACCAGCATCATTACAAATAAAAAATACCATTACTTATTTATGTTCTGCAGGTATGGGGCGTTAATTATTTGTACTTTAGTTCTATGAAAAACCGTGTCCGGAATTTCTGGGATCTTCTGGTCATATCGGCCAACGAATTTATTGACGACCATGCTACAAAACTCAGCGCCTCGCTGGCTTATTATACCATTTTTTCCATAGGCCCGTTGCTGCTGGTCATTATTACCATTCTTGGCTACCTGTTCGAAAAAGCGACCATCACCAACGAGGTATTTGAGCAGATAGCTACCATTATAGGCACTTCTGCCACTTCCGACCTCCGCACAGTGCTTACCAACATGAGCAAGCAGACCAACACTACTTTGTTTGGCATCATTGGAATACTTGTTTTTATCTTCGGCGCCACGGGCATTTTTTCTGAGATGCAGACCTCTATCAACTATATATGGTCCATCAGGGCAAAACCTAAACGGAGTTGGTTGAAATATATCCTCGACCGCTTATTGTCGCTGCTGCTGGTTATTGGCATGGGGGCTGTTTTGTTGGTTACCATCTTCGCCAATCTGGTTATTGATATGATAGCCGACAGGCTCCCTAAGTTTCTGGGCGATGTAAACATTGTATTGGTTCAGGGGGCGAATATTGCTGTACTGTTTTTTATTGTCACCATAATTTTTACCATTATTTTTAAAGTCCTGCCCGATGCCAGGATACATCTGAAAGATGCGCTTGTAGGTGCGTTATTTACAGCTGTTCTTTTTCTTATCGGAAAGTTCCTGATTACCTACTACTTCAGTTTGGCGAGGGGAATCAACGCATACGGTGCAGCTACTTCTATCATCCTTGTGCTCTCGTGGGTTTATTATTCGGCTATGATACTTTATTTCGGTGCCGAGTTCACCGAAGCCTATGCGCGTAAATGGGGCAAGGGTATCAAAGTAGGCAAGAATGCCGTGCATATAATCAAGAACGAACTCACCGAACTTTCGGATTGACTACAAGACAATGTGAGAAGTAATTCGCATATCTTACCACATATGACCATTTAGTTTGGTGGCATTATCATTGTGTGTTGTTAGTCAAACTATTACAGGATGTCGTGGCTAAGTAAATATTTTTCAGTTCTTAAAGATGCAGGTAATGAATTCATTGACGACAATTGCATAAAACTAAGTGCATCGCTGGCATACTTCACTATTTTTTCTATTGGCCCGCTCTTGTTGTTGGTTATTACGCTCATAGGTTTTTTTTATGACCGGACGATTATCACAGACCAGATGTTTGCACAGTTGGGTGTCCTCATTGGTCGTGCTGGTACTGAGCAATTGAAAAGCATACTCAGTAATATTAGTAAAGAAGAAAATACAGGCTTGTTTGGAATAATAGGTGGTGTGATACTGGTTTTTGGAGCTACTGGTATTTTCACCGAAATACAGGGTTCTATTAATTATATCTGGTCGATAAAAGCAAAGCCAAAGAAAAGTTGGTTGAAATTTATTACCGATAGGCTACTGTCTTTCTCACTCATTATAGGCATAGGGTTTTTGATGTTGGTTACATTATTTATTAATCTGCTGATTGACCTGCTTACCAAACGTTTGGAATTCCTCATTGGCTCAAACGTTATTATAGTGCAAGGCATCAATATAGTATTGCTGTTTGCCAGTGTTTCGTTGCTATTTACTGTTATTTACAAAGTCCTACCCGATGCTAAAATATATTGGAAGGATGCAATGATAGGGGCGAGTGTTACGGGGGTATTTTTTCTCATCGGCAAATTTCTTATCGGTTACTACCTCGGCAGTTCCAAATCAATAGATGCTTTTGGAGCCGCCGCGTCAATTATTTTATTGTTGTCCTGGGTTTACTACTCTGCCCTGATATTATATTTTGGCGCCGAGTTCACTAAGGTTTACGCCATGAAATGGGGTAAAGGCATAACTGTTTATTTAACCGCCGTGTACATAATAAAACGTGAGGCAAAAGAACTGCCCGACCTGAAGCATCCGGTACAGGCAAAATGAAATAATTTATCCCTTCCTGCTGGTCAGCAATTGTTTTACGCCCTGCACAGAGATGAAACCAAATGGGAAGATAAGCAGGCAGCTTACCCCGCCGAATAACACAAGCGCATAAAGCCAGTTCAGGTGCAGCAACGTAGTGCCATATCCTATGGCAATGATGAGGAGCAAAAAAACGACATGGGAAAACACCCATCTACCTTTCATTGACACATTCAGCCGCTTCACGCAGAATACAATGTAGCCCACACCCATCAGTGTTTCCGTTACAGCGCATACCATTGCAGCGCCCAGCGCCTGCTGCTTTTCTATGAAATAGACGTTGAGCAATATATTTATTACTGCTCCCGCACCTGCCAGCAGGCTCAGTATTCTCAGGTTGCCGTTGGCGGTAAGCAGTGTAGAATACACATACATAATGCTGAAACCGGGAAATGCCGCCATCACCCAGCCGAATATCACCCCCCAGTTGTCTGTAGCCGCAGGATAAAGCAGGTGCATGATAGGCACGCCAAAAAACGCCGCCGCTACAGATACGATGAAAGATATGGGCAGCATGATGTTCACACACAGGGTCACTATCTGGTTCACATCCTGTTTCTCGGCCAGCATTCTGCCGAAGAGTGGTAACAGTACTGCGGCAAACATTGACCCGAACATATTGATGCTCACATCCAGCAGCCGGTATGAGGCAGTGTATATACCCGCCTGCTCCGCGCCGCATATCCATTTCAGCAGTTGCATATCCGACCTGATGTACACGCTCATCAGAAAAATGAACAAGGCATATAAAGAACTGTCCTTAATTATTTTCAGCAGTGTGGGTACATGCAGCGACAGGCGTAGTTTTATTTCATGCATATGCTTCAGCACCATATAGGCTATTACACAGGCGGTGAAATAGCACGCTATCTGTGCTATGATGAACCACTCTATCTTAAAGTTATTACCAGTATCCGGGTACACCAGCAGAAATCCGCATACCAGTATCATCAGAAACCTGTCTGCTACAGACAGTACGCCATCAGTTTTGAATTGCTGCAACGCAGCCACATTACTCCGTATGAACAGCAGTAATGAGTTCAGCGATTGTATCAGCAATACACCACAAAGCATGATGATCTCCCCCGTAGCGTAGCCCGAAATGAATGCCACGGAGCACACAATACCTGTGTAGATAAGTATGAGCAGCAGCCGGGCAGTAAGCATGGATGGGAACAGCGTCTTCAGCTCATCAGGTTTTTGGGATACGGTGCGGCTGTTATAATTAGTTATCCCAAAATCCAGTATTATAGAAAATATTATAGATAAGCTCAATAGAGAGCTGTAGGTGCCATAGGCTGTTTCGCCTGTTCGATTCTGCACAACCCTATCTATAAAAAACACCCATATTGGCTTTACCAATGCATTTATGGTAATGACAAAAAGTATGTTTTTTACAAAAAAACGGCGCATTTCAGTTTTTAACGGCTAATAAGCAGTAAAAGTATATTTTTGTTGCCATAAGGTATGCGAATTGCAGTAAATACACGCCTGTTATTAAAGGGAAAGCTCGAAGGGATTGGTTGGTTCACCTATCAGACACTTGAAAGGATTGTAAGGGCCCATCCCGAACATGATTTTATCTTCTTTTTCGACAGGCCCTACGACCCCGCTTTTGTCTTTGCCCCTAATGTAACACCGGTTGTGGTATCACCACCTGCCCGCCATCCCATATTGTTTTATTTGTGGTTTGAGTGGAGCATCCCTTTCATGCTCAGGAAATATAAGGCAGACCTTTTTTTGTCTACCGACAGTTATTTATCCCTGAGTACTAAAGTGCCAACGCTTTTGGTTATCCACGATCTGGCATTTGAGCATTACCCAGAGCATTTTGTACTCAGCCACAGGCTCTACTGGCGGCACTATTCACCGCTCTTTGCCAAAAAAGCAAAAAGGATAGCCACCGTTTCCACCTTCTCCAAAGATGATATTGTAAAACACTATGGCATCAGCCCGGATAATATAGATGTGGTATATAATGGTGCCCACGATGAGTATAAACCACTCACCCACACTGAACGCGACGATGTAAAGAAAAAATATGCCGATGGCTGCGAATACTTTGTTTTTGCCGGGGCGCTGCATCCGCGCAAGAATATTGTAAATATGCTGAAGGCGTTTGTGGAGTTCAAAAAACGCCAGCGCACCAATATGAAGTTCGTAGTGGTGGGCCGCCTTGCCTGGAAGTATGACGAAGTAGAAGAGATGCGGTTGGAAATGCCCTTTAAGGATGACGTGAAGTGGGTAGGTTATATGAATGTGGACGAGCTGTCCAAAGTGATTGGCGGTGCCTACGCCCTGGTGTACACTTCCCTGTTCGAGGGTTTTGGCATTCCCATACTTGAGGCACTTCAGTGCGATGTGCCTGCGATTGTCAGCAATACATCTTCTATGCCCGAGGTGGCCGGCGATGCTGCCCTTCTTGTTGACCCGTCGGATCCGCAGGATATTGCCGACAAAATGCACCTGCTCTACAAAGATGAATCATTGCGCAATAAACTCGTGGTCAATGCTCGTGTGCAGATAAAGAAATTCTCGTGGGATGCATCAGCCCAAAAATTGTGGGCAAGCATGATGAAGTGCATGGAAAACTGATGGAACATATAAGGCAAAAAAAATGCCCCCGATTCATCGGGGGCATTTTTTTTAAGATGATTCAATTACCGATTATGGGAAATCCACCCCACGGTATTTATTAGGATCTACTGTACGTACGGTAGCCCCGTAGAACTGATTGATCACTTTGATGATCTCGTTTGCTATGAGCGCATTGCCACGCTGTGTGGGGCGCAGGCCATCGAGCGAATAGAAACCGCCATAGATAAAGTCATTTGTGTAGTTGATACCATTGAAAGGAGCGCCTGTGGGCAGTGATTTGAAATATGCGTTCATGTCCACATGCGCCAGGTTATGGATCAGTGCTTCCTGCCTAATGGTGTAATTGTAGCGGTCAACTGCAGTCCTGATGAACTGTATCTCATCCGTAGTCAGTACAAATGTGTCTGGTATCGGCTTAGTGCTGCCCCAGCCCGCGCACCTGATTGAGTCAATTGGGCAAGACATCAGTATCAACTCTCCGGGTACCGATTGCCTTGTCTGGTTGTTGTGGTCTTTTATGATAAACTGGTTATTGCCAACTTCAAATACTTTTTTCCATCCCTGTCCTGCATAGTAGTAATTCAGCAGTGAGTCAGCATAGCTCTGGCGGTCTATAACAAGGCCATTGGAAGGGATAACATTAAAGAAAGGCAATGAAGTAATGTCAGGTATGTTTACAAGAACGCCGCTGGCACCTGTCCTTATTGCCTCGTTCAGTGCAAGGCGGTAAGCGGTATCAAATGCGCCTATACGGCTGATATCACGTGGGTTATAGAAATTACCTGATATCGGCATTGCGTTACCTGTTCCATCTCCCTGTCCGCCATAAAGCGCATATCCCAATACATCATTGATGCCCATCCACATAGTGAAGAAGGTAGGATACAGTACATCTACCCTGTGTGTAAGTTCGGCTTGCGGTGTACCGGTAGCGGTGAGGTCAAAATAAAACCTCCTTGCGTAGGGCAGGCCATAGCTGGCCTCTATCATGTTCGCATAGTTAGCAACCGGGTAATCTACCATACGGATGCCCATTACCGATATATTGTTAACCTGATCGTTATTAATACCGCTCAGGTAGCGCATATCATCCTGTGGGTCCATCAGGAAGTTAGGATAATTAATCGGCGCAAGCATTGAGTCGTATGGAGGGCATACATAAGTCCTGTAGCCGAGTATTTTCTTTGGTCCCGGATATCCGTTATCGCTGTTGATATATGGCTGAATGAATGGGCCTTTTGCGCCACGTGGGTCAGTCATCATGGCCAGTTGTTCAAATATCCTTTGCGGGTAAGAGTTCAATTGTCCCCTAACCGTAAGGCTGTTATCCGAAAACCCGCCGGAATAATCATCACCTATTACCAGGTAATTATTAAAATTTACAGTAGGCCCCGGAGTAGGCTGTGTGGTAATGCTTACACTGGGCCTGCAAGCGGCAAATAATAGTGCTACGGCGCCAATGACATATACTTTTCTCATCCTTTGTATTTTTTGTTCGTTTTTTAGAAATTATAATAAACAGCCAGGGAAGTCGTTGCAGACTCTGTTTTGTAGGTGCCGCTGAATCCTCCGTAATCATAGCTCGACACGCGCTTGGTCGATGTCATGCCCTCTAATCCTGCAAGTATCGTGAACCTCGGGAATGGCTTAAGCGCCAGGCCTGCTGTTACGGCTACACGGTTTGCATCCGGCACGTCAGCCGCTACATACTTGTTAGTCACCGGGGTTGGGTCATAATAACCGCCCAGCATCACAGACACCACTTTGCTTATCTTATAGTTAGCACCTATCCTTGGGGTAAGTGTATTGCGGTAGTGGCGTGGTGTGTGCATATTTTTCAACCTGTCTGTCTGCTTACCGAAGTTGATCCGCATAGAATCATGCGAGCTCCAGCCGGTATAGTTAAGATCCAGTTGCAGTGTCAGGTGCTCGCTTGCGCGTACCCCCATCCCGAATGAAGCAACCTGTGGTAAAGGCAGGTAGCTGTCGAAGCTGGTGGTAGGATAATCGCCTGCCAATGACAATGGCGTGGTAAAGGAAGCCTGGCCGCCGGTGATGTTCATCACTACCTGTGAGCGGTAAGTAAGTCCGAACTGTAAATTGTCGCTTGGCCTCAGTTGTATGCCGAGGTTAAAACCTACTCCGTTTGCATTTGCGTGCAGTGTAGCTTCGCCATTATCGCCGTTAATGGTCTGAGGGCCTAATAAACCGTGGTATGGCAGTGCATAATTCATGTCAAAACTTCCTGTACCATAAACAAAGCCGGCTCCTACCGATAAGAAATCCCCCACACGGTAGCTGATCGTTGGCTGGAACATAATGGCTTTGAACCTGATAGAGCGCACCATATGCGATCCCTGCCAGTCATCATCCCATGTGTTGCCCATATGCGATGTGGAATATACGCCAAGGCCCAGCGCAAACTTGCTGTCCTCCTGTATCGGACCGCCAACGTATACATTGAACGGTACAAATGTCTGAGATTGTGTACGTGTGCTCGACATCGGGCTGCCATAAGCTGTAGAAGGCATGTATAACGACATGCTGGCATATCCCTGTACACTTTTCAGGCGGCCCAGGCCACCCGGATTGTAGAATATGGTAGAAGCATCCCATGGCCAGGCTGTACCTGTGCCACCCATGGCCATCTGCCTTACTCCCTGCAGGTTCAGCTGGTAAGCAGCGCCAAACAGGTTTGTTGATGACAATAAAATTAATGCCGCTAATACTTGTTTCTTCATAATTATCGTTGTTAATAAACCAATTTTATCAATGCCGGTATACCATTAATCGGTTAAGGTATGGCGAAATATTTATAAAACCAATACCCGGCTTTAAATTACGGCACAAACCTACATGAAAAAAACCTCATTTTATAGGCTTTCCACCTGAATTTTATAGTATTTATCAATCACCTTTTACGCCAGTCATACGCTTGTGACAGCTATTATCTGAATGCCACTGGCCGGGAATGGTCATTATGATACGGCAATGCCCACAGTAGCTATGCTGATCCTGATACATTTTTCTCCCAGCATGGCCAGCGCACATGCTTCAAGGGTGGCACCCGTGGTGAGCACATCGTCACATAGCAATATATGTTTATTTGTCAGAACACCTGTTTCCTTCAGCCTGAAGGTGTCGCGCATATTCTCAGCCCGTTCGGTCCGTGTTTTCCGCGTCTGGCTTTCGGTATTCTTCACCCGCAGCAAAATATCATCATAAACAGGTATGTGTAGTTTTTCGCTGATGCCTTCGGCTATAAGTGTACTTTGGTTATATCCGCGCACGGCCTCTTTTGCCTTGTGCAGGGGCACGGGTATGATCATATCCGGCACCGCTGCCCAGCCGGCATCCTTTAGCCCATCGCCCAGCCGCCGTCCCAGGTAAAGGCCAATTTCTTTTCTACCTCTGTATTTCAGCCCGTGCAGCAGGTGTTGCAGCAGCCCATCTGCCGTAAAGTAGGCAAGAGTGGTAGCGTAGACAAATGGCACCCTCCCCGCAAAACGCATGGCAGTCTCGTTATCGGCTATATGGTGGTAGCCTGTTTCCGGCAGCTCCATTGCGCAGCCCATGCACAAAACATCCTCAACCCCCAGCAATGGCTTGGCGCATCCCTCGCACAGGCGTGGGTAGAACAAATGCACCAAACCATGATGTAATTGCCTGATGCCTTCAAACTTCATCAGATAAATGTACAAAAACAAAACGCTCCAACCGGCGCGTTGTAAAAGTCTTTCTGTTTATAACTTACAACTATGTACTAATTACTATCTTCCAAAGATTAGTTGTAGTTAACAATTACCGGAACACCGGTTGCTTTGTGTAAGTATCTGAAGCATATGCTGACAATGTAAAGCTCGCAGCAGAAACACTACCTGTAGTGCTGGCAGGGTAAAACCACCCGAACCACTGGCAGATGCCATACAGTATAGGGGTATAGAGGGGAGGACGGGGCGGGTAGATTAAGTTTTGCAGGTTCCTTTTTGCACAATTTTTTTTGGGTAGGGGTTTTAATATGTAAGCAGATGATGAATAGCTTACAACAAAACTATTTTTTGCGCACTATTGTGTGCCGTTTGCTGCCTGCGGGGCTGTTGCATTTCCTGATTTTCAAAGAGCTTGCCCCGGTTTTGTCGGCGGTGTGCTATGAAGTTCGGGAATGGTTTATGTGCGGCAAAAAATAAAAACCATGCTGGTACAGTAACAGTACTAGCATGGAAAATAATGGGACAGAAAATTTGATCATTAATACGCTGACTCAATCGAATGGGGAGTACAGGTGGGGCTAAAACACGAAACGCAGGCAAATACCTGCGTTTCGGTTACTGATCCTTTATGGGCCTGTTCTTACTGCAGTACGATTTGTTTCTGGTGTACTTCAGCACCGTTCGTAATTCTTAACAGGTATACTCCCCTGGGCGAAGCCGAAAGGTCTATCTCCTGCGAAGTATGTTGCCCGAATGCAGGGTCGTAATACACCCTTTTTCCAAGCAAATTGTAAATATTCAATTCGCTATCTCCGGAGACGCCTGATATGATGAATTTTCCGTTTGCGGGATTTGGATAGGCGTTTACCGTGCTGCCTAATGATGTTTCTTTAATGCCTGAGGGGGAGCCGCCAAACCTGAAGATGATTCCGTCGTCATTAACCCCTCCGCTCTCTGTCATACCGTATAATACCGACCCTACAAATATCAATGAACCCTTTGGCGCCCTTCCGTCGCCACCTGCACCGCTGCCCAGAAACTGTTTCATTTTCACATACCCCGTTCCATCCAGCTTTACTTTGAAGATAGTACCATACGAACCGGTAGTATCGGTAGATGTCATACCGTACAAATAAACGGAGTCTGTAACAAGATCTGCATGTATTCCGTTAATCGTATTGGCAAAGTCAAATATCTGGCTATACCCTGTACCATCCAGCTTTATCCGGTATATAGAACCCGTGCCACCGCCTATAGATATCATGCCATACAGGTAAGTACCATCTGATACCGGGGATCCTTCCGGGTTACCGCCATCACCGGTAGTACCCGAAAAATTATGCAGCTTGACAAAGCCTGTACCATCTGTGTTAACCTTAAAAATAGTGCCCGAACCTGTACCTCCTGATGTCGCAGATCCATACAGTACCGTGCCTATGCGCAGCAGCGTGCCCCGTGGGTTTGAGCCGTTAGGTGCATAAGCAAAATCAAGCAGCTTGGTAAAGCCTGTACCGTCGGGCATTATCCTGAATATGACACCATAGTTGTTTGCACCGCCTACACTCGCCATTCCATACAGCGCTGTACCGTCAGATACAAGGGAACCTAACGGATAGCTACCCTTAGTTGCACCATCAAAATCCAAAAGCTTGGTGTACCCGGTGCCGTCAGGCTTTATTTTAAAAATAGTACCCAGATTGTTTGCACCACCACGTTCTGTCATACCATACAGGTATGTGCCATCTGTAATAAGAGAGCCGACAGCCCTTCTTCCGTTAGTAGTATTATCAAAGTCAAGGAGTTTGGCAAAACCTGTTCCATCGTGTTTTATCTTAAATACGCAGCCGTGAAACCCGCTTGCGCCGCCCTCCCTCGTCATACCGTACAAGTATGTTCCGTCAGAGAGCAGATTACCATTCGGGAATTTGCCGTTCACGTCATCAAAATCGTGTATCTTGACAAATTGTGCCTGGCTTGCAATCACTATAGCCAGCATAAACATTGTAAGTAGAATAGTTCTTTTCATTTTAATTGGTTTTATAATACAAAATTATCTGTAGCCGGAGCCCTCCGCAATACAGCATATGCTGTATTATCAAATGGCCGATGGGCTTTCGCCGGTTACGAACTATCAAAACCCAATAGCAGTGCCCGGTATAATTTTTGCAGCGTATAGCGTTTCTGAAAAAAGAATCAGTATTTTTAATAATGCGCGTCTTAGTGCACCATGCTGTATTTATCTTACTGTGTTTCGCCTGCCGCCATGCCGCAGCGCAGGACAATGACATTTATACATCGTATGGTATCAATGAAGGGTTGCCGCAAAGCACGGTATGGAGCTTAACCCAGGACAGGAACGGTTTTTTATGGGCAGCTACCTCAGATGGGGCATGTCGTTTTGATGGATATAATTTTACCGTTTACCGTAATGACCCTAAAGACTCAACATCAATAATTGGTGGCGCCTATATTACATTATACACTGATAATAATGGTATGCTATGGGCCATTTCTCCGAACGGAGTGTGTATATATAATGATGTGAAAGACAACTTCACCACTGTTTTTTCTTACAGGCAGCAGTATGCAGCCGAGAGTTACAATTGCTTTTTTGGTGAAGACAAAGACTACATATGGGCAGGCATCTCGTCATACGGGATACTGAAAATTAACAAACGCAGTCATGAGGCATCCGTGATTACAAAAACCGACTATCAAAAATCTTCATCATTTTTATCATGGCAGGGGGGCTTTGTGAGCGATGGCCGGGTATGGATATGTGACATCAGTAGTGTATGTTATGTTTTCGATATCAGCACAGGCACTCTGCACAAACCCGACCTACCTAATATTTATTCATTGGCCAACCTGAATGACTCGGAATCATTGGCTGCTACCGCCAAAGGACTTATTATTATAAATAAGCACACTTTTCGTAGCCGGACAGAAGTACTTAACCTGCCTGTAGAAGACCGCGTGAAAGTGATATTCAAAAACAATGATAATGAAGTGCTGCTGGGCACGGGCTACGGCCTTATATACCTTAACACACAAACCTGGAAGGTAAGCAGGCAGGTGAGGTCGTTTGCACGCAATAAGAAACAATCTTTCTCAAATGTACAGTGCATTTATAAAGACAACACCGGCAACCTATGGATAGGCACCAATGGCGACGGCCTGAAAAAACTGGCGGCCCCGCATAAAAAATTCAGGCTTTATTCTTCATACAACGACAGCAGCAACCTGGTAAAAGCAGTGTATGCCGATAAGAACAACCTGTACGTTGGTTATTTCGGAGGTGGGCTTGACCTGTTTGACAGGGAGCGGGGCTTTATTAAGAATATACCCCTGAAAGCCCCCGAACGGATGCACAAGCATATATTCGCGCTTACTGCTGCAGACAGTAACACATTGGTGATGAATAACGGAGACCAGGAAAAAGTGTATGCATACCGGTTATCCGACGGGAAATTCCGGTCGCTTTCAGCTTTGGTGGAAAAAGTATTACCGGGAAGTAAAAAATTACTGAACAACAACCCTTTTTTGCTGAATACCGGCGATACTATTTATACCGGCATCAGTGATTATCTCATTTCGCTGGATGTATCAGTACCCGGGAAAATAATGCCCGGCATTGCCCATCACATCGCCGGCGAAATGCTAACCTGCGCCTTTAAGGATAATGCGGGCAGACTATGGGCAGGCAGCATCAATGGCGCATTTTATATAGCGGGTGGCAAACACCGGCAAATAGCGCTGCCGGAGGTGGTAACCGTAAAATCAATCAACCAGGATTTAAACGGCAACATCTGGATCGGGACGGTAAAGGGCATATATGTTATTGATGGCAACAACCAAATAGTGCGCCATTATACTGAAGAAAACGGTCTGAGCAACCGGTTTGTGTATGGCATATTGCGCGATGATGATGGCAATATGTGGTTCAGCCACAACAAGGGGCTAAGCGTTTACAATACTAAAACAGAACAGTTGCGGCATTATACCTATGAGGACGGGCTGCAATCAAATGAATTCAATACCGGGGCATATTTTAAAGCTGCCGACGGAACGTTGTTCTTCGGAGGAATATACGGGACCAATGCGTTCAACCCACGGGAAATAAATCATAACCCGCACCCCCCCCGGACACGCATAACTTCCATCAGGCTGTTCGATATGCCGATGAAGACAGAAACGGCATATTGGCATGTGGCTGCACTGACACTTCCCTATGACCAAAACAATCTCGGCTTTGAATTTGCGGCACTGGAATTTACCAATCCGAAACAGAACCAGTATGCCTATATAATGGAAGGGCTTGACAAAGATTGGATACCCGCACGCGACAAGCGATTTACCCGTTATGCAGGTATACCGCCGGGGCAGTACACCTTTAAAGTAAAAGCATCGAACGATGATGGTGTGTGGCAGGAAGTACCGGCCATGATATCAATAACCATTGTAGCCCCTTACTGGCAGCAGCTTTGGTTCCGGGCATTGATCCTGCTCATGTCCATCAGCTTTATCGTGCTCATTATTCTCCGGATCCAGAAACAGCGCCACCAGCGCAAAATGCGGGCCAATGAACTGCAGCAGAAAATACAAATGGAGCGCGAGCGTATCTCCCGTGATCTGCACGACAATGTGGGTACACAACTCAGCCTCATCAGCAACAATATTGATTGGGTGGTACACCCCTTAAAAGCAATCACCGAGACCGAACAAAAGGATAAGTTGTTTTTTGTGAGCCAGACGGCCAAAGACATTATCGCCACACTGAGAGAAACAATATGGGCGCTGAACAAAGAAGAAATAAGGCTGGAAGAGTTTTCAGATAAATTAAAAGCATTCGTACTGAAACAATCCGGCACATATGATACAATTGACCTGAAATTCCTGGAACAATTGACCGAACCCATCATCCTTGGCCCGGCCGAGGCCCTTGACCTGTTCCGGATTTGCCAGGAAGCGATTGCAAACGCGCTAAAATATTCGACGGCAAAAAATATTACAGTGAATATAGCAAGCGCAAACGGCAGGTTTAAGATCACTATTGCAGATGACGGGCGGGGGTTTGACCCTGGCAAAGTGAACCGCTCAGTACAAAACGGGTTGGAAAACATGAAATACCGGGCCGAAAATATAGGCAGCGAACTGGAAATAATCACTTTCCCGGGTAATGGCACCACAGTTGTAATCGCAAAAAAATAAAGCATATGCTGTATAAAAACATACCGCCCACCTCTTTAGCTTTACACCATGATGTATAAGATAGCCATAGTGGATGACAGGCCCCAGAACCGTATATCACTTGCCGAGAAAATAAATTATTCCGGTGAGATGGAGATTGTATTTATGGCCTGCAATGGCAAAGACTTCCTTGAGCAGCTGAAAACAACACCGCAGCACAGGCATCCGCAGCTTGTGCTTATGGATATAGACATGCCGGTAATGAATGGGATTGATGCGGTAAGGCGCAGCCACGAAATTTATGACGATATCCGGTATATCATGCTCACGGTATTTGACGATGATGATAAATTGTTTGACGCTATAAGGGCCGGTGCCGATGGTTACCTGCTGAAAGAAGAAGGAATTGAAACAATAGTGAATGCCATTAAAGAGGTAATAGAAAAAAGCGGCGCACCCATGTCGCCCAGTATCGCAAGAAGGGCCTTGAATTTATTATCGGGCACAAAAAAGAGGGAGCCTGATGTGCAGACTATGCTATCTGACCGTGAAATGGACATACTCAAAGGCCTTGTAAGCGGGCTTGACTACAGGAAAATTGCTGATTCGTTGTTTATCAGTCCGCATACAGTACGGACACACATCACAAACATATACGAAAAACTACATGTCAAATCGAAGGTGCAGGCAGTAAAAATTGCGTTGAAGAATAAATGGGTATAATGTGTTTAAGCCCATTTTATGCCCGGGAAAAGTCAAATACCCTGCTGATGCCGGTCAGGTAATGTGTGGCTGCATTTTCCTTATTTTACATGCGATAGGTGGTATGAAAAATTTCCTGGAAAAACTGTTCTTCGGTAAGCCGGAATATAACCGGCCCATGCGGCACCCCGCCTATGAGGCGCAGCGGAGGCATTTCATCAGGATATGGAACAATGAGAAACACCACGATATTGGCTTCGAAAAGATACTGCGCCTTTTCCTGGTAGGTATCCAGTTCATTTTTCCGGGCATACACATCAGGCATTTTTTCGGCAAGTTTGGCCTTATCAAGAGGAATGTGGCGGTTGAATTTTACGTATTGTTCAAGACGCTGCTGCCGCTGTATTTTGTATTAGGCGGCCTGTATCATTATAAGATCACGGTGGTGATATCGATATACCTGCTGACCGAGACCATTTTTTATGTGGCCACACTCATATTTGTGGCCGATATGTTTGTGAAGCCGAGGTCGTATCGCCGGAATATACTGATGTTGTTCCTGAACTACCTGGAAATCGTGTTCTGTTTCGCGGTGATCTATGCAGGGCTGAACCTGCTGGGAAGCCAGGCCAAAACAGATTTCGACTATATCTACTTCAGCGTCATCACATCGACGACAATAGGCTATGGCGATATAAACCCCGTGAACGGGCTGGGCAAACTGTTTGTATGCGTGCAGGCCACCATGGTGCTGGCGTTCATAGTGCTGTTCCTTAACTTCTTTGGCTCGAAGGTGGAAACACTGCATAATGAGGACGAATAGCCATACCTATTCAGGAATATAAAATATCAGGGCTTTTGCGGTGGGCGGGCACCTGTTAATATTTTAGACAGGTATTAGCATACTTAAATAATATTGTTTATTTTGCGATGCTGTTAAGTGATGATAAGACTAAAATTTATCAGCGTATTTATTACTTTTACCCCGAAGAAACAGTTTTTTATGATGAAAAATACGTTCGCGAAGGTTCTTTTAGTTTGCCTTATGGCAGTACCTGCCTGCGTTTTTGCACAACGCGAAAGCAATACGGTGCCGGACAATACCTACCCCATAAACAGGTATGAGCTGCTGGATAAAACATGGCATTTTGTGGCCATGAAGTGCCCCGACAAAATAGGCGCGGAAACACACCACATAACGCACTTTGCCACACTGACACTGACCGTAAGCAATATGAACAACATTAACTACGGAACCTATGTGCGCGTGAACCGCGATGTGAGCGATAACCCCCAGGAAAAAGGCACATACTCCCTTACCAGCGATGAGAACGGCAATGTGATACTGACACTGAAGAAAAAGAAAACAGGCACAACCTCAAAATACATAGTGCCGATGGTAGAGACCAACCACCTGACGCTGATAAGGACAGACGAAGGGGATAAATGCAACATCTCTTACGCTATAGCACCGTAACAAAACAACACTGAACTATACAGGAAAGCCCCGCAAGTGCAGGGGCTTTTTCTATTATTATGAAATGAAAGTTTTGTATATTCGTATAGGATATGCCACAGCCTAAAAACATAGCATTTTTACTGCTGCTGTTTTGTGCCGCGATTAGCTGTAGCAAAAAGCAACCCTACCCAACAGACCATACACCCATAATGGCGGGTGTGAGGCATTGGCATGGAACAAAAGTATTTAGCGAATATAAAGAAGATGGTGTTCTCGGCCATCATAGAGTAGACAGCGTTATTGAATATATAGATGATAGTTTCTCGATAACAGTTATAAACAATAAGGAAATTTTCACTTCTATTTCCGGTAATTCCCTTTATTATGATTATGGTGATGATTCAATGTTATCTTATGGTTATAGAGTTGATTTAGGTCATGGATTTTATTCTGACAAGGGCATTATTTATTATTTTTTGAAAGATAAAATGCGATTTCATTCCACTCATCCTGGTTTTATTCCACAGAGTTATTGGTCTATTGATTTAGAAACACCATGAGAAGAAATAGCTCAAAAACCTTCCTCAGGGCTTTTTCTATTATCAGCAGTCGGCATCCTCGCATGGCAGGTCGGCTGATTCCAGCTCTATAGTGGCGTGATGGATGTTGTTGTGCAGCAGCTCGTGCTTTATGTGCTGCACCAGCTTCATTTTTTCGGCAAAGCTAAGCTGCTCGCTCAGCACCATATGGGCGGTAAGGGCGTTCTGGGTAGTGCTCATGGCCCATATATGCAGGTGGTGCACGCTCTGCACCCCGGTTACGCCCTGTATCAGCTTTTCTATAGTGCCTATCTCCACATTTGCCGGCACGGCATCCATTGATGCCCGGAGGCTGGATATAAGCAGCGACCATGTGCTTACCAGTATCACCACCAGTATGAGGATGCTGATGGCCCCATCGAGCCAAAACCAATCGGTATAGCGGATAACAATGCCCGCCACCACCACACCCAATGACACAAGGCCATCGGCCAGCAGGTGCAGGTAGGCGCCTTTTGTGTTCAGGTCGTGCTCCCTGTTCCTGAAAAACAGGAAAGCCGAGCCAAAATTGATAATTATGCCCACGGCAGCCACAATGGCCACCACACCGCCCTGCACCGGCACGGGATGGAACAGGCGGTGAACGGACTCGTAACCAAGTATGCCTATGGTGATGAAGAGGATGACCGCATTGGTGAGCGCCGCCAGTATGGTGGTTTTCTTGTAGCCATAGGTGAAGGAATGGCTTGGCTTTACCTTAGCGAGGCGGAAAGCCATGAGGGCGAGGGCGAGGCTGGCCACATCGCTGAGGTTGTGGCCGGCATCAGAGAGCAGGGCCATAGACCCGGTGATAAAACCCGCCACTGCCTGCACTACCACAAACGCGCTGTTGAGCACAATGCCGGCTATAAGGGCATTGTTAATGCCCTGAGGCACCGTGTGGTGGTGATGGTGGTGGCCGTGATGGTTATGGCTATGATCGTGGCTGTGCACTAATACGGTTTAGCAATGCAAGCTACAAAATATAGAAGATGCGCTCATTAAACTACATGTATAAACATTTATTTTGTTATGCTGTTAAATATGATAATACTTATCATAAATCCATGTTTTTAATTTATTTTTTGTGAATAATTGGTTAATGAATAAAATATTACAAAATTTGCAGCCGCGATATGAAGTTTTACGATCTGGTAGTGAGGGTTGCCCCTGTAAGGAAAAAATACGCGTTCAAGTTTTTCCTGGTCACCATGCCTTTGGTTGTTGTAGCCTTAGGCGAGCTTGCCATGTTCGTAATGCTGGATAAGAACGGCATAAGAATACCTGTTGGAGTGCTGGTATTTATTGTTATTGCGCTTACGGCAGCGGCGGCATTTGCCACCTACTACCTCTTCAATAAACTCATAAGCCCGGTGCGCCTGGCCAACCAATCGCTGGAGCATTATATAGCCACCCGGAAAATACTGGAACTGCCGGTAACGTATGATGATGAAGCCGGGAGGCTGTTGGCCAACGTGCAGCAAACACTGACCAAACTGGACGGACTGATAGTAGAAAAAAGCGACATGGTGGACCTGCTGTCGCACGACCTGAGGAGCCCGGTGGGCCGCATACTGAGCCTCAGCAATATGATAAAATCGGAAGACGCGGAAGATGTGGAACTCTATACGGATTATATAATAAATGAGTGCACCGGGCTGCTGAGTATGCTGGAAAACATACTGCTGATACTGAAGGAAGAGAATAATGAATTCAGGCTGGAGTTTGTAAACATGAACAAGCTGGTGCAGGAGACACTGGGCTTCTACCAATTCTCGGCGGCGGAGAAGAACCTTAAAATAAATCTGTCCATAGACCCCGGTATCTATATACCTATTCAACAGCAACTCTTTAAGCAGGCCATCAGGAATATACTGGGCAATGCCATCAAATTCTCACCTGAGGGTAAGTCAATCACCATAGTAGGGAAACAGGATGAGGACCAGATAACTCTGAGTATACGGGATGAAGGACTGGGTTTTAAGCCCAGTGATATGAAAAAGATATTTGAGCGGTTTACCACGGCCGGCAAAAAAGGCACCCACGGCGAGGCCTCCACAGGCCTGGGGCTGTACCTGAGCAAAAAAATAGTAGAGCGCCATGGCGGAAACCTGATAGCAGAAAGTGAAGGGGAGTACAAAGGCGCATCGTTCACAATCGTATTATACAGACTTGTTATAAAAAAACCCCAGGATAAAGTAATCCGTAAGGGGGAAATGAAGACGGTAGTGGCATTCAGGGGCAGATAATTATAGCCTGTCTTATAGGGTTTTTCTCTTAGTTTTGCAGCCTTATAATAAAATACATGCTTACCGGAAACGAGATACGCCAGCAATTTTTAGACTTTTTTCGCGGCAAGGGTCATGATGTTGTCCCTTCTGCGCCTATTGTTGTAAAAAATGACCCCACCCTGCTATTCACCAATGCGGGGATGAACCAGTTCAAAGATTTTTTCCTTGGCAACCGCACTCCGCAGAATGCGCGGATAGCCGATACACAAAAATGCCTGCGTGTAAGCGGCAAGCACAACGACCTGGAAGAAGTGGGCGTGGATACATACCACCATACCATGTTCGAGATGCTGGGCAACTGGAGCTTTGGCGATTATTTTAAAGAGGAGGCGATAGCCTGGAGCTGGGAACTGCTGACCGAAGTATATGGCATACCTAAAGACAAGCTGTATGTGACCGTTTTTCAAGGCGATGCGGGAGAGAACCTGCCTAAAGATGAAGAAGCCTACAATTTCTGGAAAAGATTTGTGGATGAAGACCGTATCCTTTTAGGTAATAAGAAAGACAACTTCTGGGAGATGGGCGACACGGGGCCGTGCGGGCCATGCAGCGAGGTACATGTGGACTGCCGTAGTGAGGAAGAAAGAAAACAGGTAGATGGAAAAACACTGGTAAACGCTGACCACCCGCAGGTGATAGAGATATGGAACAATGTATTCATGCAGTTTAACCGGCAGAAAGACGGCAGCCTTGTGCCGCTGCCGGCAAAACATGTGGACACAGGTATGGGGCTGGAGCGGCTGGTTCGCGTATTGCAGGGCAAACAAAGCAACTACGATACCGACCTTTTCTCCGGCACACTCACTGCCATAGAGCATATGACCGGCAGGAAGTACACCGCCACCGACAGCAAGAAGGATATTGCCTTCCGTGTGTTGTCTGACCATATACGCGCTATAGGCTTTACCATAGCCGACGGGCAGCTGCCCTCCAACACCGGGGCCGGCTATGTGATACGACGCATACTGCGCAGGGCGGTACGTTATTATTATTCGTACCTCGACCATAAGCAGCCACTGCTGCACCGCCTTATGCCGGTGCTGGCGAAGCAGTTTGAGCATGTGTTTCCCGAGCTGCACCAGCAGATAGACCTGGTGAGCCGCGTGGTGAAAGAAGAAGAAGATGCTTTTCTGCGCACGCTGGAAAAAGGATTAAAGCGCTTTGATCTGTTAGTCAAAAATCTTGGTGAAAGTTATTTACATGCAAGTCCCCGAAACACCTTAGTAACAGCCCCTATTAAAAATGAAGATGGTACTAATAATCTTTATGGGAATATAAATGACACAGCAAAGAAAATTCCAGGAGATTTTGCATTCGAACTTTATGATACATATGGATTCCCGTTAGACTTAACAATTTTGATGAGTAGGGAAATTGGTTGGGTGGTTGATGTTGAGGGATTTAATGTCGAAATGCAGCAGCAGAAAACGCGCAGCCGCGCAGCTACGGCATTAGATACGGACGACTGGGTGGTGATAAAAGACAGCAGCAAAACAACCTTTGTGGGCTATGACCATATGGAAGCCGATGCATCCGTGGTGAAATACCGCAGGGTGAAAGCGAAAGGCAAGGAATCTTACCAGCTCGTACTGGACAGCACACCCTTCTATGCGGAAAGCGGCGGACAGGTGGGCGATACAGGAGAGTTTATCTTTCCGAATGAGAGCATACAAATAGTAGATACAAAAAAAGAAGATGGCCTTACCATTCACTTTACTGAAGTGCTGCCTGAAAACGTGTATGCCCCA
Source organism: uncultured Flavipsychrobacter sp. (assembly GCA_964430995.1). Classification (GTDB taxonomy): domain Bacteria; phylum Bacteroidota; class Bacteroidia; order Chitinophagales; family Chitinophagaceae; genus Nemorincola. The sequence continues at coordinate 114,633 of CAYSIG010000003.1, forward strand.
CTACTTGCAAAAGTGGATGGTGTGAAACGTATTTCAACGGCAGTGCACCACAGCGCCACGCACCTGCTACACGCGGCCCTGCGCGATGTACTGGGCAAGCATGTGGCGCAGAAAGGATCGTTGGTAAATGCCGACTATCTGCGTTTCGACTTTTCGCATTTTGCAAAAGTTACCGACGAGGAGATAGCTAAAATAGAGGCGATAGTAAATGAGAAAATACGGGAGAATATACCTGTAGTGATAAAGACCATGCAGAAAGACGAAGCCGTAGCTATGGGTGCCATGGCATTGTTTGGCGAGAAGTATGGCAACGAGGTGCGTGTAGTGATCATGGACCCGAACTACTCGATAGAGTTATGTGGTGGTACCCACGTAGGCGCCACCGGGCAGCTTGGCTTTTTCAAAATAACGAGCGAGGCTGCTGTAGCTGCCGGCGTGCGCCGTATGGAAGCGGTAAGCGGCAAAGCTGCTGAGCATTTTATCAATGAGCAATTGCAATTGATTGCCAGCATACAGACGCAACTGAAGAACGCCAAAGACCCTCTGAAAGCAATAGAAAAACTACAAGAAGAAAAGGCACAACTGGAAAAACATGCGGAGAATCTGGAAGCACGCCAGCTTGTGGGCATCAGGAATGAACTGCTGGCCAGGGACGAGATCATCAACCAGGTGACTTTTGTAGGCCAAATGGTATCGGTAGGGTCTGCTGATATGCTGAAGAAACTTTGCTTTGACCTAAAAACACACCTCAACGACCACGTCATAGTGCTGTGCGCCAATATAGATGGTAAACCATTTGTGGCAGTAGCGGTAGATGAAAAGGTGGCGGCCGCTAAAGGATTAGACGCGGGCAAGATAATCAAAGAGCATGTGGCACCATTGATAAAAGGCGGTGGCGGCGGACAGAAAACACTTGCCACAGCCGGCGGACAGGACGTGGCCGGGCTGCAGGCGGTTATTGACAAAGTGCGGGGATTATTGTAATACTATTTCTGCATCCGGATACGGTAAAAATCTACCATGCCCTGCCCGCCCTCTGGTATTTACGGGGCTTGGGAACTTTACGGTCTGTTTTTATGGGTGAGTAGCAGCTGCTTAAGTAAGAAAGTAAAATAAAAAGTGCTGCTATCCTGATCATTTTATTTTTCATAGGCACCAAATTAAAAAATCTTTTTAATTTTTTATACTGAGAAGGTTTTCACATTAAAAGAAATCATAGTCGCGCCTTGCACAGTTGAGCCTGATACCGAAATAAACATAGTTTGTGGTAAGCGGCCCTGATATGGAACCGGTAGTGGCATATGCCGGGTATGCGCCGGAACCTACCACATATTTACGGTAAGTGCCGCCGAGGTCGAAGAAGAGATTGCGGCGGAGCTGGTAAGAAATGTTCAGGTTGGCAATCTGGCAGGTGCCGCGGGGGCCATTTATCCAGCTTACGCCGTATATATGGTCGGCGGTTACGTATGGGTTAAAGACATTGTTGCCATAGTTCCTTCCGCCGGTATCCACGCCCTGTATGTAGTAAGTGCCCCTGAGCGACAGGTACAGGTTGCGGATAGGGTTGTATTTTATCTGCCCAATCACCTTCATAAAACCGGAACCCAGGGGGTCGGCAAGCGGCTGGTTGTAGCTGGTGTAGTTGGCCAGTGTATCCTGCGCTGCATATGTATAGGGGCGAACGGCATCAAACTCTCCCTGTATATCAAGGTTCTTAACGGTAAAGGCATCGAAGTATTTAGCGCCTAACTGAAAACCGTATTTGTTACCATACCATTTTTTGCTGCTTATCAGTTCTTTATAGCGGAATTCATTGAAGAGCAACTGACCATATATCTGCACATGTTTCGCCGCAATGGCTTTGAAACTCATACCCAGCAATGATTTATCACCCGAGCCGTTATACCTGTTTACCGCCGTACTGAAGATTATGGGGTTCAGGTAAGACAATTCGTAGTGGTTGGGGCGTGAAAATACCTCCGCTTCAAAAAGCCCTATGCTGAGCCACTTGAATGTGTTGATATTGAGGTAGTGAATAGTTGAATACTTGTGGGGGAGTGTAGTATCCCGCGCCGTATTATCAAACTGGGGCGTGAGCTGCAGGTACAGGCATTCGTAATTAAGTTTCCAAACCCTTGCCTGTATTTGCAGGAACGGCATATTTGAAGAATTGTCGGTAAGGAACAAGCTGCTGATGCCATCGCCGATAAAATGTTTGCCTGTACCAAAAGTTACATTGACATGGTTTTTTACCACGTCGAAATTGATGTAACCGCTGGCCTGCATATAGTCGTAATTTCCGGCGCTGGGGGTTTTATAATTATCGGCGCCGGGCACGGCAGATAACTTTCCGTTCTTCTTCACCCAATTCTCCATAAAATAGGGGAACTGCTCCTGGTTGTCAACTATCGAAGTATAAAAGCCGAGTTTCTTTGATATCCAGCCACGGAGCTCAGCACCACGGCCGGAGTAAAAACGCGTACTCTTCGCCCCTGCGGGGGCAGGCGAATTATTCTGGTACATGGCCACCCCACTTATGATAGGGTTTACAACTAGGAAGAAATTCTTATCTAAGAGGAAATCGTTCGTTTTTACATGAATAAGGTTGTACTGTTTCTGGTAAAAGAACTTCAGCCATGCCCGCCTTGAATTTATAGTCTCGTCTTCTTTTGGCGCCCACTCACCGCTCTCAGATATCATCTGGTCTACATTATACCTGTCTACATTGCTCAGCCACGGTTTTGCGGCGGTGTTGCTGTTTTTCGCCTTTACATTTTCCAGAAAGTTTACGGCATTGCGGCGTGCCTCCGGCCTGTCCCACAGCGAAAGGCTATCGCAGAGTTTGCCTGAACGGGTCTCCAGCCTGTCGAGCAGGTGATAATTCTCCGTATTCAGTGGCAGAAAGGTTGTTTGCGCATAGCCGGCAGTGATGCTGAATAAAGCTATAAGTAATAAATGAGCTTTTTTGTGCATAATGTAAGTTTTCAGATGCCCAAGTGGTAGATTTGCATACTAAAAAAGTAAGCGCCCACAAATGCGCTACGAATATAGCAATATGTTTCCGATACTAATAAAAAAAGCAACGGTTATCAATGAAGGCTGCAGCGTCGTTAAAGATGTGCTGATAAAGGATGGAGTAATCGACCGCATTGATGATAACATAACTTATACCGGCAACTGCCGCGAGATAAACGCAGAAGGGGTATATCTGATGCCCGGCGTAATAGACGACCAGGTGCACTTCCGGGAACCGGGCCTTACCCATAAGGCAAACATAGCATCGGAGGCGCGGGCAGCGGTAGCAGGGGGCACGACGTCCTTTATGGAGATGCCCAATACCAACCCTCCGGCGCTGACACAGGAATTGCTGGAAAGTAAGTATGATATAGCCGCCGCCACATCAGTGGCCAACTATTCATTCTTCATGGGTGTATCAAACCATAATGCCGACGAAGTATTGAGGACGAACGAAAAGAAAAAAAGCGTGTGCGGCGTAAAGATATTCATGGGCTCCAGCACCGGTGATATGCTGGTGGACAACTATGGCACGCTAACTAAAATATTCTCCGGATCGGAATTGCTGATAGCCACCCACTGCGAAAACGAGAACATCATTAACGAGAATAAAGCTAAATACCCTGATGCCGATAATGCCTCTTACCATCCCATAATAAGAAATGCTGAAGCCTGTTTCCAAAGTTCATTGTCCGCCATCCAGATCGCTAAAAAATATAATACCCGCCTGCACATACTGCACATATCTACCGCTAAGGAACTACAGTTGTTCACAAATATGTTCCCGCTGGCAGATAAACGCATAACATCGGAGGTATGTGTGCATCATCTGCACTTTACGGCTGATGATTACCCGCAGTATGGCAACCTGATAAAATGCAACCCTGCAATAAAAGGGCCGGAGAATAAACATGAGCTATGGAAAGCCTTGCTGGATGACAGGCTGGATATTATAGCCACCGACCACGCGCCACACACATGGGAAGAAAAACAGCAGCCTTACCAGAAAGCGCCTTCAGGTGTACCTCTGGTGCAGCATTCGCTATTGCTGATGCTGCAATATGTGAAAGAGGGAAAAATTACCTTTGAAAAAGTGGTGGAGAAAATGTGCCACGCGCCTGCCCAGTGTTTTCAAATAGCAAACAGGGGCTATATAAGAGAGGGTTATTTTGCCGACATGGTGCTGGTAGATATGCAATCACCTACGGCGGTAACCAAGGACAATATATTATACAAATGCGGCTGGTCGCCATTCGAAGGGCATAGTTTCCCTGCTGCGGTAAAATATACGTTTGTGAATGGCGAGGTCGCGTATGAAAATGGTGCAGTGAATGACAATGTGCGGGGAAGAAGGCTAACATTCGACAGGTAATAATGCAAAACGACAAGACCACACTGAAAGACCTTTCCATATTCACGTCGGATGGCAGTGAAGGGGTTTTTGCATTACTGGATTATACGACTACGCAGGAGGGGAAAGATATGCTGCGTAAACATATCTACCATCCGCCCGATACCCCTGGCCAGCTTAAAGATGTGCAGGATGCTATTAAGTTCTGGTCTACACACCCTGACCTGTGGCCTAAAATAATATCGAACGGCACGCTGGTGATGCTGGACAAATTTTTCGAATCGGCTGATAATGTCCCTACGCCACCAACGGGGTTTGCACTGCTGCTTAATTCATTTTTGCAGCGAGTGCTGAACAAGCAGGAGTATTTTCTCACAAAATTTTCGCTGTCGCATCTATCTGATTTTTTGAATGGCTGCACCCAACTGGCTAAAATAAGCGAGCAGGAACAAGTGCCGCCCCTGCTGCAACGGGAACTGAATGCCATCAAAGATGAATTAAAGCATAATCTTACAAATGAGATCATTGGCTTAACAAAGGATACAAAGTACACCACACTCGCCCACCTGAACTACTGCGCCCGCCGAGAAATGAAGAACATGGTGCGGCGGCTGATAAACAGTTATGCCCGGCTGGATGCATGGCAATCAATGGCGCGGGCCACTGTTGACCGTAAATGGGTATTCCCGGAGTTGTTGCCTGCACTGCCTGTTTGTTTTGAAACGACAGGGCTGAAACACCCTTTACTGAGGAAACCAATTGCCTACGATATCCGTTTTGATGACAACAGGAACTTCCTGTTACTGACAGGTGCGAATATGTCCGGAAAAACGACATTCATGCGGGCGCTGGGGGTATCAGCACTGCTGGCCCACCTGGGCATGGGTGTTCCGGCCACGTCAATGCGTATCAGCTTTTTGCAGGGTATCATTACCAATATGCAGGTAGAGGATAATATCCTGAAAGGAGAAAGTTACTTTTTTGCTGAGGTGCAGCGGATGAAACAGACCGCGACAAAATTAAAGCAGCAGGAGCCTCACCTTGTGCTGATGGATGAGTTGTTCAAAGGCACGAATGTGCACGATGCCTATGAATGTACACGGGCGGTTATGGACGGTTTGCTGCACCATCAAAACCATATGATGATCCTTTCTACGCATTTGTACGAGGTTGCCCAGCAGTTCATCAGCAATAAGGATATTTTGTTTTCTTACTTTGTTACTAATATGTCGGACAATGGGGGATACGAGTTTACCTATGAGCTGAAGCAGGGTATATCCAACGACCGCATAGGTTATCGTATATTGCAGAAGGAAGGCGTCATTGATCTGCTACAAAAATCAAGGGGCTCCTGACAAAGCATATTAATCCGGGATATAAACTAATAAAATGCAGTTTACACTCAAATTAAAAGGAATCCTGTGGATCACACTATTTTTCATCATTATCGCATCTGCTATCGCATTTGTGTCGTACAAAGCATGGAAATACTACACCTACCAGGAGATACTAAAGAAAACGGCTGCGAAAAGAGTAAGTAATTTTGAACCCAAGCCCTTCGAGTATAAAATTGCCGTGAGTGATACATCACAAAAAGGATACCTGCTGATAGCTCCTTATGTGCGTTTCAATTTAAAATATGGCAGGCCGGTAATAATGGATACAAGGGGCAACAAAATACTGGAAAAGCAGTGTAAGGGTGCCGTCATCGATTTCAGGCAGTGGGAAATAAACGGGCGCATCTATTATACTTATGGCGTAGATGATTCTGCAGCACATCACGTAACACTTTCCGCAGGACATGTGGTCATTCTAGATTCCGCATTAAACGAAATAAAGGAAGTACACCTTTTGCCTTACAAAGACATTACAACCAATCGGCATGAAGACCTTGACCTTCACGATTTTATCATGCTGTCGGAAAACCACTATATAACAATGACCACATATAGCAAGCATGTTGACAATATTCCTGCATTCCTTACGCCTTCGCCGGCAAACAAAGTGGCAACAACTATCATACAGGAAATAAAAGACGATGCGCTGATATGGCAGTGGGACGGAAGTAAATTTCCGGAGTTCTATGTAAACAGCGAAATCGGAAATAAATTTTATGACACAGTAGCGCAAGACTACATGCATATAAATTCAATGACGATAGACCCTGTCGACAGCAACCTGATCATTTCCCTGCGCCAGTTGAACCAGATTATAAAAATACACAGAAAAACAGGCGGTATCATTTGGCGGCTTGGCGGACGGAACTCTGATTTTCCCCTTACCTCAGACCAGGTATTCCTTCGCCAGCACAATGCGACCCTGACAAACGATCGGAACCTGCTGATATTTGATAACGGAGAAAAAGCACAGCGGCCTTATTCGAGAATACTGGAGTTCAAGCTGGATGAGAAAAACAAAACGGTCGTTTTATTCAAGTCGTATAGGATACAGGAGCCCCTTACAGAGTCACTTGGATCAGTTCAGAAAATAGGCGACGATTACCTTATTTGCGGCGGATCGGCAAATTATGTTCTATTGGTAAACAGCATTACCGGTGAGCGTAAAATGAGGCTGGTAGCTAACCAGTCCATGTATAGGGCGTACCTCGTAGATAATATTAAAGGTATCATGCAAAACAAGGCGGGAAAATAACGGAATGCAGATTACCATAAAAATAAGGGGCATACTCAAGATCATTATCTTTTTTGGCATCGTATTGCCATCGGTGCTGTATTTCTTTTACAAGTCTTTCCTATATGTGCGCCGTGAAGCCATCATTTATCTGAAAACAAACAAGGTATTTAAATACACTTTCGAAACAAAAGATACATCGGCACAGGGGTATATATTACTGACACCTTCGCTGCCTGTAAACCTTGATTATGGGAAAATAGTGATTGTAGACCTTAAAGGGAATTTAGTGTTGGAACGCAGAATAGAAGGGGTAGTTTCTGATTTTCGTCAATGGAACGTAAACGGGCGTGTGCGCTATTCGTACATGGTGCATGACACAAGTGCCGACCAGCGTTTAGCACTGGCGGGCTCTGCAAGAAAAGCAGTAATACTGGACTCCGCACTGAATGTAATAAAAGAGATCAAACTGCTGCCATACAAAGACATAGTGACCGGCAACAGGCCGGGGCTCGACCATCACGATTTTATTATGTTGTCTGATGACCATTACATCACTATGTCATTGTATGTAAAAGCCGTAAACAATATTCCCGTTTACCTCATACAATCGCCAAAGACAAGGATAGCAGCGCCACTGATACAGGAAATAAAAAATGACTCGGTAGTGTGGCAATGGGATGGCAGCCGATACCCGGAGCTGTATGTGAACAGTACAATGGGAAATAAATTCTATGATACGCTTGAACCACAGGACTATGCGCATATGAATTCCATGTTCATAGACCCGAATGACAGTAACCTTATTCTTTCCTTGCATAACAACAACCAGGTCATCAAAGTGAGTCGGCGCACCGGTGACATCATATGGCGATTAGGCGGCAGAAACTCTGATTTCGAACTGACCGTTGAGCAGGTATTCCTGCGCCAGCACCATGCAACAATAATTGACAGTGGCCGAACGCTCCTGTTATTCGACAATGGCGAAAAATCTGCAAGGCCGTACTCACGTATACTTGAGTTCGGGCTGGACGAGACGAATAAACGAATCACCTCATTTAAGGCATATAAGGTTCCCGGCCCCTTTGCAGGTACACGCGGCTCTGTTCAAAAGATCGGCAATAATTATTACATCTGCGGCGGGTCTGCCAATTATGTGCTGGAGATGGATGGCAGAAGCGGCGAAAAAATAATGGAACTGAAAACAAATCAACCGCTGTACCGTGCGCATATAGTGCAAAACATTGATGGAATACCAGCCTATAAAAAGTAAAGTCGTCTATATTTAAATGAGACCAAAACGCATATTGCAACTTGTTTTTGTGCTGCTTGCAATGGCAATTACCTCTCTGCTTGTGTACAAAATTATCAGCCGTATCAAAGCGCATGATGATCTTGCGTTCAGGTACGTGTTCAGGAAAACAGATGCATCCCAAAGAGGGTATATATTGATGGCCCCTTATGTTACGTCACCGCAAAGGGAAAGCCGGCTGATTGTAATGGACTTTGCGGGAAATATTGTCTGTCAAAAAAAGATAGCCGGAATTGTGAGTGACTTCAGGCAGTGGCTGGTGCATGGCCATATCCGGTATTCTTACGCTGTATACGATCCTGCGGATATTCTTCAGAATTACCGGAATGGTTCGGTGGCACATATCGTGATACTTGACTCAGCTTTAAATGAACTAAAGCAGATACACCTCCATACCTTCAAGGAAGTTATCGCTGAAGGTAAACGGGACCTTGATCACCGGGATTTTATCATGTTGTCGGACAACCATTTTATCACTATGGCTTCCTATGTAATGCAGGTAACCAATATCCCTGATTCGCTAGAACCTGCAAAGGGTGTAAGATTGGCAGTGCCTGTGATTCAGGAAATAATCAATGATACTGTTGCATGGCAATGGAACGCATCCGCTTTCCCTGAATTTTACGTTGCGAGCCTGAAGGGGAACAACTATGCTGACAGCAGCACTGTACAAGACTATCTGCACATAGATGGGATTGCCCTCGACCCCAGGGACAGCAACATGGTCATTTCGTTTCATAACAGCAACCAGGTCATCAAAGTAAAAAGAACTACCGGTGAGGTACTTTGGCGCCTTGGCGGAAAACATTCTGATTTCGAGCTAGCGCCGGAGCAGATTTTTTACAAACAACAGGACCCCTCATTCATCAACAATGGACATACGTTGCTATTGTTAGAAAATGGAGACAGCACACAAAACAAGGTTTCCCGCATACTTGAATTTACCCTGGATGAGGAGAGCAGAAAGGTAGTTCAATTCAAATCATACAATATACCGGCGGCATTTGCCCTGAACAAAGGAAATGTGCAGCTTGTGGGAGATGATTATTTCATATGCGGTGGGTCGGCCAATTATATTCTGAAAGTAAACAGGCAGACGGGTATTGTTAGTACGGAACTGTTATATAACCAAGCCTCTTTCCGTGCATACCTTGTCAATGACATAACCGGTATCCCCGGTTACATAAAACATCATTAAATTTGCAGCGTTAAATAGTCAATTGTGGAAACCAAATCTCCGAAAACAGGCAAGATAGCCGCTATCATATTCATCGCCATACTTGTGCTACCGGTATGTTATGCCCTCATCAAGGAACTTGTCATCAACCGGGCTAAACAGCCTAAAACAGAAATAACCCACCCACCCACCGATACCCTGAAATAATGCACCTATGGCAAGGCATTTACTGCACCTGCAAATGTGTTTATTTCCTCTTCTTTTGTATCCCACGCACACATCAGCCTTACCTCGTGGGTGTTATCTTTCCATATGTAAAAAGGATAATGCTCTTGTAGTGGTGCGTACCAGCTCCGGGGTATTTCGGCAAATACCGCATTGGCCTGCACCGGCTTTGTTATTTTTATTTTCCTGTTTGGTGTAAGCGCCCGGCAAAGCAGTTCTGCCATTTTATTTGCATGAGTGGCGGTTGTGCGCCACAGGTCATTTTGTAACATGGCTTCAAACTGGGCGGCGATAAAGCGGGTTTTAGATGCCAGTTGTATTATCTGCTTATGCTTGTAGGCTATATGTTTTGACAATTCTTTATTGAACACTACCACAGCTTCACCAAACATCATTCCCGCTTTTGTGCCACCCAGCGACAGAATATCCACCCCTGCTTTCCCGCTTAAGTCTTTCAGGTCACAATTCAGTGAGGCAGCGGCGTTGAAAAACCTGGAACCATCCATATGGAGGTACAGGCCGTGCTCTTTTGTGAGGGCAGAGATCGATTTTATTTCTTCGGGAGTGTAAACCGTGCCATATTCGGTAGCCTGTGTAATGGATAGCATAGCCGTTTGCGGATAATGCACATCCCCTTTCCTGATGAGGCGTTCACTGATTGTGTCAACATCCAGTTTGCCAAGTTCATTCGCCTTTAAAGGAAAGAAACGGCACCCGGTAAATGTTTCCGGCGCAGATGATTCATCATTATATATATGAGAGGTATCAGCGCAGAGTACGGAATTATAAGAATGTGTCCCGCTACTGATGCTCAGCAGGTTGGCGCCCGTGCCGTTAAACACGAAGTAAACATCCACCTCAGCATCAAACACCTGCCTGAACAATGATACAGTACGCCTGGTCACCTCATCAGCACCATATGAGCGGGCATGCAACGCGTTTGCCTTCTCCAACGCTTCCATAATCTCCGGCAACACCCCGGCATAGTTATCGCTTGCAAAGCTTTTCATTAAAATATTGTTTAGGGTGGTAAAATTAACCGTTTTCCGTACTTTAGTACCACTAAAATTTGCATGATGAAACGAGCAGGCAAAAGCATAGAATTCGTATGCAGGTGCATGGGAATTCTGTAGTTGTGTTATTTCCTGTAGTTGCCGCGAGTTCCATTCATCCCTTGGAAAGACAAATATTTTAGAATGAAACAGTTCTTGTTGCTTTTTGCAATTTTAATTATTCCTTACTCTTCATTTTCGCAAAAAACGGTGGAACTGCGCAACTTGTGGGCGCAACCACAGGTACACATTCTGTTTGAAGGGTACACCATATCCTTTACTATCAGGGATATTGACCGGGCGCTGGTGCTGCTTTCCGAAAGAGGCATAAATACTTACGGCAATACTTCTGGCCTCGATACTACCCGGCAACATCATATAGAACTTTATCCCGGCTTCAGGCAGCAGTACAGGAACACCCTGCAACACATGGTACAAAACGGTGTGGGCGCTTTTCTGCTTTCGAAAGGGCGTGCAGTAATCAGGAACCCAAAGGGGAAAAAACTAAAGGGTATTATTATGGATATGAACCCTTTTACAGAAGGTGTACAGTCAACGGGGGTGAAGTTCTATGACCCTAAAAACGACCAGCTACTGTTCACAGGCCAGCTGGCCGCATCTATGCTCAATGCCGACCTCGGTATAGATCATTGGTAAAGCCATACCTTTGCCGTATGTCAAACAATACATTCGAACTGTTGCAAACTGTTATTAAAGACAGGCGCTCGGTAGGCTGGTCTAAGATGAATGGCCAGGTGATACCCAATGAAACTGTGAACCAACTGCTGGCACTTGCCGACTGGGCCCCCACACATGGCCGCACAGAACCCTGGCGTTTTTTCGTTTATGGCGGCGACGCATTAAAAACATTTGGCAAGGCGCATGGCGATCTCTACTGGAACCACACAGCCGAAGACAAAAGACAGGAAGCCACCCGCGAAAAGCTGGAGCACAACGTAGATAATGCATCGCACCTGGTAGTAGCGGTGATGAAACGCGGCGAGAACGTGAAGATACCACAGGTGGAGGAAGTGGCGGCGGCATCGGCGGCTGTGCAGAACATACTGCTGGGTGCTACGGCGCTGGGCATTGCCTCGTTCTGGAGTACTGGGGGCATGACCCACACCCACGCACTCAAAGAATACCTGGAACTGGGGGAACACGACATAGTTATGGGCCTCATCTTCCTGGGTTATAGCGATGAGCCGGCGAAAGAGGGTGTGCGCAACACGCCTTTATCAGAAAAAATAATATGGAAATAAAAATATGACTCCGCAGCACTGTAAAATAATAGTTCCCGCTGCACCACCGCTATAGCTAAAGGCGTACGCGGTAGGGTGCGGGGTTAAAAAACAAACTATTTTCAGTCAAATTTTAATATTATGAAGTATCTTTCGGCTTTAAAATAGTTATATGCAAAAAATTGTTTTGTTCTTTCTGGCCACCGTTTTTGCAGTATCCTGCGCTAAACAAGTAAAGCAACCATTGAGCTATGCTGTTACTAATGATGTGAAAGACAGCGTAATGGGAGATGTGTACATACCCGATACAGGAAACTATGCCATGAAGGTTCGGGTCCGGTTCCTGAGCGGCTACCAGGGCGATGAAGTGAAACTGGTTATTACCGGTATGCCGGCCAACGTTACCGTTACGCCCGATACATTTGTTTCTACCCCCACCTTCGATAAGGAATTTATTTTCCGCAGCAACGGCGCTACGGCAGGCAGTGTCTTCCCTGTTACCATTACCGCCTACACCGAAACAGTTATTCCGAAGAGCTATAATTTCAATATCAGAGTAATACCTGCTGATTGCGCAGCACTCTTCTGGGGCAACCTGACTGGCTATAATGTCTGCACCGGCCGCAAATTCGACCACCCTTCTACCGGTATTTCTACCGGCACGCTGAATACACTGGTGATGAACAACTTTGGCGGATATGGTACTAACTGCAATGTAGATGTGACACTCCATTGCATTAATAATACTGTTACCATTCCCAAGGCATACTACGGCAATGGGGTAATACTTTCGGGCAACGGAACATTCACTGCCGACAGTATGATCATTGACTACTTTGCAGAGTCTGTGCCCACAGGCGGCAGCGAAAACTGCAGGGTGGTATATAAGCGATAATTTTTTGCCGGTAACCCGGTGTATCAAAATTCAATATCATGTCTAGTCCATCATTTTATACGCGGCTGCAGAAAGAACTGCAGGAGATTAAAGACGCGGGATTATATAAGCAGGAACGTATCATAGAATCGCCGCAGGGGGCAGAAATAAAAGTAAACGGCAGGACAGTGCTGAACTTCTGCGCCAATAACTACCTCGGCCTTTCATCGCACCCGAAGGTGGTGGAAGCTGCCCATAAGGCAATAGACCACCGCGGGTATGGTATGAGCTCAGTGCGCTTCATCTGCGGCACACAGGATATACATAAGGAGCTGGAAGAAAAGCTGTCGAAATTCCTGGGAGCGGAAGATTCCATTTTATACGTGGCTTGCTTTGATGCTAATGGTGGTGTGTTTGAGCCGCTGCTGGGCGAGAACGATGCCATCATATCAGACGAGCTGAACCATGCCTCTATAATAGACGGGGTGCGCCTGTGCAAGGCCCGCCGCGGCAGGTACCTGCATAACGATATGGCAGACCTGGAAGCACAACTGAAAGCCAACATGGACTGCCGCACACGCCTCATAGTTACCGATTCGGTATTCTCAATGGATGGCACCATAGCACAGTTAGATAAGATATGCGACCTCGCCGATAAGTATGATGCGCTGGTGATGATTGACGAAAGCCACTCATCAGGGTTTATGGGCGCTACCGGCAGGGGCGTACACGAGCTGTGCGGGGTAATGGACAGGATAGACATTATTACCGGCACTATGGGCAAAGCCTTAGGTGGCGCATCTGGCGGATTTACGAGCGGAAAAAAAGAAATAATAGAGATGCTGCGCCAGCGCAGCAGGCCATACCTGTTCTCCAACTCACTGGCACCTTCAATAGTGGGCGCAACAATAGCGGTGCTGGATATGCTGAGCGAAACTACGGCACTGCGCGATAAGCTGGAGGACAACACACTCTACTTCCGCAACAGGATGACAGAAGTAGGCTTTGATATAAAACCCGGAACGCACCCCATCACACCCATCATGCTGTATGATGCAGTGGTGGCCCAGAAGTTTGCGGCAAGAATGCTTGAAGAAGGGATATATGTGGTAGGGTTCTTCTTCCCGGTAGTGGCCAAGGGCAAGGCGCGCATAAGGGTGCAGATATCGGCAGGGCATGAGCGCCACCACCTTGATAAGGCCATAGAGGCATTTATAAAAGTGGGCAAGGAACTGGGTGTCCTGAAGGCCGCAACTGCGTAATTCAATACTCAAGATTTTTTTAAGTTAAAGTGCTCCTTTTGGAGCACTTTTTTTGCCCCGGCACTGGCGGGCTTGTTGCATGAATAACATTATTGAGCTTGATATTTTTTCATCCCTATCTCAGCCCGCGCTTTGTTCGTCTCGTCTAGGTTCAACGGTATTGGATAAGCACTTTTACCGGTAACCGTATCAAGGCGGGGCGCCACATAATAGAGTTCGGGCAGGTGTTTACACATTTGTCTGCGGTCGTAAATCGCAGCAAACTCATCGGCGGAGATCTTTCCTTTTTTAGTAAGGTCTTTCAGCATGTTTATATGGCCATCATCCGGCAATGCCGGTAAATGCAAAAAAAAGGTTGTCACCTCCCAGGGTTCAATATAAGTGGGAAAACCATAGTTGTTTATTATCGCAATGATCTTACGCATATTGGTGGTGTCAATATACTGCTGCAGGTCATCAAGTGAATCTCTCTGTATTCTCGAAATACCCACCCTGTTCATTTGCACATCTTTCATGCGCTGCCATTGGTCTTTTTCGGGCATCTTCCGTAGGGCGGCCAGTTTTGCAGAATCCATTTCTCCCAGCATAACCATCCACCTGTATTTCTGGTCTTCAGCCATCATGGCTTTTATCTCCTTTTTCAGACTGTCTTTCTGATGTCTGGTGAGCCTGGGGTATGTTACTTTCTGTGCAAATGAAAATGTGGATACTAGTAGTAACAGGCATAGCAGGGTCTGAAAATATTCAAACCTTATCGAAAATCTTCCGAATGATCTGTTCCGCATAGGGTGGTTATCAAGACATTATCAGCACATTACGTTGCCAAATGTATCGGTTTTATTATTGTATGCTGCATACGGAAATATTTCCGCCATTACCCCCACCCGAAAAAACACCGGTATCACCTGAAAACCCCTGCTGTAGCCAAAAGTATTTTCCATCACGGTACAGTATCTGTACTGTCATGGTACAGTTACTGTACCGTCATGGTTCTTAAATTTTGCAGGAGTAGCTATATTAATGAACTTTACTCAACTCCAAAAAAATGGGGCAAGTTCTTTGACCGACTGCTTTGTGAACTTCTGCCTGTCCCGCGGTGGCTTGGCCTTTGTGTGGGCGTTTTTCTACTCGCGGACTTATTGTATCTGCCGAGTATTTCGCAGACTTACTCATGACTTTTTTATACCTTTTAGGGTATAATTATACCTTTTGGGGG